>JBFMGU010000273.1:0-14024 GCA_040752415.1 Myxococcota bacterium
ACCTCACCCTGGCGGCCGGGAGCGTGGTCTTGGCCGTGCTCTCGCTTGCTGCGCTTGCGGCAGCAGGGGTGGTCACGGCGCGTGGCGTGGCGGGGGGATAGGGGCTCGGCCCGCGCCCGTTGAGGACGTGCCGCGCCGGGTGCTACTCAACCGGAAACGCTCGACGAGGGAACGGCAATCTTGGGCGCGATGCTGGGCCAGGTGCTCACCTTGGTGACGCTGACGAGCGCGGGCGCGTCGGGAGGCACTCCTCCGCCGAGCCCGTCCGTGGCGGTGTCGTCGTTGGAGAACAAGACCGGCGTCAACGCGGACGTGGCGGAGCTGCTCACGGACAACGTGGTCAATGAAGTCCGACAGTCGCGCGCCTTCTCCCGGGTGGTCAGCGCCAAGGAGATCCAGGCCGCGCTGGGGTACGAGCAGCAGAAGCAGCTGATGAACTGCAACAGTGAGAGCTGCATGGCGCAGATCGCCGCCGCGCTCGAGGTGACGCACCTCATCACCGGCAACATCGGCCGACTGGGCGGTTCCTACCTCTTCAACCTCAAGCTCATCGACGCGCGCACGGGTGTCGCCGCCGGCGCCGTGGCGCAACGCATTCCGGCCAGCTCGGATGAAGCGTTGCTGGACACCGTCCGGCCTTCCGTCGATCAGCTCCTGCGCCAGGCCGGCATCCCCTCGCGGCGGGGCGCGGAGGAAGGTCCGTTGCTTGCGTCCGTGCCCACCCAGGCTGTCGCCGCTCCCGCGCCCTCCACGGACCCGCAGACGTCGGAGAGTCCTCAAGGCCCAGCGTCGTGGCGACGCCCCGTGCTGTTGGCGGGAGGTGGCGGAGTGCTGGTGTCGGTGTTGGTGGGGGTCGTGGCGGCGGGGTTGGCCGCGTCGACGGCGTACGTGCTTGCCGACGCGCTGCTGCTCCCCCAACTGCCAGCGCCGCAGGTTTCGGCAGATTCCAAGCTGCTCACCGCGGGAGTCCTGGGAGCGGCGTGGGGGGCGGTCAGTATCCTGGCTGTGGTGTTCCTGCTGGCGGCCGCGGGATTGTTGGGCACGGGCGTCATTGCGGGGGGAGGCTGAGAATGGCCAAGGGTTCGGTTGGCGTCGTTGTGGGGGCCGCGCTGGTGGTGGTGCTCGGTGGCACCGCGTGCGGCGTTTCCGTCCGTTGCGAGGTGGACTCCGAGTGTGCCGACGGACAGACCTGCCAGGACTCCTATTGCAGGGATCCGTTGCCGGCCACCACCTCCAGCGGAGGCGCGTCGTCCGCCTCGGGGGCTTCCACCTCCAACGGCTCCACCTCGCTGGTCAGCGAATCTTCGTCGTCGCTGGCGTCGGCGTCCACGTCGTCGGGCGGAGCAACCTCGGTTGGGAGTACCGGTGCCAGCGTCACGGGCAGCACCGCCTCTTCAACGTCCTCCGGCGCCACCGGGAGCACCGCCGCCGGGTCCAGTGGCTCTTCCGGCGCGGCGCCGGGTTCGTCGTCGACAGCGGCCGCCGGGTCGTCATCGTCGTCGGGCACCGCCGGGAGCACGGGCTCATCCGGCGCGAGCAGCGCCGCCTCCACGGGCGGTGCCAGCCTGGGAAGCTCCGCAGGGACATCCAGCGGTGGTGGCACCTCCACGGGCGCAACCAGCAGCTCCTCCGGTGGCAGCGGGAGCACTTCTTCGGGCGCGGGCACGGTGGATGGGGGAGCGCCCTGCCAGGCGGATGATGATTGCGACCACCTGGACAGCGAGTGCTCCGAGGGTTTCTGCAACCCCACCACGTCTCACTGCGAGGCCCTGCCCGCCAACGAATCCGCGCCCTGCGGGGCCGGCACAACCTGCGGAACCCCCGACGAGTGTGTGTATCCGGACAGCTGCGCCGAACAGGGTGTCCAGGACGTGCCGTGCACGTTCCGCTCCTGCCAGGCGGGTGCGTGCGTGGCCAGCGAGGGAACGCTCACCCAGGGATGCAACCGCGACACCGACGGGACCACCTGCGACGTCACCACGTGCAACGGCTACGGCGCCTGTACCGGCTCCGACACGTGCGACACCACCGGCGCCCAGACCCGCGACTGCACGGACCACGTGTGCGCGGCCGCCGCTTGCACTCCTGTTACGCGCCAGGAGTCCCGCAACTGCACCCGGGTCACCAATGGCCTGGAATGCGCGCCCACGGAGTGCACGGCATTCGGCGGCTGCCTCTATGACGGTGACCCCAGCTGCGACGCCACGGGCACGCAGGAGCGCACCTGCATTGACTTCGCGTGCCAGAACGGCGCGTGCGAGGACACGCTCCGCATTGACGCCCAGGTCTGCTACCGCCCCGGGGTTGGCGAGGACGGGACGGAGGGGTGGCCGTGCGGGCAGCTGCAGTGCGGCGCCTATGGTGCGTGCACGTTTGAGGGTGACGTGTGCGACGAGAGCGGCCTCCAGACCCGCTCGTGCGTTCAACCCACCTGCTGGAGCGAGATGTGCTGGAACGATCCTGTCGCCGACCCGGCGCCCCTCGCGTGCTCACGTGACACCGACAACGCCTCCTGCGGAACCTCGTACTGTGACCCGTGGGGCGCGTGCGCCTACGACGGGGATCCCGCCTGTGACGAATCCGGCACCCAGACCCGGTGGTGCTACGCCCAGCTGTGCGGCGGCGGCGCTTGTCAGCAGACGAGCTGGCAGGAGTCCCAGGCGTGCACCCGGGTGACCGCCGGATCTGACTGCGGCACCACCTGCGGCAACTGGAGCGCGTGCGCCTACGACGGGAATCCCACGTGTGATGAGACCGGGAGCCAAAACCGGACCTGCACCGCGCGCACCTGTGGTGGCGGAACGTGCAACAGCTCGACCTACAACGAGAACCGGAACTGCACGCGCAACACCGACGGCAACACGTGTGGCAACCCCGTGGAGTGCGGCAACACGCAGACGTTCCGGGAGCAGTGTTGTCAGTCGGGAAGTTGTGTGTTGTGCGGCCCGTGCCAGTGACGTTTCAGCGCGACCGCGGCGGCAGCACCTGCACTTCAATCTCCGCCTTCCCGGTCACCATCACGCCGGGGTCCAGCGCCTTCACCACCATGGCGCGACGCGGCTGCTTGCGCGCGGCGGGCCCGTCCTGGCCGTCCTGCAGGATCGCCAGCATGGAGGGAGGCAGCTCCGCCATGGGGAGGCCGCCCACCTTGGCGCCCTTCACGCGGTCCAGGAAGTAGGCGTACAGCCGGTCCTGCTTGCGCGTGCGCATCACGTTCTTGACGACGTCATCCAGGTTGCGCGCCAGCGGCACCAGCGCGGCTTCCTTGTCAATCTCCTCCGCCTCTTCCCGGTCCGCCACGACGATGGAGTACACGCCCGGCTCCATGCGCTCGTCGGTGGGGAACTCCACTTCCATGCGACGCAAACCGTGGCGGTGGGTGAGGATGTCCAGCGCCACCTTGAAGGGCTGACCGGCGCGCACGCGCGGCTGGGCCACGGAAGCACGGGTGAGCGCGCCCACCATGGGCTCCTCGTGGTGCTTCACGGTGAGGTCCACGCTCTTGAAGCGCACGCGCTCGAACGGGTTGCGCCAGAGCATCTCCATGACGTCGCCAACCATGGAGGCGGCGGCGTAGGTGGGGTTGCGGTTGGGCACGCCGCTGAAGAGCTGGTCCATGGGAATCACCGTTCCGTTCTCCAGCGTGACGCTGCCCTTGAGCCGCACCGTGCCCACGCTCTCGAAGCCCACGCGGTTCATGATGGCACCGCTGACGGCCAGGTCGGTGAGCGTGGCGCCCACGCCCAGATCGTCGACGACACGGAACTTCACGTCCTTGCGCGCGTCCAGCTCCCCGGGGCGGTCCAGCACCATGTTGAATGGCACGGTGCGCGCCTCCATCCCCATGCGGCCGGCAATGGCCGTGAGCCGGTCATCCAGCAGCGCCCCGACCACACGCCCCGCGCGTCCCAGCTTGGAGGACCCGGAGAGGCTGGGAATGGTCGCGTACACCTCGGCCGACGCCATGGGCACTTCCGCCGAGCCACTGCCGATGAACGGGTGCCCGAACGCCAGCACCTCCTTGTCGTTGACGTAGGTGATGGTGCCCAGCGCCACCATGTTCACGTCGCCGTCGACGAGCGCGCCGGCAATGGGCCCACCCGCGTAGATGGGGAACTCCTGGTTGCTGGCGCCCGCGCCGCCACGCATGGGCGTGAAGCCCATCTCCTGCAGCTTGGGGCCGTATTCGGCGAGCACCGCGTCGGGACAGCCACCGCACACCAGCGGCGCCGCAATGGGACGCGCCTCACCCCACGGCGTCATGGGCAGGGCGCTGTAGTTGCGCTTGTTCTTCTCCTGCTCCATGCGCGCGCTGCGGTCCTTGAGGATGGCCACCATGCTCTCCGCCGGCGTGATGCCCGCGATGGCCTCCTTGGGGAATGCGCCAAACCGGTAGCTCACCGCGCCCACGAGCTGTCCGTCGGCGTACACGGGGCTGCCGCTCATCCCGCTCACCACGCCGTAGCGCTCCATGGCCGGCCCGGTCAGCCGCGCCAGGATGAGGTCCTCACCCGGTCCCAGGTAGTCCTCCATCACCGCGAGCACGGTGGCCTCGAAAGGCTCCAGCCCCGCCGTCGAGAAGACCGACTCACCCTTGAGGATGAGACCCGGTTTCACCTTGCTGAGGGGATAGAGGGCTGGGCCGTTCACCGTCTTGGACGGGATGGCCGCGGGCGGATTGGCGGCCGCCACCAGCAGTGAGGCTCCCGCAATCGCAAGAGCAGACCCAGCAAGCGCAGCAACCCGCGCGCGCGTCCGAACAAGAGGCTTGGGCATGGCGTCCTTCACTAACGGGGCACGGTTCCGCCGGCAAACCAAACGCCGGCAATCCCTTTCATTTTCCGGGGGATACGGCGCGTTGACAAGGATTTGACGCCGGATTCCACGCCCGCGTTCCACGCTCCGGGTGCGAGGCCTTCACACCTGGACGTACGTCCGACCCGTGGCTTTTGCCGTGGTCCAGCGGGGTGGTTAATCTGCCGGCCATGGTTACGCGGTCGCGTCCGTTGGTTGCCCTGGGGTTGCTGCTGGGAATGGTCTCCTGCGCCGCGCCGGAAGTGGACCCCGACAAGCCCGGTTTGAGCCCGGAGGGGCGCGCGGTGCTGCGGCTCCACCAGCGCATCAAGGACTCCTTTGGCGCCGACGTGCGCTCCGCCACCGTGCTGGATGGCATCAACGTCAACGTCTTGAAGCTGGACATCCGCACCGACGACAAGACGCTGCCGGACCGCGTCAAGCGCGCGCAGGAGGTGGCCCGCTTCCTGGCCGAGCAGGACGCGCTCCCGCGCAACGCCTTCCGCCTGGTGTTCGACTTCCCGGTGAGCTTCCAGCTCGGGTGCATGCCGGTGAGCTTCTACGAGCGCGTGCAGCTGGAGACGCGCGGCTTCACGCCGGTGCAGGTGCTGCCCGCGCAGCGCGTGCTCAGCTACGACCAGGCCATCGTGGGGGAGATGGGCAAGGTGGTCCTCGACGACGCGGTGTGGAACATCCCGTTCTTTGCCACGGTGGACCAGGTGGAGGTGAGTCGCGAGGTGATGGGCGTGCAGGCCAGGCCCGACGAGGTCTTTGTCAGCGTGCACGCGGTGTGGACCAACATTGGCACCGGCACCGCCACCATGAGCGACGACCCCTGGCGCCTGGTGGAAGGCGCGGGCCCCAAGAAGGGCGAGCTGGTGGCCATCCTCGACGGCGGCAACACGCACGTGGCGCGCAACGGGGGCCACATCAAGGTGCCGCCGGTGGAGCCGGGAAAGAGCCAGGAGCGCTGGTACGTCTACCGCGTGCCCACGGCGCGGCTTGCGGCGGGACCGTTGGCCTTCGCGCGGCAGCGCTTTGCCAAGCAGAACGCCAAGGAGAAGGAGTGGCAGAAGGCGGGCTTTGAGCTGTGGGTGCAGATCAAGAACGGTCACGGCGCCGTGGAGCCCACCGTCGGCCAGCCCGTGATCTTCGAGTCCGACGACTGGCGCACGCCCGTCACCAAGGCCGGCCCGCAGGCCTCGCCCCCGCCCGAGAGCACGGTCGCTCCGCACTGAGTTTGGTGGGGTGTGAGGCTGTGGCGAGATCGCAGACGGGAATGTCCGCGCCACAACGCAACTCCATCGCAGGTCTGCTCTGCCCTGTGGCGCACACATTCCTGTTTGCGATCCAGGTCGAGGCATCACCTCAAGGCCGCGGGTCTGCCCTGTGGGCACACATTCCTGTTTGCGATCCAGGTCGCGGCATCACTGCAGGTCGTGCTCGTCCATCACATTGAGCAGCTCGCGCAGGATCCACGCGGTCAGGCCCCAGATGGGATGCGGGCCGCCCTCGAAGAACGGGACGCGCCGCTTGGTTCCGTCGCCGGCCTTGAGCGTCTGCTCGGTCACCGCTCCCGGTCGACGCAGCACCTCCAGCGGCACCGTGAACACCTCGGCAATCTCGCGCGGGCTCAGCACCAGCGAGGGAAGCGCGGGCACCCAGCCCACCACCGGCGTCACGCGCAGCCCGGTGATGCTGATCGCGTCGTCACCCATGCCCAGCACGTCCACCGAGCTGGGATGAAGGCCAATCTCCTCGTGCGCCTCGCGCAGCGCGGTGAAGATGAGATCCGCGTCGTCCTCCTCACGCACGCCGCCGGGGAAGGCCACCTGGCCCTTGTGCGTGGGCACGTCCTCGGTGCGCAGCGTGAACAGCACGTGCAGCGCGTCCTCCTTGCGCAGCAACGGCACCAGCACCGCGGCGTCGCGGCGACCGGGTTCCAGCGTCCGACGGGAGCGCGCCCCCAGCACGCGTGAGAAGTTGTCCAACAGCAACGGGCGGGTCATGGCATCCGGAACTCAGTCCCCGTCGTCCTCACCGGTGTAGAAGCTGCGCTCCAGGCGCATGCCCAGCACCTCGTGATAGCCCCCGTTGCACCAGTGCCATCCATAACGACCCGTGTGGCGGAAGCCCAGTCGTCGATACAGCCGAATGGCGCTCTCATTGAAGTCAAACACGCCCAGCCGCACCGCGCGCAGCCCCAGCCGGAAGAAGCAGTGCTCCAGCAGCAGCTTCATGGCCTCCTGGCCAATGCCCCGCCCGCGCAGGCGCCGCTCGCCAATCTCGATGAAGCACTCCGCCTCCGGCACGCCGTGCTCGTAGTCCTTCAGCCCCACGTTCCCCACGTGCACCCCGTCGAGGAGGATGGCAAAGCTGAGGCGGCGCGGGTCGCGCAGGAGCTGGTCAATGTAGTGCTCGGCGGCGTCGGGGTTGGCCACGCCTTCCACCGCGTACTCCGGGCCGGGCACCAGCACCGTGAAGCGCACCAGGTCCGGGTCCAACATCCAGCGACGGATGCGGTCCGCGTCGTCCATTCCCAGACGACGGAGGCTCACACGCAGGGCCTTGGGCTTGTCCGCGGTATGGAGCGTCACCCGCACCTCCCAGGGCTCGAGGGCCTCGGTACCGAAAAGGTTGTACCCCGGGCGCGTTCGCAGGCACAGGTCACCCGGACAACAGCCCCAGGATGTGCCTGAGCTGAGGGACCAGGAGCTTCTCGGCGGCGAGTCGCACCGCGGCCGTGGACCCGGGCAGGCTCACCAGCAACGCCCGCCCCCGCGTCCCCGCCACCGCCCGACTCAACATGGCCGCCGCGCCAATCTCCTGGAAGCTCAGCATCCGGAACAGCTCCCCAAAGCCCGGCAGCGGCTTGTCCAGCATCTTCTCCACCACCTCGGGCGTGCCGTCGCGCGGCGCCAGGCCCGTGCCGCCGTTGAGGATGACCGCGCGCGCCCCGCCGTTGAGCGCCTGCTCGATGGCCACGCGGATCTGCCACGGCTCATCCTTCACGATCACGGGATCCCCGACGTGGAAACCCGCTTCCTGGAGCTTGTCCCGCAACGTCGCGCCGCTGGTGTCGTCGGCGGAGGTGCGGGTGTCGCTGACGGTGATGACGGCAATGGGCGCGGGCGCCTGCTCGTCGTGGGCGTGGTGGTCCTTCCTGGCGTGGTGCTTGTGGTGGGTCATTTGAGCCTTCTGCTGAGCTCCTTGAACGCGGGGTCCTCGGAGCTCCCCAGCAGCTCAAAGATGACGCTCTCCGTGGTGGTCACCTGCGCGCCGGCGGCGCGGATCATCTCCAACGCGGCGGCGTGGTCCGCGGCGCGACGGCTGCAGATGGCGTCGTGCGGGACGTGGGTGAGGAAGCCTTCCAGGCAGAGGTCACGCACGGTCTGGTAGACGCACACGTGGGCCTCCATCCCCGTCACCACCACGCGACGCGCCCGCACGCCGTTGAGCCAGCGCAGCACCTCCGGCGCACCCAGCGCGCTGAAGCACGTCTTGCTGAGCGCCGGCGGCGCCTTGGCCGCGGTGAGCGCGCTCTTCACCGTCGCGGCGGTGGGCCCCAGGCCCTGCGGGTACTGCTCGGTGTGGTGCACCGGGAGGCCCAGGAGCCGCGCCGTCTCGACGAGATCCGCGCTCCGCCGCACCACCGACTGCGCGGCATCCGGGGCCATGGCCGCCAGCAGACGCTCCTGGACGTCCACCACCAGCACCGCCGTGTCCGAGCGCAACAGGCGCAGATCCATGCCCATGCTTGTTTGCTCCCTCGTGCCCCCGCGCAGGGCGGCGCATGGTGCGCCCGACGAGACGTTCCTTTCAAGCCCCAGGCCCGGTCGACGATTCCCCGCAACAAACGGGGGAGGTGGTCTTGACGGGCGAGGGGGTCGGGCCAATAACGTGCCCCGTTGCTCCTTCTGTCCGCTCGTGCCCCAGCACGAGGCTGGACGTCCTCGGAGGGAGCCTCAAGAAAAGGGGAACACCCTCCGTGTGGAACAAGCTCCTGGGCCTCTTCAGCGCCGACCTGGCCATCGACCTCGGCACCGCCAACACGCTCGTGCACGTGCGCGGCAAGGGCGTGGTCCTCAATGAGCCGTCCGTGGTTGCCATCGTCAAGAACGGCAGCGCCCCCAAGGTGCTGGCCGTGGGACGGGAGGCCAAGGAGATGCTGGGCAAGACGCCGGGCAACATCGTGGCCATCCGGCCCATGCGTGACGGCGTCATCGCTGACTTCACCATCACCGAGCAGATGATCAAGTACTTCATCCAGAAGGTGAATCAGCGCAGCTACCTCATCAAGTCCCGCGTGCTCATCTCCATTCCCGCCGGCATCACCAGCATCGAGATGAAGGCGGTGCGTGAGGCCGCGGAAGGCGCTGGCGTGCGCGAGGTGTATCTCATTGAGCAGCCCATGGCGGCGGCGGTGGGCGCGGGGCTGCCGGTGCAGGACGCGCGCGGCAGCATGATCGTGGACATTGGCGGCGGCACCACCGACGTGGCGGTCATCAGCCTGGGCGGCCTGGTGAGCTTCCAGACGCTGCGCGTGGCCGGCGACAAGATGGATGAGGCGATCATCAACTACATCCGCAAGAAGCACAACATCCTCGTCGGAGAGCGCACCGCGGAAATCATCAAGATGAAGATCGGCAGCGCGTACGCGCTGGAGGAGGAGCTGGACCTGGAAGTGAAGGGCCGCGACCTCATCACCGGCGTGCCGCGCTCCATCACCGTGACGTCGGTGGAAATCCGTGAGGCGCTGCAGGACTCCATCCGCGCCGTGGTGGGCGCCGTGAAGGCCACGTTGGAGAAGACGCCGCCGGAACTCAGCGCTGACATCATCGACCGCGGCATCGTGCTGTGCGGCGGTGGCTCGCAGATTGCCTCGCTGGATGTGCTGCTGGCGGAGGAGTGCGGGCTGCCGGTGTTCGTCGCCGAGAACCCGCTGCACGCGGTGGTGGATGGCGTGGGCGTGGTGCTGGAGAACCTGGATACGTACAAGAACCTGCTGATCTGAGCCCGGCAGCCCGTGGCGTGGCCGGGTGCTAGGATGAAGCCATGTCCCGGCCGGCGCCCAAGCACACCCACACGGGTCCGTTCACCGCGTCCCAGCTCAGCGAGAGCGACCGTTACGAGCTGACGGAGGGCCACCCGGTCTACCGCGGCCCGGGCGGCGGCGACCACGCGCGGACCTCCACGTTGGCGGCGGAGGTGGTGGACTCCGACCCGGACGCGGAAGAGACGGGGGTGGACGCGGGATACTCGTGGGAGCCCTCCGCGCTGCGCGCGCCCGACGTGGCCGTGGGCAACGTGCCCGACCGCCCCGGCTGGATTCCCGGTGCGCCCAAGCTGGCCATCGAGGTCGCAACCGCCAACCAGGACGAGAGTGACCTGCAGCAGAAGCTGGCGGAGCTGTTCCGCGCCGGGACGCGCTTGGTGTGGGTGGTTCGGCTGGTGGGGTCCCGGCGGGTGGAGGTCTATGAGGCGGAGAAGCTGGTGCGGGTGGTGGGCCCCGGGGAGAAGCTGTTGGCGCCGGGCATCCTGCGGAATCCCGTCCCGGTGGAGGCGCTCTATGACCGGCGCGTCGCCCACGACGTCACGTTCCACAACCTCCTCAATCGCCTGGGGTACCAGGACCTGGAGCAGGTCAAGGCGGAGGGCGTGAAGGAAGGCCTGCAGGAGGGCACGCTGGTGAGCGTGGTTTCCCTGTTTGCAGCGCGCCTGGGCCGGCCGGTGTCCGACGACGAAGAGCGAATCCTGGCCGCGCGTATCCCCGCGTTGGGGCTGGACGCCGTGCAGCGCGCCGCGCTGGAGATGGACGCGGCGGGCCTGGCGGCCTGGCTGCGCTCGTGACGCTCAGCGCTTCACCGCCACCATGTCGATCTCCACGCGTGCGCCCTTGGGTAGCGCGGCCACCGCCACCGTCGAGCGCGCGGGCGGCTGCGAGGGGAAGTACTTCCCGTAGACCTCGTTGACCTTGGTGAAGTCGTTCATGTCCACGAGGTAGATGGTGGCCTTCACCACGTCGTGGAAACGGCAGCCGGCGGCGTGCAGCACCTCCTCCAGGTTCTTCATCACGCGCTCGGTCATGACGGAGATGTCCCCGTCCACGAGACCACCGGTGGTGGGATCCAGCGGGATCTGGCCGGAGGTGAAGATCATCTCGCCGGCGGGGACGCTGATGGCCTGGCTGTAGGGGCCAATGGCCTTGGGGGCCTTCTCGGTGTGGACGGGCTTCTTCATGGGTGGCTCTCCTGGGACGACGCTCACCTAGCGCAATCAGGGCGGCGGGAGAATCCGTGCGCGGAAGACCCTTGCGCCGCTGGGGTGTTCTCCCTCCTGATGTTGGCGGAAACGACCCTGCTGCTGCTCCTCCACGGCGTGTCGTTCTGCGAGCCGGTGACGTCGCCCGCACAGGTGGTGCCGCCGGAAATGAAGGACCAGCGTCCCTCCGTGCGCGCGCTCCTCCTGCCGGGCGTGCGTGAGAACCTGGCGGGCGTGATGGGCGCGGGCCTGGCCGCGGTGGGCGGTGGCATCCTGGGCGTGATTGCGGCGGGCACGGTGGCCGCGCTGCTGACGACGGGAATCCTGTGGCAGCAGGCGCTCCTGCCCAACGAGGTCTCGCACGACCTGGTGCTCTTGATGTTGGCCGGCGCGTTGCCCCTCATCGTGGCGTTGATGATTCCCCTGGAGCTGGTGGGCTTCGTGCTCGCCGTCGGTGCGCAGTCGCGTGGGCAGGGGATGTCCATCCTGAGCGCGGTGGTCGCAGGCGTGGTGTCGTCGTGGATTCCGGTGGCGGCGGTGCTGGTGGTGGGGCTCATGCCCGGCGCCCTCTTGGGCCTCTACGCGCTGGCGCAGGGCGACACGGGGCTGACCCGCACCTCCGCGCTCCTGCTGACGACGGGTGCCGGAGTCTCGCTGTTGGCCCTCGTGTTGACCGCGTTGGTGCCGCGCTCGCTCGTGCACGTCATCCTGCGCGCCTTGGTGGAGCGGCTGCGCTCGCCCGCGGAGGACGTCGACGCGGTGCCCGCGGTGGTCCCGGTGTGAATCACTCCGCGGACATGGCCTTCCACAACGCCACCGTGGCGGCCACGGGATCCGGCGCGCGCCACACGTGACCACTCACCGCCACGCCGCCGGCGCCGCACGCCATCACGTCCTTCACGTTGTCCGGCGTGATGCCTCCCATGGCCATCACCGGCACCGGCGACATCGCGGCCAACGCGCGCAATCCCTCCAGGCCCAGCGGATTGCGCTCGCTGGCGTGGGAGATGGGCGTGAACACCGGGGAGATGAGCACCCCATCCGCGCCGCGCGCCTGTTCCAGCTCGGCCTCGTCGTGCGCGGCGCGCAGGATCATGGCCTTCATCCCCAGGTAGCTGCGCGCTGACGACGTGGGAACGCCGTTGGCCGGCAGGTGCGCGCCGGAGAGGTCCAGGGCGTGCACCACGTCCAGGCGGCGACTCACCAGCAGCGTGGCAAACGGCGTGCGGCCCTGCAGTCGCTCACACAGCGCGCTGAGATCCTTCCCGGTGAGGCTGCGGTAGCGGATGGACAGCGCCACGCGCGGGACCTCCCGGTAGATGGCCGGCCAGGTCTCCTCCACGAGTGAGGGCGCAACGTCGTCGTCAGTGGTGATGAGGATGCTGGGGATCACTGCGCTTCAATCTGCGTGGCGCGCGGCGACACCACGGTTCCTTCACTGATGCAGCCCCCGCCATTCTCCGGCGCGTGCAGCACCTTCAGCGGCCCCTTGGCCTGGGCCTGGCTCTGCACCAGCTTGTTGACGTCCTCACTGATGCGCATGGAGCAGAACTTGGGACCGCACATGGAGCAGAACTCCGCGCTCTTGAACGCCTCGTGCGGGAGCGTCTCGTCGTGCATGGCCTGCGCCGTCTCCGGGTCCATGCTGAGGGCGAACTGGCGCTTCCAGTCAAAGCTGTAACGCGCGCGGCTCAGCTCGTCGTCACGGTCCCGCGCGCCCTTGCGGTGACGCGCAATGTCCGCCGCGTGCGCCGCGATCTTGTAGGCGATGATGCCCTGGCGCACGTCGTCGAGGTCGGGGAGGCCCAGGTGCTCCTTGGGCGTCACGTAGCAGAGCATGGCCGCGCCGGACCAACCCGCAAGCGCCGCACCAATCGCGCTGGTGATGTGGTCGTAGCCCGGAGCAATGTCCGTGACGAGGGGGCCGAGCACGTAGAACGGCGCCTCGTGGCAGACCTCCATCTGCTTCTTCACGTTCATGTCGATCTGGTCCATGGGGACGTGGCCCGGGCCCTCCACCATGACCTGCACGTCCTTCTCCCACGCGCGACGCGTCAGCTCACCCAGCGTGTCCAGCTCGGCGAACTGTGCCTTGTCGGAGGCGTCGTGGAGGCAGCCGGGGCGCAGACCGTCGCCCAGCGAGATGGTGACGTCGTATTTCGCGCAGATGTCCAGCAGGCGGTCGTAGTGCTCGAAGAACGGGTTCTGCTTCCCGTGCGTCATCATCCACTGCGCCATCAGGGAGCCGCCGCGACTCACAATGCCGGTGATGCGCCCCTGCACCAGCGGAATGTGCTCCCACAGCACGCCGGCGTGGATGGTCATGTAGTCGACGCCCTGCTTGGCCTGCTCCTCGACGACCTGGAACAGCAGGTCCACGCTGAGGTCCATGGGGTCCTTCACGCGCTCCACAGCCTCGTAGATGGGCACGGTGCCGATGGGCACGCTGGACGCGCGCAGGATGGCCTCGCGGATCTGCGGGATGCGCTTCCCCGTCGAGAGGTCCATCACGGTGTCCGCGCCGAGCTTGACGCAGAGCTGCAGCTTCTCGACCTCTTGCTTCTCACCGCTGGTCACCGCGCTGTTGCCGATGTTCGCGTTGATCTTGCAGCGCGCGGCCACGCCAATGCCCATGGGCTCCAGCTCGGGGTGGTTCACGTTGGCGGGGATGACCATGCGGCCACGCGCCACCTCGGAGCGGATGAGCTCCGGCTCCACGCCCTCACGACGGGCCACGAACTCCATCTCCTGCGTGACAATGCCCTTCCGGGCGTAGTGCATCTGCGTGCGGACGGAGTGGCTCTGGCGGGCGGAAACCCAGCCCTGCCTCAGTGCGTTGGCCATGGAACACCTCGAGGGAACGCCGCGCCCACATCGGGCGAGGGGGCGCGCATCCTAGCCACGCAAGGCGCGCGGTCAACCGCCTTTCTTCTTGCGTTTCCCCTTCTTCTCCGGCTTCGCAGGCTCGG
>JBFMGU010000274.1:0-13868 GCA_040752415.1 Myxococcota bacterium
CGTCCATGCGGGCGGCGTCGGGAGGCGGGCCTCCGTCGGGGGGAGGGGGCACGGGACCGCAACCGTCCGTCACCAGGCGACACGTGCTGGAACACGAGAGCGCGCCCGGGTGTCCCCCGAGGCTCTCGCAGGTCTGACCGCCCAGGTTCGCGCCGTCGCATTCCTCGTCGTCGGCGATTACACCGTCGCCGCAGCCGCTCACCTGGACGTCGTCGATGAAGATGCAGTCATCCTCGCTCCCCACACCCACGCCGGCGGAGTGGAGCGGCGGGGCGGGCGCGTTGAGGAGCAGGCTGTCATCCACCCTCGCCACGACGGAGAAGGCGCCCACCTCCACCTCGTACGTGCGGTACTCGTTGTCGAGCAGGGAGCGGGGAATGCTCGCCAGCAACGTCGGCTCACCCTGGGTCACCCGGTAGAGTCCCGACGCGCCCGGCTGCGCACTGAAGCGCACGAAGTGGAAGTCCTCCGCCTGCAGGTGATTGAACACCACGACGACATCAGCGTCGGGATCATTCTCCGCCGCGCGGGCGCGGAACCGCACGTGCGGCGCGGCCAGTCGGGTGTTCGCCAGCAAGGTCACCGCTCCGCTGGTGCGGGCATCCACCGCCAGGCGCGCGTCACCGTGGTCCAGCACCACGTGTGCTCCCGTCGACGCCGGCGGCGCGAAACGATCGAGCTCGCCCACGTTGCCCGTGAGTGAGAACAACCCGTGCGTGGGTCCGCCGCGTGAAAGGCGCGCAACATGGGTCAACCCCTGCTCACGGGGGAAGCGCAACACCGTGGACCCGCTCTGCTGCAAGGCCGAGACGCCGGTGTCGAGGAGATCCGCGTTCAGTGGCTCGGGGAGGAGCACGGTCAGCAGCCCGGTGCCCCGCGCGGGATCCGCGGCGGCCACCGCCAGGTGCTCCCCGTCGTCGACCACGTACAGGACACACGGCTCGTCGACACTGATGCCTTCCATGCTGCCCGATTGCCAGAAGACCAGTCCCAGCTTGTTGGTCCGCGTGTCGCGAACGGCGGCGCCCAGCGCGTCATTGCGCAGCACCTGGATGGGGTTCTCCGCCGCCCACACCGTCATCTCCGCGGACGAGGCGCCCGGAACAATGCCGTACGCCACCGACGCGTCCTGCGGCTGCGGGCCGTGCGGGATGGTGAGCGTGAAGATCACGTTCTGGTGATCCACGCGACTGCCCACGCCCAGGTTGGACCACTTGCCGACCCGCAACTGGCGCGTGAGTTCGACGTCCGCCCCGTCGGGGAAGTGGTAACCCATGCCTTCCGCGGCCACCCAGGTCTCGTCGGGAATCAGGATCGTGCCGTCGAGGAGGAGCGACGCGCCGGTTCCCACGTCAATGGGCCCATCGGTTCCGGGATGGGGCCGCTGATCCACCACCGTCTCGACGGGAACCGGCGCCGGGTCGGTGATCTCCGTGGCCAGGAAGTAGATGGCGTCGTCAAAGAAGAACCAGCTCTTGCGCGCGCGCAGCGGTGAGTCCACGGCGGCAAAGTCCATGGCTGCCACGCCGTTCCACCCGTCGCCGGTGCCGCCCACGAAGGAGAGCGTGCCGGGACCGTAGATCGCATTGGCCGCATCCAGGCGGCGCTCCACGGTGATGCCGGGCAAGCGTGCCCAGTCCAAGGTGGGCCATACCTCGTCGGAGAAGTACTCGTCGCCGCGCTGCACCAGGTAGAGCACGCCGTCGGAGAGCCGGGAGCCAAGCTTGCCTTCCTCGTTGATGATCTCGCCGGAGAGCATGCGCGAGGAGAGCATCTTGATGGACGCGTAGAAGCTCTCTCGTCGGAAGATGGTGTAGTCGGAGAAGGGATGGTGGCGGAAACCCTCCGGCCAACGGGATTCGCCCGGCTGCGTGCGGAGCTGTCCCGGCAGCGGTGCCAGATCCACCGGCAGGCGCATGCTCCACGTCTCCAGCATCCTCTTGGCTGCTTCCGTGATTCCCAGCTGGCGTGTCGTCGGGATGAAGGACATGAAGAGCAGGGCGCCCAATCCCTGTTCACCGTGATTGCCCTCCCGCGAGAGCTCACGCCCAAGCACGGAGGCGTCAAAGTGGTTCTGGTGGAGCGACCAGCGGATTCCGTCGGCAACGTAGTGCGCCACCGTCTCCACCGCGTCGGGTGGGAGGGCGTGTTGCGTGTCCCGCGTGAGGTACATGAACCGCGCCACCTGCAGTGCAAGCTCCGCGCCGTACCCGCCGGTGTAGAGAAGCTCACCGTGCTGGTGGAAGGTCTGGTCGGGCTGGATGCCTTCTCCCGTCGTCGTCACGGACACGGTGGCAATGGCGTTGCGTGCCGCGTCCAGGCGGGCGGCGTCGCCGGTGATGAGGCCGTGATGGAAGTGCGTCAGCGCGGACCACACCAGGTTCTGCGCCACGCCACGCGGCTCCGGGCCAATGAACCTCCAGGTGGCGTCGACGAGCCCCTGCCGGATGGTGTCATCCAACGCGTCGCCCATGAGCAGCAGGATGGGCTGCAGGGCAAAGAGCGGGACGCCGATCTCGTAGAACCACCAGTTGCCGGGATTGGGACACGTGGCGCAATAGTGGCGGAGCCCGCGCTCCAGCCCGATGCGGATCTTCGACGGAAGCGTGGGGTCCGCGTAGAGCGCCTGACCCGGCGTCCGGTACGCCTCCGCCATTCTCAGGATGCGCGTGAAATGCGTGTGGATGTCCCAGGTCACGCCGGGTTGGTCGTCGTAGTTGAGGTCGTGGAAGCGGCCGGTGCTCGTGATGGAGGACGCCACCGCCCGTGCTTCACTCTCCAGCTTCACCAGCATCTGCTGCACCGCCAGGTCCGTGGTGCGAGCGCCCAGCGCGGTGTGCATCTGGTAGGTGCGAAGCCGGACCTCGTCGAGGTCAGAGGCGCGGGCGGCCTGTGGGAGGAAACACCACAGGGCCACAAGCACACTCATCACCGGTGCGCCGCCTCTCACTCCGCTCCCTGTTCCCCCGGACTGGATGCGCTGCATGGGTCTTGGCACGACCCGCGTGAGTGCACGGGTCCCGGTGTTCTGATGCGCCTGGGTGCGGGTGCTCCGGAGGTTGCGGGCTGCCGTGCAACATCCGCGTCAACGGCGATTCTAACCAGCCAGGGTGCCCGCTCCACGTCGGAAAAGCGCGCCGCGGCCGGGACGACATGCAACACAAAAGCCCACACAACGCTTTTCCACGACGACGCGCGCCCGCTCAGCTCTTCAATCGCTTCTGCAGCGCGGTGAGCAGACGCAACAGATCCTGTCTTCCTGTGAGGACGGGAGCCATGGGATCGCCCACCTTCTGCAGGCGCGCGGGTGCGGTCTTGATGGTGTGGTGCGCCGGGTTCAGTTTCTGCGTGAGCTCGTCCCAGTGCAGCGGCATGGACACCGGGGCGCCGTCACGGGGTCGCACGGAGAACGGGCCGGCAATGAGCTTGCCAAACCCGTTCTGCAGGAAGTCGACGTAGATCTTCCCGTCACGCGCGTTCACGTTGCGCGCCACGGTGCAGATGTCGCCGCGCTCCTGCACCACCACGCGCGCCAGCACCTCCGCCAACGTCTTCGCCTCGTTGTGCTGCAGCTCCGCGCCCAGGGGCAGCAGGATGTGCAATCCGTCCTGTCCCGACGTCTTCAGGTAGTGGGGCGCCTTCAGCTCGTCGAGAAGCGCGTGGATGTGTTGCGCCAGCTCAATGACCTGGGAGAGCGGCGCGCCCTTGGGGTCCAGGTCCAGGATGGTCCAGTCCGGACGGTCCAGGGAGTCCTTCCGCGCGCTCCAGATGTGCAGCGGGATGGCGCCAGAGTTGATCACGTACAGGAGCGTGGTGACGTCGTTGCAGACGAAGTAGTCGGTGTCCTCGATGCGGTAGGTGTTCACCCACTCCGGCGTGAAGGGCGGCGCGTTCTTCTGGTAGAAGTTCTTGCCGTCAACTCCGTCGGGATAACGCGTGAGCACCAGCGGCCGGTTGTGCAGGTACGGGCCCAGCCATGGCCACACCGCCTCGTAGTACGTGAGCAGGTCGCCCTTGGTGTACCCGTCGCGTGGCCAGAAGATCTTGTCCTGGTTGACCAGCTGGAATGTGGGTGGGGGCGGGGGCTCCAGCGCGGGTTCCGGCTCCGGCGCGGGGGAGCGCTCCGCCGGCGCGGCGCAATCCATCACGCCCTTCCCGTCGACGAGACCGATGAAGACGGGATGACGCAGGATGCCCGCGCTGGTGATGTCGGTGTAGCGCACGGAGGCCACCAGCTCCGGCTCCACGTAGTTGGTGCCCTTCTGCGGCGGCTTGGGCACGGCGTCACACGCGGGAGTCTTGCGGATGCGCGGCTGCAGGAGCTTGTGCAGGTGTTTGCGCGTGGCCTCGTCAAAACCGGTGCCCACGTTGCCCGCGTAGACAAGCTTGTCCTCCACGCGCCAGGCCACCATGAGCGAGGCAAGGTCGTTCCCGGTGCCCCGCGTTGGAAGATAGCCCACCACCGCCACGTCGACACTGCGGGGCGCCTTGATCTTCACCCAGTCCGTGCTGCGCTTGCCGGCCTGGTATTTCGAGTCGGCGCGCTTGGCCATGATGCCTTCCAGGCCGTGCTCGCGGACGGCGTCAAAGAGCATCTGTCCTTCGCGCGGGACGTGATCGGTGAAGCGCACCACGCCCAGCTTGGGGACCAGCCGCTGCAGCATCTCCTTGCGCGTGATCAGCGGGAGCGTGGTGAGGTCCCACCCGTCGACAAAGAGCAGGTCAAACGCGAAGAGCGTCAACGGCAGCTCGAATTCATGGCGGGCCACCGCGGACTTCTCCGGGCGGTGCAGCCGCTTCTGGATGCGCTCGAACCGCGCCACGCCGCGCTCATCCAGACCCACCACCTCGCCGTCCAGCACGCACTCGTCCACGGGGAGATGCGTCACCGCGCGCGCAATCTCCGGCACCAGCGGCGTCACCTCGCGACCGTTGCGCGTGAACACGCGGACGCGCCGGTTGGCCTCCTTCTGCACCAGGACGCGCCAGCCGTCGTACTTGATCTCGAAGATCCAGTCGGCGTGCGTGAACGCGTTGCTCTGCGACGTCGCCAGCATGGGCTCCAGTCGCGCCACGTCCATGGCCTTGCGCACCGCACCGGCTTGCTCCGCGCGCTCGCCAAGCTCCGCGTCACGTCGGACGCCCTGGTCCAGCTCCTCGATGCTCAGGCCGGAGAGGACGGAGTAGGGCTGCATCACCACCAGCTCGTCGCGGGAGGGAGGCTCACCGTCGGCGTAGTGGAACAACAGCCAGTTCTTCCCGTCCTCACCCTTGGTGCGCACGAACTTCCAGCGGCCGCGCATCTTCAGCCCCTGGAAGAACAGGTCCAGCTTGCCGTTGGCCAGTCCGTCGCGGGGGTGGACGCCGTCGTGGGAGCGGTACGTGCCGTGGTCCCACAGGATCATGGCTCCCGCGCCGTAGTTTCCCTTGGGGATGATCCCCTCGAAGACGCGGTAGTCCATGGGGTGATCTTCCGTCTGGACCGCCAGCCGCTTCTCCTTGGGATCCAACGCCGGACCCTTGGGCACCGCAAAGCTCACCAGCACGCCGTCGATCTCCAGGCGCACGTCCCAGTGCATTCGCGTGGCGTCGTGCTGCTGCACCACGAAGACATGCGGCGCGGTGGCCGGGAGGTTGGGGGTGGGCTGCCCGCCGAAGGGCTCGGGCGTGGACGTCGGGTCCCGCTTCTTTCGGTAGACGTCAAGAGCCCGTGTTGCCACCTGGAAACATCTAACGGATCAGCCCTTTGCCACGCAAAATCCCGCGGATCCGGGGCGCCAAATGGATCCGCGCGGATCTCGTGGGAACCCCAGGGATCTGCTTGTGATCTGGCGCGTGCGACGGCGGAGATGTATCCGATCACCGATCACAACGATCCGGAGGCTCCATGGCGGCGCGTGCAAGCTCCACGGCGGTGATTTCGTTCGGCCTGGTCACCGTCCCCGTCAAGCTCTATGCGGCGGCGTCGTCGAAAAACGTGTCCTTCAACATGCTGCATGACAAGGACAAGTCCCGACTCAAGCAGCAGTACGTGTGTCAGCTGTGCGGTGAGCAGGTGGACCGCGCGCACACGGTGAAGGGCTATGAGCACGCCAAGGACCAGTACGTGGTGCTTTCCGAGGAGGAGCTGAAGGCGCTGGAGAAGAAGACCGACAACTCCATCGAGATCCTGGAGTTCGTTCCCATTGTCTCGGTGGACCCCGTCTACTTCGAGCGCAGCACGCTGCTGGGGCCGGACAAGGGCGGCGCCAAAGCGTACTCGCTGCTCAACCAGGCCATGATGCAGGCGGGTCGTGTTGCGGTGGGCCGCTTTGCCACGCGCGGCAAGGAGCAGCTGGTGCTGGTCAGGCCCACCAAGGACGGCCTGATGCTGCACGCGCTCTACTACCACGACGAGGTTCGCGGTTTTGAAGACGTGGAGAAGGGCGAGCCGGCGCAGGTGCGCGACAAGGAGCTCGATCTCGCCGTCCAGCTCATCGAGCAGCTCGCGGTGCCGGCGTACAAGGCGGAAAAGTACCAGGACGACTACCGCACGCAGGTCCTGGAGATGATCGACAAGAAGGTTGCCGGCCAGGAAATCGTTGCGCAGGCGCCGCAGCAGCCCAAGGAGCAGATCATCGACCTGGTGGAGGCTCTCAAGGCCAGCCTGGCGTCGAAGCAGGGCGCGCCGGTTGTGGTTGCTACGAACGATGATGAGGACCGCAAGCCCGCCGTGGCGAAGGGCAGCGAGTCCGGGAAGAAGCGTGCTAAAGCAGCCAAGGCGTGACGCAGACGTTTCCCCTGGCTGAAGTTGCTCGCATCCTTGGCGTGCCCGCCGCGCGTGTCCGTGCGCTGGTGGACGCGGGCGTGTGCCAGCCGGTTGTCGTCGGGGAGAAGCTTGAGTTCACCTTCCAGGACCTGGTGAAGCTGCGCGCAGCCAAAGGCGTGCAGGACGCGGAGCCCTCCTCACCGCGCGGGCCCATGCCGGCGGTGCAGCCGGTGACGTCGCTGGTCTCGTCGGGGAGGAAGACGACGGTGCAGGAGGTGCGCACCACGTGGTCGGAGAGCGGGCAGGGGCTCCTGTTTGGCGGAGATGACGTCGTCACCGGGAAGGATGCTGTCGAGGACGTGGGGGAGGCGCTCTCCCTGGTGGAGCGGCGCGCGCTCAAGCAGGCAGAGCACGCGCAGGAGCAACGTGAGGAGGCGCTGGGGCTCTTCGAGCAGGCGCTGGCCATGGAGACGGAGGACCCGGCGGGCGCGGTGGACGCGTACCGTCGTGCGCTGGAGTTGGACCCCAATCTCAGCGACGTCTACGTGAACCTCGGTCGCATGGCGCACCAGGCCGGCCGCGTGGCTGACGCCGTCAAACTGTACGAGAAGGCCCTCTCCATCACCGAGGACGACCCGGTGGCGCACTACAACGTGGCGCTGGCGTTGGAGGACCGTCGCAACGTGGCGGCGGCCGTCACGCACTACCAGCGCGCCGTGGAGCTGGACCCGCGTTTTGGCGACGCGCATTACAACCTGGCGCGCCTCTATGAGCGCACCGGTCAACGTGGGAAGGCGCTGCAGCACCTGCTCATCTGCAAGCGGCTGCAGGACGGGAAGGCATGACGACAGGTGCGCCGGCCACCATGCTGGCGCCATGAGCACCCGACGTAACGGCGGCGCCAGTGTCTTCCCTGCGGAAGCGTTCAAGCTGTTCCGCCAGATGGCAGAGAGCCTCAAGCGCTTGGAGCAAGGCCAGGCCGAGACGAACGAGCGCATCGACAAGCTTGAGCGGAACACCACGAAGGCCTTGGTGGGCCTGAGCGATCGCATTGACCGTCTCGGCTCCACGCTCAAGCAGGAGTTCAAGCACGACCACATCCGGATGCGGGCCCCACAGGACAAGCTCGCGCGTCGCGTTGACGGGCTGGAGGACCGGCTCTCCAAGCTCGAAGGGAAACGCTAGGAAAGACGTGCTGCCGCGCTGGCCTGGGATGCCCGGATCGTCGACGGAAAACCGCAACCCACAAGCCGCGTCAATCCGTCCCCACCCGACCCGTGCCCAGTAAGGTCGTACGACCGTCGTCGGGCGCGCTGACGCGCGCATCCATTCCCCGCTTGGGGAACCGGGGCATGTCAGGCCGGCGCGGCATGGTTGCCGCAAACCGGGTGGAACAGCATTCACGTCGTCAATCCGGGCATCCCAGGTCAGCGCGGCAGCACATGTGCCGCAGGTCCTCCTACGGGTCCTCAACTGCTCGCCATGGCGTGATGCAGGGCCTCCAGCCCGTCCGGGTCCGCTCCCACGTCGGGACCGGTGGAAGGGTTGGCCAGCGTCTTGATGAGCGCCAGCTCCACCAACGCGGACATGGACTTCCCCGTGCGGGAGCTTTCCACCCGCAACCGCGCCATGACGGCGTCCGCAATCACGAAGGTGGCTTTCATGCTGGTGAGTTACGGACGCGTCACAACAGCGTCAACCCGGGGTGACACCGCGCCGCGCCCGCCGTGACGACGTGGACATGCGCCATCCGGGTAGGCCCACAAACACCAACGCCCTCCCCAGGCGGACCCGGAGAGGGCGTTGGGAACTGCTCAGCTCAGCCGGCTATCAGCCGCGGCCCTTGTCCTTCAGCAGGTCGCCCAGGGTGGCGCGGCCGGAGTCCTTGGAGCTGCTGAGGTAGGCGCGGTAGTCCGTGCCCTCCTCGGCCTTCTTCACGGCCTTGATGGACAGGCCGATCTTGCGCTCCTCGGAGTCCACGTCGATGATCATGACGTCGACCTCCTGGCCAATCTTGAGGAACTGCCGCGGGTCCTCCACGCGCGCGTCGTCAAACTCGGACACGTGGCACAGACCCTCGATACCCGGCTCGATCTCGATGAACGCGCCGAAGTCGGTGATCTTCTGCACCTTGCCCTTGACGCGAGCGCCGCGGGGGTAGGCCTGCGGGATGCGACCCCACGGATCCTCGTGGAGCTGCTTGATACCGAGGCTGATGCGCTCCTCCTCGGCGTTGATGTTCAGCACCACCGCTTCCACCTCGTCACCCTTGTTGTACAGCTCGCTCGGGTGCTTCACGCGGTGGGTCCAGGACAGGTCGCTGATGTGCACCAGGCCGTCGATACCCTCCTCGATGCCGACGAAGATGCCGAAGTCCGTGATGTTGCGGACCTTGCCCTTGATGACGGTGCCCACCGGGTAACGGCTCTCCAGGAGGCTCCAGGGGTTGGCCTCGATCTGCTTCATGCCGAGGCTGATGCGCTTGTTGGCCGTGTCAATGTCCAGCACCACCGTCTCAACCTCGTCACCAATGGCAACGACCTTGGACGGGTGCTTGACGCGACGGGTCCAGCTCATCTCGCTGATGTGGATGAGGCCTTCCACGCCCGGCTCCAGCTCCACGAAGGCGCCGTAGTCGGTGAGGGAGACCACCTTGCCCTTCACGCGCAGGCCCGGCGTGTACTTGGCCGCGGCGCTGGTCCACGGATCCTCCTGGATCTGCTTGAGGCCCAGGGAGACGCGCTCGGTGGCCGGGTCGAACTTGAGCACCTTCACCTTGAGCTCGTCGCCCACGTTGAAGAGCTCGCTGGGGTGGTTCACGCGGCCCCAGCTCATGTCCGTGATGTGCAGGAGGCCGTCGATGCCGCCGAGGTCAATGAACGCACCGTACTCGGTGATGTTCTTGACAATGCCCTCCATGACGGCGCCTTCCTGGAGCTTCTTGAGGGTCTCCTTCTTGAGCTCCTCACGCTCCTTCTCCAGGAGGACACGACGGGACAGCACGATGTTCCCACGCTTCTTGTTGAACTTGATGACCTTGAACTTGTGGCGCTCACCAATGAGCTTGTCCAGGTTGCGGATGGGGCGGAGGTCCACCTGGCTGCCGGGGAGGAAGGCCTTCACGCCGATGTCGACGGAGAGGCCGCCCTTCACGCGCGCCACGATGGTGCCCTCGACGACCTCGTCACGCTCACATGCGGCGGAGATGTCATCCCAGACCTTCAGCTTGTCCGCCTTCTCCTTGGACAGGACAATGAGGCCGTTGTCGTTCTCCCGGGATTCCACCAGCACGTCGATCTTGTCGCCCGGCTTGACCTGGGGCGCGCCATTGACGGACGGGAACTCGCTCACCGGGATCTGGCCCTCGGACTTGTAGCCGATGTCGACGACCACGAAGTCCTTGCCGACGTGGATGACGGTCCCGTGGGCAATCTCGCCTTCCTTCACGTCGCCCTTGGCGTAGCTGGCCTCGAGGAGCGCTTCGAAGGAGGAGTCATCCATCTGGGTCTGCTGAAGCTCGGTCATGAAATCAGTGCGTCCTTTCACGCATGCGGGTCCAAGGCATTCGGGCAAGCGGCGTTTCAGCCAAAAGAGCCCGTGGGTCATGAGAGCGAGCGGCGGGGACCCCATGTCCCCAGCAGACCGCCCGCGCAAGGTGCCCGGACAAACCCACCTTGCTTGGTTGAACTCTGCGTTGCCTTCCAGACCCACCATGGGCTTGGAAAGGCGGGGCACCCTAGGAGGCAGGAATCTGCGCGTCAAGCCGCCGTGGGTGCGCGGTGGGATAACGGCGCCTGGGGGTTCGCGCCACCGGGGTTCCCGTCGGGGCTGACAGGTGTTTGGGGGAGGGCGGACGGGGCCTTCAGCGACGAGATGGCGGACGGCCCGGAAACCGTTGAATCACGCCAGCACCCGACGGGCGCGCTGCCAGTACTGGTACCGGTCGCTGTAACCGTTGGTGCCGCCGTTGATCGACGTGGTGATGCCGTAGAAGTCGTTGCGGTCGGCCTTCGCGTTCAGGCCGTGGGTGCGCCAGAACAGCGAGGCGATGCGGAAGCCCACCGACGGACGCGCGGCCAGCCACGGCTTGCGCTCCAGCGGAAGGCCCAGCAGCTGCCCGTAGCGACGGTAGTTGGCCCGCCCGGTGAGCTGGATGGGGCCGCGGCCGTGGTAGCGCGCGCCGTCGCCGGGACGGGTGTTCCCCAGGTCGGAGCGGCCCTCGTACATGCGCGTGAAGTAGGAACGGTCGCCCAGCTCCTCGAACGTGGTGAGGCCAATGCTCTCGTGCGCCAGCTGCGCCACGAAGTGCGCCTGACGACGGGGCGAGGTGATTCCCTGCTCCCGCATGGCCGTGTTGAGCAGCGGCGCGTAGCGACGGGCGGTGCTGGCCGGAAGGTTGGGCATGATCGCGCGCAGCTCACGCGGGCTCACCGTCCGACGATCCAGCTCCTTCTCCATCTTGCGGATCTGGCTGCTCTGGATGGCGCCGTCGGCCTTGAGGTGGTTCTTGCGCTCGAACGACTTCACCGCGCGCTCGGTCTGCTTGGTGAAGAGGCCGTCCACCTTGCCCACGCTGTAACCCAGCTGCTTGAGAAGCCGCTCGCTGCGCAGCACGGCGCGGGAACGCTCGCCCTCACGCTGGGCGGGGGCGCCGGCCTTGGTGCTGTAGATTTCCGCCTTGCCCAGCTTGTTCCACGTGGCCTCGTCGACGCGGCCCGTGACCGGCAGCTTGCTCCGCCGCTGGAACGCCTTCAGGGCGCCCTCGGTGCGCTCGTCGAACTTCCCGTCGGTGTGCTTGGGGTCGTAGCCCGCGGCGCGGAGCTTGAGCTGCACGTTCTTGACGTGCCGGCCGTTCTCACCCACGCCAAAGCCGGTGGTGCCGTCCAGGTTGGTGCGCGCGGCGCGCGTCGTCGTCAGGGAGTCCAGGCGACGGTGCTCCGCCGACGGCTTGGTCCGACCGCGGTAGGGATCATGGCTGAGCGCCTTGGTCTCACGCTCCAGGACCTGCTGGCCGCGCGTGCCCAGGATTTCCTGGTGGTTGCCCTTGAGGTCGCGGGGCTGGTCCTTCTTGAAGGCGGCCACGGCCTTGGCGGTGTCGCCGTCAAACACGCCGTCGACGGCGCCGGGGTCATAGCCCAGCCGCTTGAGGCGCTTCTCCGCCTCCAGGACGCGGTCGCCGGCCTGGCCCTTGCCAATCCACCCGTCGTGGTTGCGCACGCGCGCCTGCACGCCCTTGAGCTGCTTGAAGGTGGCCTCGTCCAGCTGGCCGGTCTCCGGGAGGCCCACGCTCTTCTGGAAGCCGCGGAGGGCGGTGGTGGTCTTGGCGGTGAACTTGTTGTCGACGACGCCGGGGTCAAAGCCCGCCAGCTTGAGGTTCCGCTCCACCGTCTTCACCTCGCGCTGGTTGGCGCCCTCGGAGATGGGGCCCTTGGTGCGAAGGTGGGTATCAACGCGCTTGTTGGCGGCCTTTTCGGAACGGGACACAGCCACGGCGACCTCCAGTGTAGGTGCGATGGTTATCTTCCGGAGATGGCAGCAGTTGTTTCCGGCTCGGGCAATGGGGGGATGCCCGAGCGTCCGCCCACTGACGGATGGGATGCGGCTCGGTTAGGGTACGCGCCCACCGGAGACCGCAGTGGCCGACGAGAATGACCGCAACAAGAACCGCTCCACGCCGCCACCGACGGGGAGACTGGCCAGGCTGACGAGGTTGGGGAGCACAGCCACGGCGGTAACGGCGCGCGCGGCGCTGCAGAAGCTCAAGGAGACGGTGGCGCCCTCGGCGGACCACGCCGTTGCGCGCGCGGAGATGCTGCAGCGCAGTGGCAAGGACGTGGCGGCGACGTTGGCGGAGCTGAAGGGCGCGGCCATGAAGGTGGGCCAGCTGCTCTCCATTGACCCGCAGGTCCTTCCCCACGAGGTGCGCTCCGCGCTCTCCGAGCTGCAACACGGCGCTCCGCCCATGCCGTTCCCGATGGTGGAGCAGGTGGTGAGCGAGGCGTTGGGCGGGCCGCTGTCGTCGTTCTTCCGTTCCTTTGACGAGCAGCCGCTCGGTGCCGCGTCCATTGGCCAGGTGCACGGCGCGGTGACGCGCGAGGGCGAATCCGTGGCGGTGAAGGTGCAGTACCCGGGCATCGCCGACACCATCGACAGCGACGTCAAGAACCTGGGCATGGTGTTGCAGGTCTCACGCGTGGTGACGCCGGGCGTGCAGGTGGACGCGTACCTGGAGGAGTTCCGCCAGGTGCTGCAGCGTGAGGCGGACTACGTGCAGGAAGCGGACGCGCTCCGACGCTACGGCGAGCTGTTCCGCGCGGAGTTCCCCGGCACGCGCACTCCCCGCGCATTCCCCGGGCTCACGCGCAAGAACGTGCTCACCATGGAACGCATGCACGGGCGCAAGCTCGACGAGCACCTGGCGTCGCTGGGACACGCGGAGCGCACGGAGCTGGCCACGCGTTTCCTGGTCACGTACATGCGCCTCTTCCACGAGTTCTACACGCTGCACGCCGACCCGCACCCCGGCAACTTCCTGGTCGACGACGACGGGAACCTCATCGTCCTCGATTTCGGGTGCGTGCGTGACTTCGAGCGTCGCTTCTCCAACGGGTTCACCGGGCTCTTGCGCGCGCAGTGGAAGGGTGACGCGGATGCTCTTCCCGCGCTGTACCGCAGCATGGAATTCGGCACGCCCGACGCGAAGGGGCTCCACGACCCCGAGATGCTCTACGACTGGGGCGACGTCTTCCTGGAGCCGTTTCTCAAGGACGAGGAGTTCAACTTCCCGGCGTGGCGGCTCGAGGACAAGGCGACCGCGTTCCTGAAGGAGAATCCCGCCATCCTGACGCTGCCGCCGCCGAGACCGGCGCTGTTCTACTTCCGCGTGTGCGCGGGTGTTCGCGGGATGCTGACGCGCACGGACAGCCGCGTGAACGTCTACCGCTGCGCCAAAGGCGTGGACCGACGGCTGCGTGGGAAGGGTGTCTAGGTACCTGGCCAGAAGTTCTTTCACATGTGGAGGAGCTCCGGTGAGCCCGGACAGCCCGAGCCAAAGCGGTATTTCAGACCGCACTCCCAAAGGTGCGGGCGGCCGCGCGTCCGTTCTTCGTCAGAGCGCCCG
>JBFMGU010000275.1:0-13863 GCA_040752415.1 Myxococcota bacterium
ACTCGAGGAAAGACTTCTAACCATCGCCAGCGTCCTGGGACGTTCACGCAACCGACGCCGAGATGCGGCCCAGAGGAAACGCCGCCAGCAGCTGGGACGTGCCACGCGCTAACCGATCACGCATGGTAGGTATCCATAGACACGTTGGTGAGACGCGGGGGTTGTTCTCCAGCGTCTGGGTTGGACCCCTGGCAAGTGCACGCCGCCATTCGCCACAACGTGACGAGAATGGCCAAGACCCTCACCCGGGGCACGGCTGCTCCCTGAACACAACGAATCCTCAATTCTCCCGACACGACGGCACCGGGATCTAAAGTTAGTCCCATCGTCCCGCGTCCCAGCCGCCGCCGTCCGGGCCAGCATCGGTGGTGTTCACATTGTGAATGGGAACATCTGGGCCGTCCTCCTCAGGAGGCGTCGGCAGTTCAAACCCACCGTCGAGAATGACCGGCATGCGTGGGCCCGGAAGACCGTCCTCTTCCTCACGATCAGGTCGCCGCCAGTACCAGACAAAGTCCCCGTCATCCGAGCTGAGCACGTCGAGGCTGCCGTCTCCGTCGACATCCCAAAGCAGCATGGGCAAGCGGACGGACGAAGGTCCCCATTTCTCGGTGATCCAGTCTTCGCGCACCAGCGTCCGGTCGGGATTCACCCGCCATACCTGCGCCCAGTCAGTCCGGCCGTGACTCAAGATGACGTAGGGAACGCGGTCCCTGCCCAGTCGTCCTGCCGTCGTGGCGAAGACATACTCGCCGTCAGCGATGGCACCATCGAGGTCCAGATCGAACGCCAGGTTGCCGTTGTTGAACAAGAGCGCAACGATTCCGCCGCCGAGTGTTAGCGCGACGTCCAGACTCCCGTTCCCATCCAGGTCCTCAAATGAAGGCCGGTGCTGCTGCGGCGTGAAGAGCGACCAGGCTGCTCCATAGGTTTCGTGGAGCGCGGTGAACCCCACGTCGGGGGCGCCGGAGAGCACCGCGACGCCGCCGATGTTCCGAGGGGTGGAGACAACCTCGTCGGTACCGTCACCATCGAGGTCCGCACACGTGACACCGCAAGCCGATACCGCGGTGCTGAGTGTGGTTGGGGTGAGCTCGCCAAGCACGCCGGCGTCGTCATCCCAGCGTGCAAACCATGGTTCACCGGGATCTCGCGTCCCAAGAACGTAGGCCCCATCGTCGTCGTGACAAACCGCCATGCCGCAAACGAAACCCGGAACCGTCGCCAGGGTGGTCAGCGTGGCCGTGCCCGGCGTCCATGTCGGGACATCGCCGAGGTAGAGGGACGCATCCAGATTGTTGTTGACGATCTCCAGGAGCGCACCGTTCGGGAAAGAGGCGGTCGTCAGGGTCTCAAGATGTACCCGTAGTGGGTCCAGGAGATGCTCCTCGCCCCTGGCGATGCGACTGTACGCCACCCAAAACAACATGCTCGGCGCGAGCGGTGTCCCGCCGAACTCGTCGACAAAAATGGATTGACTCACGCGTGCGCCTGCAATCACACAGACCCTTCGGGACCCGAACGGACCCAAGAACGGGCCCTGGCACTCCTCCGACCTCCACAGATGGGTTATCCGCCCGCTCCACCCGTACCAGCCTCCTTCCTTGAAGTTTCCGACAGCATTGATGCGGCCGGCGGAGTCCTCGACACGAACCTCTTGGGGGCCGACCTGGAGGGGCGCGGACGGCTCACCTGAGATCTGTACGCCCGCGTCCGTCGGCACGGCCTCAAGGTTGATGAGAGGTACGTTTCCGACGAAAGCCGACGTCGGGGATTCCACGCCGGTGACCTGTAGGTTGACCCTGCGCGTGAGCGCCCCCGTCGGATAGCGCCAACTCGCGAACTGAACGCCTCGCACTGCACCGCCGGAACCCGCATCGTCAGGTCCCTGTGCGCATGCGCTCAGGCAACACGCAATGCTCGTCAGCAAACGCGTCAGCGGGGCCATGTCGGTTACGGCTCATTGTACGCTGGGGTGGGCGCCGTCGAGAGCCGTCCACCAAAGCAGCGTGAAAGTGCGCCGCGCTGGGCGGCGGCAAGTGAGACCGTGACCGGCCGAGGGGAGGCCATGGGCGTCACGCCGGGTGCAGGTCGACTTCGGCGACACCCCGCCACGCACAACACCGCTGCCAGCAACGTTGTCCCATCCGGGGGAGGCATGCGCTGTTGTCGAGCAGGTGCAGGCGGTGTCCGGGCGCGGGTTGGTCGTCGGCGGGAGCGGTTCGGTGGCGTCGGGTGAGAGCTCACACGTGGTGACGCCCACACTGCACCATTCGCCGGGCAGCAGGAGCAGTTCCCCGTTGGCGTGTTCCACCGCCACCCGCGCGCACCAGCTGGCGTCACTCTCTCCGACGTCGACGCCATGGACGTTGCACGGCGCCGGCTTCAACTCACCGCACACGGGAGCCGGATTGCCAGAGTAGATGACGCTCGGCGTCGACGTGGGCACTTCCCCCCGACGCCAGACCCAGATGAGATACGCGGCCTGCTGTTCCGCGTCCGACGCGCCAACAATGTCCACGTGGAGGAATGGCGTCGACCATTCGCACTGGGACGTGTTGTTGGGATCCGAGACCAGGTAGACGCCCGCCACCCGCAACGCGTCAGAAGATGCTGTTGACGCCCGCTCCTCTGCCACGAACGTCAACGGGTACCCGGGCCCTCGGACCAGCATGTATTCCTGGCCGGGGTGCAACGGCTCGCGCGGGGCCACGGTGATGAGGGAGCCCGTCGCCGTGGTTCCCTCCAGTCGGCGAACGGTGACCTCCACGGAACGACCCGCCCGAGCGAGAAATGAGTCATCCCCACCGTCGCCCGGAAGCGCTTCATACAATCCCATCGCGGGAAGGCCCGGGCCCGCGTCGTTCCCCAGCTGGCATCCCTGGCCGGACGGGTAGAAGCGGATGACCGTGTCCGTCGGAGCCGTCCCCCGCTGGTGCGGCCAGGTGAAAGACTGGGGCGCGCAGTCGCACGCGCGGGCAGGGTCCGGTGCGCCAACAACGCACAACAGTGCGAGGACAGGGACCCCGAGGCACTCTCGTCGCATGGGCCTAAAGATAGCTACTTTGCCGGGACCTTCCACCCGCATCCCACGTTCACGCGTCGGGCGCGCGTGGGCCGGTCCTGGTCGCACCACGAGCCGGTGTTGAATGTCCCCGTCGTCACTTCGTTCTCGAAGCACTCACACGCGAAGTACCAGGTCTGGTCCCGACACTGCGCACGGAACGATCCCTGCTGGCACTGCCACGTGTCGCTGCAGTCGAGCTTCACGCCCTCGGTGTACGCCTGACCGCAGGTGACGTTGCAGCTCGTCATCTCGCCCGGAAGCGAGCAGTCCCACGCCGCACTGCCCGGGTCCCCGCGCAACAGGTCCTCGCCGTCGACGAACCGGACGCATCCCGTCGTCACCAACAGCACCAGCGCGCGTGCTAGCCCCTGCATACCCACTCCCGCGACCCCACGCGCACCCGCGAGCCCACGGAGACGTCGTATCCTCCCGGCAGCGCCACGTCGTCGTCCACGTGCAGCGCTCCGTCCACCACGCCCAGGCGCGGCCAACCTCCCACGGGCCACTTCAACGTCACGCGCGCCAGGTTCCCCTCGCCCAGCTCCATCTGCCCGGTGCCATTCCCCACGAGCACCAGCGCGCGCGTCTGCGGATTCGCCGCCGGCCACACCTCCACCGCCCAGCCCGCGGTCCGCACGCCCAAAAGCAACGCGCCCGCCATCACCGTCGCGGGCGGGCCCATGACGTCGTCGGTGAGCTGGGAGGACCACAGCACCGCGCCGCCGGCGGAGAGCACCGCGGATCCGTCGCGCACCTCCACCCGCGCATGTTGTCGACTCACACCCGGCGCCTGCACCCGCAGCACCGCGTCCTCGCCACGACCCACCCACGCCGGCGCCAGGCCCAAGGCCACCAGGAGCCCACCGTCGCCCTCGAGGAGCAGCCGTGGCGGGGCAGGGCGACGCGCCAACAGCTTGTCCCGCAGGTCGGGGTAGGCGGGGTTGTCGGGACGGGCGCGCAGGGCGCGTTCCACGGCGAGCAGCGCGTCGGTGAGGTGCCCGCGACCCATGGCGGCCTCGTACGCGGCAAACGCCACGGAGGCTTCCCCCGAGCGGTCCTGCGGCTCTCCCGCGGCGGCCAGCGCGCGTTGCATCAGCTCCAGCTCACCTGCCCGCCCGGCCAGGTCCGCCGCCTCCGCGGGACGACCGGCGTCCATCAGCAACCGCGCGGCGCGCGCCAGCTCCCCCGCGCTCTCCAGCAGTTGGCAGCACACGCGCACGGGCTCCAGGTGCAGCGCAAGTCCCGCGCCCACGCGTGAGGCGGTCTGACGCAGCTCCTCCTCCAGGCGCACGCCCACCGCGCGTCTCTCCGCCTGTCGTTGTGCCTCCGTGTATTGCGGATTCTCCGACGCCAACACCGCCCGGGCGCGCGCCAGGAATCCCTCCAGTCGGGCGGGGCCCTCCGGCAGTGCGGCGGGCTTGAGCGGGCGCGACGCGGGCACGGGCTTGGGCGGGGTGCGAGACGCCAACGGACCTCCACGGGTGGGAGCCGGCGACCACAGACCCCCTGCACACGTCAAGCTTTTCCTGCACGCGCCGCGGCGGTGCAACCGGGCTGTTCGCGATTGTGGTTGACCCGTTTCCGCCGAGGTCTATTCTGAGGTCCGAACACGGTCCCGGCGGGGAAGGCGCTTCACTGGTCCGCGCCGCCCCGAGCCACGCGGGGCCCCCACGGAGGTGACTCATGCAGGTGTCGGTCACGTTTCGTCACATGGAGCCGACAGGCGCACTCAAGGAGTTCGCCAACGAGAAGGTCCAGCGCATCAACAAGTTGTTCCACAAGCCCGCCGAGGCCCACGTGGTGCTCAGCCTTGAGAAGTACATGCACAAGGCGGACGTCACGGTCTCGGCCAACGGGCTCATGATGCGCGGCGAGGAAAAGTCGGAGGACATGTACCAGTCGATTGACCGCGCCATTGAGAAGATTGAGAGGCAGCTCAAGCGGTACCAGGGCAAGGTCCGCAACCACAAAGCGCGTGAGGATGGGAAGTTCAAGGTCAGGCTCAACGTTCTGGAGCCGGACGGCCCGGTGGCGGAAGCCAACGCCGAGGTCCCGGTGGAGAGCGCGCCGGCTCCCAAGGTGGTTCGCACCCGCGAGTTCGTGGCCAAGCCCATGACCGTGGACGAGGCCATCATGCAGATGGACCTGCTCCACAATGACTTCCTGGTGTTCCAGAACAGCGCCACGCACGAGATCAACGTGATCTACCGCCGCAAGGACGGCAACCTGGGCCTCATTGAGGCCGCCATGCACCAGTGATAATCCGCCGGAGGCGCCTGCCCGCCTACCGCGGGCGGCCCTCCGATTCCGTCCCCTCATGAAGCTCGTCGAGATCCTTGGCCCCTCGCGGGTGATTCCGCATCTTTCGGCAAACACCAAGCCGGAAGTGCTGCGGGAGCTTACGCACGCGTTGGTGGACCATGACCCGGACTTTCCCCCGGGCAGCGCGGAGCGCGTCTATGAGACGTTGCTGGAGCGCGAGCGCCTCTCGTCCACCGGCATTGCCGACGGGGTGGCCATCCCCCACGGCAAACACCCGGGCCTGACCTCCCTCAAGGCGGTGCTGGGCATCCGTCGGGACGGGCTGGACTTTGCCGCCATTGATGGTCAGCCCAGCAAGATCTTCATCCTGCTGGTGGCGCCGGAGAACAGCGCTGGCCTGCACCTCAAGGCGCTGGCGCGCATCTCCCGCCTGTTCAAGGAGCCGGCGCTGCGTGAGCGCGTGCTGAGTGCGGAAGGCGCGGACGGCGTCTTCCGGGTCATCTCCGAGGAGGACGCCCGCGTCTGAGCGGCGTGTCTCCAACCGGTCACAAGAGCCCTTGCCCTCAGGTGCGCGGTCCCCTATGTGGGCGCGCCCGAACACTGACCCATTTTCACGTGACGCACCTGAGGAGAGCTCCCATGGCCAGCAAGACCGGCTCCAGCCGCAGCAAGAAGACCAAGGCGGAAGGCACCGCCGCCGCCAAGCCCGCCGCCAAGGGCAAGAAGTCCGCGGCCGCCGCCGGGAGCCCCACCACCGCCGAGGAGACCACGGGTGCGGTGCCTCCCGCGGTGAGCATTCCGCCGCCCGCCCCCGCGCAGCCGGCCATCACCGCCGCGGTGGCGCCCAGCATGCCCTCCGCCAAGGCTCCCGCCACGCCGCCGGCGCCCAGCATGCCCCCGCGCCCCGCCTATGACGACGAGCCCACGGTGGACATGAGCAAGATGGTGGCGGAAGCCAAGGCCACCGTGAAGCCCTCCCGTCCGCCGGAGCCCGTCGAGGAGCCTGCGGATGCCACCATCGTCTTCGCCGCGGGGCAGCTTGACGAGGCTGCGCGCCGGGAGCGGGAGGCGCTCTCCCTGAAGGCGGGCAGCAAGGTGCGCGTGCGCTACCTGCGGGAGCTCAGCGACCTGCACGAGGCTGGCAGCATCAAGCGCATTGACCTGGGCTGGATGGTGAAGGGCGGAGCGGCGCAGTACGCGCCGGTGGCGGAGCGGACCAATGGCGCGGGCGCGCTGAGCCGCAAGGCGCCGGTGGTGACGCTGCCGCGTGACGCCGGTGGCGAGCTGCAGATGTGGTTCAAGGTGGAGCTGGATGGCGGCCGCGTGACCTGGGACAGCAATTACGCGCGCAACTACCGCTTCCCCATCCGCTGAAGGGCTGACCTCGCGCGCCCCCTCTCACCGCGACGGCAGCGCCTCGCGCATGTAGGGCTCCAGGTACCAGTGGGTCAGGCGCGCGTGGAGCGCCAGTGTCTCGTCGCGGAAGTGGCGGAGCGTGGCGCCCTCACGCGAGCTGACCAGGACCTTGCGCAGCGTGGTGTCGTCGTAGTGCTCCACGACAATCCAGCGCAGGTAGGGCATCTCCGTGAAGCGCTCCAGGCTGACGCGGCGGATGGCGTCGCGGGCAATGCGCACGTGGCCCTCCTCGGTGCGGATGAGCAGCGCGTCCTCGCTGATGGAGAGGAAGCCCACGTTGTCGTCGGTGTCCAGGCGCGGCGTGAGCAGCTTGGCCGTCACCGTGTTGTTCTCCGCCAGGCACAGGCCCACGAAGAGCTCGTTGGGCCGCGCGCCACCCAGGCGGCCGGCAAGCTCCGCGCGCAGCGCGCCATTCCCCATCCCGCTGGTGCGGTTGATCACCGACCACAACGTCGCCAGCACCACCGGCGCGGCCACCAACGGCGCCGCCGGTCCAAGCGCCAGGCCGCTGACCACCACCGTGGCCGCACCCGCCACCAGCGCGGTGGTCTGCAGCGCAATGGCCGGCGCGCCGCGACTCAGCCGGTGCTGTCCAAACACCGACGTGGCAGGACTGACGGGAAGCTCCGGGAGAACCAGCGCCACGTCGGCGCCGGAGGAGGAAACAACTTGGGAGGGCAGGCGCACCATGGGGCCCACCCCGCTTCAGGCTGGCGCGAACTCTAACAGCCGGAAGATGCGCTGACATCGTGGGATGTCCGGCGGACGGCGCGCGCACCGTTCCCGACCTTCCCGCACCACTCAGGGGCAGTCGGGGAATCCCCACAAGGGAGTCAGGAGTCAGAAGTCAGAAGGGGGTGCCGTGACGACGAAGGGCGAGCACTTCTGGCTTCTGGCTTCCTTTCCTGGGATTTGCCGACAGACCCTCACTCCTCGGCGAGGGCTTCCTTGATGTCCAGGCGGCCTGCCCGTCGGGCGGGGACCAGCGAGGCAAAGCCGGCGGCCAGCACGCTGATGGCAAACGCCTCACCCACCGTGCGCCACGGCACCGCAAAGGGCAGGGACCAGCCGGTGGACTGCACGTTGATCACCATGACGAAGATGTACCCGAACGCCAGCCCGCCGACGGTGGCCATGATGGCGCCCCCCAGCCCGAGCATCATGGCTTCCAGCACCATGAGCAGGTTCACCTGGTTGCGCAGCGTTCCAATGGCGCGCAGCACGCCAATCTCACGGGTGCGGTCCAGGACGCTGGCCAAGAGCGTGTTGATGATGCCCAGGAGCGCCACCAGCAGCGCCACCAGCTGGATGGCGGAGGTGATCTTGAACGCGTTGTCGACGAGGCCGCCCACGTAGTCGCGGAATTCCTGGTTGGTGACGACGTTGAGCCCGTACTTGCGCCCCACCGTGGCCGCCAGCTCCTTGCGCACCGCTTCGAGGTTCGCGCCCGGCTTCAGGTAGAGCTGGAACATGTCCACCAGCGTGTCGCCGAAGGCTTCCACGTAGGTCTGGCGGTCCATCAGCGCGAAGCCCTGGTCGGAGGTGAAATCCACCGCCACGGCGAGGATGGGGAACGCGCGCGGTCCGTCGGGGGTGCCCAGCACCAGGCTGTCGCCGGCCTTGAGGCCCTTCTTCTGCGCCAGGTTCTCACTGATGGTCACGCCGCCGGTGCGACGCAGCATGTCGCCCTCGATGCGCGAGGGACCGTCGCGGATGATGAGCCGCGCCCGCTCGAAGAACACCTCCGACTCCTGGCTCACCACCTGGATGGTCAGGTCCTCGTACGGGATCTGCGCCATGCGCACGTGGAAGACCTTGTCGACGCCGGGGATCTTCTCGATTCCGTCGCCCAGCTCCGGCTTGAGCGGGATGTTCTTCTGGTCGGCGAGCTGGCTGCCGGCGGAGACGAACAGGTCCGAAGGCACGGAGGCCTGCAGCCATGCATCCATGGTGACCTTGAAGCTGTGCACCATGCTGCCCACGCCAATGGACAGCGCCAGGCCGAACATCAGCGCTGCGCTGGTCACCGACGCGCGGGAGAGGTCGCGCACCAGGTTCTCGGCGGCCAGGTGGCCCACCACGCTGCCCAAGCGCGTGGCCAGCGGCTCCATCACGATCTTCACGCCGTGCAGGATGAGCGGGCCCATCAGCGCGGTGCCCAGGAGGACCATGAAGCTGCTGAGGTACCCGAACACCGGCATGCCCTGTGGCGCGGGCAGGTTGGAGACGGGGAAGGAGAGCACGTAGCCCACCAGGCCAATGGCGAAGAGCATCAGGGGATGCTTGGGCGGAGCGGAATGCGTGGCGCGACCCGCCAGCACGATGACCGGCGACAGTCCCGCCGCCTTCCACGCCGGGCGCGTGGCACCCACAATCGCGCAGCCCAGCCCGAGGAGGAACCCCACCAGGGCCAGCGTGGGAGAGACCTCGGCGCCGGTGGGCTTCACCTCCACGTACAGCGCGCTGATCGCGTCGGCGACGATGCCGAGCGCCAGGTGCGCCATCCCCCGCCCGATGAAGACGCCCAGGATGCCCCCCAGCATGCCCAGGATGGCCGCCTCCCCCGCGACAAGCAGGGTGACGCGCAGCCGCGTGGTGCCCAACGCGCGCAGCGTGGCCAGCTCCCTCCTCCGCTGCAGGATGGCAATGGCCATGGTGTTGAACACCACGAACACGCCGACGAGGAGCGCCACCGCGCTGGTGAGCTGCAGGCCGGTCTGGAGCGCAAAGACCATGCGGCTGACGCGCACGCCGCGGTCCTTGGGGCGGTCGACCACGAAGCCGCTCTTGGTGGCGGTGCGGATGCGGTCGCGCACCACCTCGGGCTTCTCGGTGTCCACCACGTCGACGTCAATGCGGTCATACCGGCCCACCTTGCCAAAGGTGAGCTGCGCGGCGTCCATGCCCATGATGCCCACGTTGCCGCCGAACGCCTTGGCCGCGCCGGTGGGGGCCAGCAGGCCGAACACCTCGAACTCCAGCGGTCCGCTCGGCGTCACCAGCTTGATGGTCTGGCCCTTCTGCAGCTGCCGGCTCTGCGCGTAGGGACCCGCAATCAGGATGGCGCGCGGGCTGTTCAGGAAGGCCACCTCGTCGTCGACGATGTTCTTCCCGCCTTCCTTCTCGGCCAGGCCGCGGAAGGGGTCGTCGGCCAGGAAGTCAATGCCCAGCACGAGGATGCGGTCGCCCGTCTCCGGGTCCTGCACCGTGTTCTCCAGCAGCGGGGATGCGCTGGCCACACCCGGCACCTCGCGCACCACGTCGAGCACGGAGTCCGGCACGCCCGCCTCCCCGGCGCTGATCTGCAGATCCGTCCCGCGGGAGATGGACTCCACCATGTTGTTGAACGCGTCGAGCACCGCGCCGTTGAGCGCCGTGATGCCCACCACCGCCGAGACGCCAATGGAGATGCCCAGCAACGTCAGCAGGCTGCGCACCTTGGCCAGGGCCAGGTGGCGTGCCGCAATGAGTCGGAGGACGGTGAGCATGCGCGCGGCTGCCTCACTGCACCTGGGCGGGCTGACCGCTCTTGTGCAGGACGTCGCTGACCACCTCTCCGTCCTTGATGTTGACCTGGCGGTCCGCCTTCAGCGCCGCGTTGGCGTCGTGCGTGACCATCACAATGGCCACCCTCCGCTCGTCGCACGCCTCGCGCAGCAGCTGCAGCACCTCCGCGCCGCTCTTGCTGTCCAGGTTGCCGGTGGGCTCGTCGGCCAGGAGGATGGGCGGGTCGGTGATGAGGGCGCGCGCAATGGCCACACGCTGCTGCTCTCCGCCGGACATCTGGCTGGGCTTGTTGTTGAGCCTCCCGCCCAGGCCCACGCGCGTGAGCAGCTCCTTGGCCTTGGGGGAGACGTCACCCAGCGTCTTGCCGGCCAGCAGCGCCGGGAGGCACACGTTCTCGATGGCGGTGAGCGTGGGCAGCAGGTTGAAGAACTGGAAGATGAAGCCAATGCGGTCACGACGCAGGCGGGTGAGCGCGTCGTCATCCAGTTTGGCAATGGGCTGCCCGTCGAGGATCACGTCTCCGCTGCTGGGCCAGTCCAGCGCGCCCACCATGTGCAACAGCGTGCTCTTGCCGCTGCCGGAGGGTCCCATGATGGCCACGAACTGGCCCGGAGGCACGACGAGGTTCACCCCGCGCAGGGCGCGCACGGCGGCATGGCCCTCGCCGTAGGTGCGGTGGACGTCACGGAGCTCGATGATGGACATGGTCGGGTCGCTCAGGTGCTTTCTGGGGAGGGGTGCGCCCAAGACGCCTGCTCCCGCCCACGGCGCCGCTCTCTAGCACGGCTGTCCCGAGGACAAAGGGTTGGGCAGGGGCGCATGGACGGGGACCTTTATCGGCCGAGGGTGGTGTCCGCCATGGCCGGGTTGGAGCGCACCCCCTGCGCGTCGACAGCGCCCCCCACCGCGCACGCGGATCCCGGTCCCGCCCGGCGTGGGCCGCGTCGGGGTGGGCGGGGGATTGGGCCCGGCGGGAGTTGTCCGGTAGTCTCCGAGTGCGCCTCGCGCCTCTCCTGCCCATGCCCCATCCGCTCCTCCACATCACCGCCGTGCGCCTGCTGGAGCGGGACGAGAACGTGCACCCGCTGGTCTCGGAAGCGGTGCGGCGTCGACGCGGCCTGGCGCTGCTGGGCGCGCTCCTCAGCGACCTGCCGCGCTTCGGCGCGATTTCCAAGCGGGGCGGCCTGGGACAGCTGGCGCGAGGGTTGCCAGGGGCGGAGCTGCGCGACCGGCTGCACGGGCGTGGCGCCGTCAACCTGGGCCTGGAGCTGATGAAGAACGAGGGCGAGCTGGGCCCGCTGGCCAGGCTGGCGCTGGGGGTGGGCTACTTCAGCCACGCGGCGCTGGACAGCGCGCTGCACCCGGTGGTGGACCTGCTGGTGCGCAAGGACCTGGAGCTGGCAGGGGGCGAGGCGGAGGTCTGGCACGCCCGCGCGGAGCTGTTCCAGATGCTGCACTTGCACCAGCGCCTCTCCGGCCGCGACCCCGACGAGGATCCCGAGCTGTGGCGCTGCACGCGGCTGGAGGAGGTGGACCAGCTTGACCGCGCGCTCTTCCACGTGGCCACGGTGGTGGCACGTGTGCTGGGGGACGGGCCGGGTGAGGAGGCGTGGCGCGGATTTGTCGACGGACTGGGGCGGTACGCGGCGCTGGTGCAGGGCAAGCTGCGCAAGGCGGAAGGCGGCAAGGAGGATGAGGACGACGCGCGCTCCCGCTACGTGACCGGCTGCAACCTGGAGGAGAAGTTCATCCACGCGCAGGCGCGTGCGGTGGCGTGGACGGGGCGGCTGGGGCTGGCGTTCGAGCCGGGTGAGCTGGAGGACCTGGGCCTCACCGCGCTGCGCACCTGGTTCCCCGACGGGAGCGTGTCTGGTCCGGAGGATCCCTTCACGGCGCTGGTGCCGGGCCCGGAGGTGGCGGCGCACCGCGATCACGCGCGGCAGTACCGGGCGCAGGCCGACGCGCACAACGCGCAGGATCACACGGCGGTGGGCGCGCGCGCGGTGGAGGCCCAGGAGAACACCGCCGACGAGGTGGAAGCGGATCCCATTCCGGAAGAGGAGCTGCCGGCCCCCGCCGCGCCGCCCCCGCGCCCGTCGCCAGACGAGGCCACCGGGTGGAACCTCTCGACGGGTGGCCCCGCTGATCCGGTGACCGCCGCGCTTGCCGACGAGGCCCCCGCCGCCGGAAACGCCGTCCGCGAGGCCATGAGGCCAGCGGGCCGCGTGCCCAAGTGAGGTCTGCGGGCAGCGCGTCATGAATGCCGTTCTCTACGTCGTCATGGTGGCCATCTGGTCCACCACGTGGCTGGCCATCCACGTCAGCCATGGCGCGTTCTCGCCAGCGTGGGGCGCGGCGCTGCGCTTCGTGGTGGCCGCGACGCTGATGTTGCCCCTGACCCGGCCGCGCAAGGGCAGGGCGCCGTGGGGGTTGGCCGTTCTCGTCGGGATGTTGGGCTACACGTTCAACTACACGGCCAGCTACGGCGCGGTGAGCCTGCTCCCCTCGGGGACGGCGGCCATGATGCTCTCCTCTGCGCCGCTCTTCACCGCGCTGTGGGCGCGCATCCTCATCCCCGGCGAGCCGTTGCGCACCAGCTCGGTGGTGGGGCTGATGCTCGCGGTTTCCGGCGTGGCGGTGGTGCAGAAGGCCATCACGCTCCCGGCTTCCGGACTGGCCGCGGCGCTCTTCTACGTGGCATTGGGCACGCAGAGCCAGGCGCTCTCCACGGTGGTGGCACGTCGCTACGGCCGGGAAGGCGTGGACAGCGTGGCGTTGACCGCGCGCTCCATCCTGATGGGCACGGTGGGCCTGGTGGCGCTGGCGTTTCTCCGCGAGGGGACGCCGTGGGGGATGCTCGGCGCGGCTTCCCGTGAGGCGTGGGGCGCGGTGGTCTACCTGGCCGTGGCCGGGACCTGCGTGACGTTCACCATCTTCTACCTGCTGGTGCAGCGCCTGGGGCCCATCCTGCCTTCCACCGCTGGCGTGGTGTGCCCGGTGCTGGCGCTGCTGTTTGGCGCGGTGGTGGGCGGGGAGCCGCTGACGGCCCAGCACGGGCTGGCGGCGCTGCTCACCAGCGTGGGCGTGGGGATGACGCTGCTGCCCGCGCGCATGGCCCGCGTCCCGGCGCCCGTGAACGCCTCGGCCCCCGCCCGGGATTGAGGGAGGCGGCGCGGGGGTGGATCTGGGATGCAAAGCCGTCTATAGGCTCCGGTCCCTCTTCGCGGGAAAGTGTCATGACCGTCCTTCTGACCATCATCCATGTCCTGGTGTGCGTGTTCCTGACGCTGGTTGTGCTGCTGCAGCAGGGCAACAAGCAGGGCATGGGCGCTGCCTTTGGTGGCTCGTCGTCCACGGTGTTTGGTGGGCGTGGGGCCAACACGTTCCTCCAGAAGCTGACCGCGGCCGCGGCCGGGCTCTTCATGGTGACCAGCCTCACGCTGAGCTACCTGTCCAGCCGCACCGGCAGCGCGTTTGACGACGAGGTCCCCGCTGCCGAGCAGACCGCGGCCCCGGATCCCAGCGCGCCCAAGACGGAGGCCCCGGTGAAGGAGGAGAAGCCCGCCGAACCCGCCGCCGGCCAGGAGGCCCCTCCCGCCATGGACCCCGGC
>JBFMGU010000276.1:0-13750 GCA_040752415.1 Myxococcota bacterium
CCGAGCCCCAGCCCGCCCCGACGACGTCGACGGAGGCCGCCCCCGCCAAGAAGAAGGGCATGCCGGACTTCAGCGGCCTCATCATCTCCGCCGTGGGTGGCGGCATGCTGGTGGTGGGCCTGCTCTTTGGCGGCGTGGCCGCGGGAATCACCGCGGTGCCGGACTTCCCCGGCGGGAAGGTGGAGCAGCAAGGCGCCATGAATGCAGCCATCGTGGGAAGCGTGTTCTTTGGGCTGGGCGGCGTGGCGCTGGTGGCGGTGGGGCTCATCCTCGTCGGCGCGAGCATGATCTAGGGCGGTCTCACCTCCGGATGGCACCAAGCTCCAACAGCCGTCCCAGGATGAACAACGCGTGCAGCCGCACCAGCTGCGAGATCTGCACAATCTCCTCGAAGCTGGTCTTCCCGTCGACGAGCGACATCAGGAACCCGGCGCGGTGGTCCAGCTTCAGGCGCATGAGCTGATCCGGGGTCATGGCCAGGGACGGTGCGCGCTCCAAGGCGCCCACCTTCCACTCACACAGCTGCATCAACATTCGTTCGTTCACGCGCAGGTAGGACTCCGAGACCTGGCCCAGCGTCGGGTGGTCCCGGGTCTGCAGCGCCTTTTCCAAGGCCAGCCAGTACTCGCCCCGCTCGTGCAGGGAGCGCAGTTCCAGCGCGTAGGCCACCACGTCGGAGCGCAGCAGCGCCACTGGCGTCTCAACCCGACCGCTCCCGCCTCGCAGGGTGATGTCCAACGCTCGAGCCACGGCGCCTCCGCAGTCTGCCCAAGGACTGCATCGGCTCATGGGCAACGATCCTGAAGGGGCCGGATCCGCGACGTGGTGTGGGACGTGATTGGGTGCGGCTCTTGGCTTCCTGCCAATGAGGATGGGAGCGGCTCTTCTGGAACGACGTTCTTGTCTCCCGCCAATGAGATTGGGTGCGGCTCTTTGAGACGACGGTCGACGTCACCGGCGGCTCAAGCCGCGTGCTGGAAAGGCACCAAGCCTGGCCTCGCAGCCCGTTGGCCCACTTGGCCGCGCCAGGCTCTGCGTTGGCGGCACAGGTAGCGTGGTTCGCAGAATCCAGGTTGTCGCAAGAGCTCGAGAAACCACGTCGCAATCTCAAGCCTCGCTTCTTGTGGCCGCCGAGGCAGAGCCTGGCGCGGTCCAGCGCGGCAGGTGTGCCACGAGGCCAGGCTTGGTGCCTTTCGAGCATGCGGCTTGAGCCGCCGGTGACGTCGACCGTCGTTTCAAAAGAGCCGCACCCAATGAGATTGGCAGGGATCAGGAATGGGTTACGTCCTGCTCACCGCTGGCCGCGTCGCCGAGTCGCAGGACTGGCCCTCGAAGAATGACACGCTGCGGGGCGGCGTCTCGGCGCTTCCACAGTCAGTCCTGCGAGGTGCCTCCGACCGCCGAGCGGTTAGGACGTAAGCCGTTCTCTTGCCTGCCAATCTCATTGGCGGGAGACAACAGCGTCGCGCCAGGGAGGCGCACCCAATCCATCGGCGGGAAGCCAAGGCCTCGTTCCGGAACAGCCGCACCCCACGTGAATCTCGACGGTGTGCCGTCATCCAAGTGTCCCCGGAGGCGGTGTTGACGGCGGGACAATCAGCGGGGACGCGCGCGGCTCCGGCGCCGGCGTGATGTCCTCGGTGTACAGCTCCAACACCGCGAAGAAGAGACTGGCCAACACCGGTCCAATGAAAAGGCCGGGAAAGCCCATGAGGTACAGCCCGCCAAAGATGCTGATGATCGCCACCAGTGGGTGCTGTCGACTTCCGCCGCCAATGACCAGCGCACGGACGATGTTGTCGGCAATGCCCGCCACGCAGCCCGCGCCCACCACGAGCGCTGCCATGGCCAGCTTGGAATTGGCCACGAGGTAGATGGCCGCGCCGGCGGTGACGGGGATGACGCCCACCAGCGGCAGCAACGACGCCACGAACTGCACGAACACCCACACCAACGCGCCCGGCACACCGGCCACCAGCAGCGCCACGCACATGATGAGGCTCTGCACGGTGGCAACGGCGAGACTGCCCATCAGCGTGGCCACGCACGTCTTGCGCAGCTCCGTCAGGACGCGCTGACTGCGAGTGGGATGGAACGGGCTCTGCCGGACGAACCAGTCCCGGAGGCGGGTCCAGTCGACGAGGAGGTAGTAGAGCGCGACGAGGAGGATGAAGAGGAAGATGATGGTCTCCGGCAGGTCCTGGAGCACCCCGCCGGCGGCCTGGCCCACCTTGGGACCGGCTTGTTGCAGCAGGCTGACCACCTGGTCGCGGAGGGTCTGCTGGTCCACCGGGGAGAGCCGGTCCACGAAACGCATCAGGCGGACCATCCAGGGGATGTCCTGCACGTAGCGCGTGATGTCCTCCGCGGCACGGAACCGGGCCTGCAGCTCCTCGACGCCACGGATGGCGGAGCGCACGCCCCCCACGACGAGCAACGTGATGGGCAGCAGCACTCCCAGCGTCACCAACGCGGTGGTGATGGCCGCGGCCACGCTCCGCCCCAGCCCGGTGCGCGCCATGAACCACGTGAAGAGCGGAAACGCCGCGGCGGCGAGGATGGCGCCGAGGAACACGGGAACCGTGAAGGGGCCGACGAGGACGGCAAAGCCCACCGTCGTCAACGCCATCACCAGGTGCAGGCGCAGGCTGCGATGCGTTGGTGACGTTGCTGCTTGATCCACGAGCGCCCCGGGTGTCCCACCGGGGAATGGGTGGTGCAGCAATGCGCACGCGTTCGATCAGTCCAGTCCCAGCTTCCGCATCTCGCGCACCGCGCTGCTCATGGCGTCCATGTCCAGGATGAGGCCGTCCAGCATGGTGCCAAGGCGCGTGTTCTCCTCGGGCGTGGTGCCCACCAGGGAGAGGTTCAGCCGCGCCGCGCTCCGCCCCAGCGCGTCGATGATTCCCTGCAGGCGGTCGGTGTTCTCCTGCAACATGGTCTGCACCGTCCGCGCGTCCTTGAGCAGCGCTTCCTTGCGCATCACCGCATCCGGTGCGGCCCCACGCTGCCGCAACCCCATCAGCTCCCGCTCGACGTGGACCGGTGGGAACTGCTTGAGGAACTGGCGACCGAAATGCAGCGCCGTGCACAGCTGCACCAGTCGCCGGGCCGACTCCGCCACGCGCGGTCGCAGCATCTCGGCGAGCATGGGGTCGGCCACGCCCTGGCGGAGCATGTCATCCATCTGGTGCAGCAGCTCCAGGCCCTTGTTGCCCAGGCGAGCCGCGTCGGGGTCCTGCAGCAACGAGACCTGGTGACGCAGCTGCGCCATCTCGTCGGGGGCTTCCTGCGCCTGGGGCTTGCGCAACCATCCCTTGACCTTGCCCATCAGCCCGCCCACGACGGGCGCGGGTTCCTCCGTGGGTCGCTGCGAGGCGGTGGGCGCGTGCAACACCTGCTGCATCACCATGGGGCGTGAGGAGAAGTTGCGCTCATGCCAGCGTCGCATCTCGCAGCCGTCCAGGTGCGCGGCCAGCGTGGTCTCGTCGGAGAACGGCTCCCCGCAGAACTCGCAGCGGACGCCATGGTGACGCACCGGCTCATGCGCCAGCTCCAGGGATTCCTCGACGGGGGGCGCGGGCGGGAGGAACGCTTCCGCGGGCACTTCACGCGCGGGCCGGTGGGGGATGGCGCAGTACGGTCCGTGCGCCTCCAGCTCCTCGGGGGTGTCGAACGTGGCGCCGCACTGGGGACACACGCTCACCGGCTGCAGCGGCTCCGACGGAGAAGCCTCCAGCAGCGCGCCCATCACCGGCGGCAGGGACCTGCCCGAGGTGCTGGTGGTGACCTCGACAGGAGCGGGGAGCACGGCGAGGGGCAGCTCCGGCTCGTCGGGGAGGGCCTGCCAAAGGGCATCCAGCGCCGTGGAGAGCGCCTCCGCGGTGGGAATGCGCTGGTCCACCTCCGGCACCAGGGCCTTGCGCAACAGGTCCGTCACCGCCTCGGGAAGTGCGCCCTCCTCGACGCGCCGCAGGTCATCCCCCCTGGTCACGCCCTTGAACATGCCGCGCATGTCCTTCTGCGCGCGCAGGTGCTGGCCGGTCAGCGCATGGAACAGCACCGCCCCCAGCGCAAACACGTCGGCGCGCGCGTCGGCTTCCCCGTCAAGGAGCTGCTCCGGCGCCATGTACCGGATGGTGCCCACCATCTGCCCCGTCAGGGTGAGGTCCTGGTCCTCCGCGAACCGGCACACGCCAAAGTCGACGACGACAACCCTGCCCGCGTTGTCGAACATGATGTTTTCCGGCTTGATGTCCCGGTGGATGACGCCCGCCGCGTGCGCCGCCTGCACGCCCAGCGCGGCCTCCTTCACCACGCGCACCGCCTGACGCGCGGGCAGCTTCTTGTGCGCGCTCACCAGCTGCTTGAGCGTCCCCCCGCCAAGGAGCTCCATGGCGTAGAAGCCCAGCGCGCGTCCGGCCCGGTCCTGTCCCCTTCCTGCGTCCAGCACGCGCACCACGTTGGGATGCTGGATGCGCCGCACGGACTGCACCTCCGCCACGAAGCGCGCGAAGGTCCGCTGGTCGTCGTCCCGCGTGAGGTCGGCGAGCAGGGTCTTGAGCGCCACCGCGGCGCCGGTCTCGTCGTGGATGGCCTCCCACACGGTGCCAAAGCCGCCGCGGCCGAGCTCGCGCACGAGCCGGTAGCCGGCCAGGGTCTGTCCCACGTCGATCAACAGGGTGGCCATGCGTGCTTCCCCCGCGTCAGAACCCGCGGATGGCGTCCTCCAGTGCCGCGCGAGCGCTGGTCTTCTCGTCGCGGTACTTCACGATGATCGGCGTGGCCACGGAGAGACCGTAGCGCTGGCCGAAGGCGCTGGTGAGCGGACGGGAGCCGGGCACCACGACGGCGCCAGGCGGAATCCGCAGCGGCTGGTCGGCGCTGGCCCGGTACACCTGCTCCTTCACGACGTCATACACGGCGGTGGACGCGTTGAGGATGACACCGCTGCCCAGCACCGCGCCCTTTCCCACCTGCACACCCTCGTACACGCCGGTGTTGCCACCGATGAACGCGTCGTCGTCGATCACCACGGGCACGGCGCCCACCGGCTCGATGACGCCGCCAATCTGGCATCCCGCGCTGAGGTGCACGCGCTTGCCAATCTGCGCGCAGCTCCCCACCAGCGCGTGGCTGTCCACCAGGCTTCCCTCGTCGACGTACGCGCCCACGTTCACGTACGCCGGCGGCATGATCACCACGCCCGGGGCCACGTACGCACCGGAGCGCACGCTGCTGCCGCCGGGAACCACGCGCACGCGGTCCTTGGGCGAGAAGCGCCGCACCGGGTAGGTGTCCTTGTCCACGAACGCCAGCGTGCCCGCCTCCGACGCCACCAGCGCGCCACAGCGGAAGCCCAGGAGGATGCCTTCCTTGACGGCGGGATTGGCCTTCCAGGTGCCGTCGGGCTGCGGGGAGGCGGAGCGCAGCGCACCGGATTCCAGCGCGTCGCGGAAGCCCAGGAACGCCTCGCGCACGCGCGCGTCCTCGGGCGGGAGGGAGGAAACCTTGGACAGGAGCTCTTGCCACGCTTGCAGATCCATGGGCCAACCATGCTGGGGTCCGCCCGGGCCTGCAAGCGCCTCGGAGGAGGCAGTGACGTGGGTTGTGAGGTGCTGGTGGTGCGCCGCCGCGTCAGGAGTGGACGGCGCTGGCGAGGTCGCGTTGTTCCTCAGCGACGGCGACGACGCCCGGCGGCGAAGAGCGCCAGGAAGAGGCCTAGGAAGAGCGCGCCATCGGTGGTGCCCGTGGCGGAGCAGCCGCCCGACTCCCCCGCCGGCCCTGGTTCACCCTGCGGTCCCTGGGGTCCGGCCGGCCCTTGCGGTCCCGTCGCGCCGGTCGCGCCGTCCTCCCCATCCGCGCCGTCCTGCCCATTCGCGCCATTCGGCCCATCCGCACCGTCGGCTCCGGAGCTGCCCGCGGGGCCGGTCGGACCGGCGGGACCCTGCGGGCCGTCGGCGCCGTTCGCTCCGTCGCAGATCACGGTCGTGGCATCAACCTCCTCGGCCTCCAGCGTGCCATTGTCGTTGTCGTCGACGCCGGAATCCACCCGGTGGCCGCCGTTGGGGCAACTACCCGAGTCGTCAGGCACGACGTTCATGACGGACGAGTGGCCATTGGAGCCATCAGTCCCGTTGGTTCCGTCGGCGCCATTCGCTCCGTCCCCGCCGTTGCACACGTAGCGCGTCTGGTCGATCTCGCCGGCCTGGAGCACCCCGTCGCCTGGCGTAGCCTGGCCCGATCCGTCGTCGAGCCCCGCGTCGATCCGAACACCACCGTTGGCGCAGTTGGCTCCCGCGGGCTCGTCCGAAAGCTGAGTGAGCGAGAGCGGGATGACAACGCGGATGGAGACGGTGGCCGGGTCCGAGCTGAAAGCGCCCTGTTCAGCATGGTAGGAGAAGGAATCCGTGCCGACGTAACCGAGAACCGGCATGTAGTCGAAGCTGCCGTCCGCGTTGAGCGTCAGCGCACCGTGGGACACGTTGGAGTCCAACACTGCCGTGGCGTTGGCGCCTGCGGTGTCGTTGCCCAGGACGCCACGTGCCGTCACGGTGAGCGTCCCGTCCATGACGGCCGTGTAGGCATCATTGGCTGCCACGGGCGGCGTGCCGTCCAGGTAGATGCGGCCCGTGTCCATGGCATTGAGGACGTAGGTGCCCGTGGCCTCGTACTCAATCGTGTCAAACGGCGCACCGCTGTGCTCCAGCGTGGCGTAGGAGTAGCCACTGGGGTTGTGCGGAATGCTGGTGTTGGTGTTGTTCCATTCCTGCACCAGCGAGTTGCCAAGCAGCAGGCGCACGGCCACGGTGCCGGTCCCCACCACATCGCCCTCGCTCATCACGGTTCCGAAGAACGTCGTCGAAGTCGTAGACCGGGTCACCACGGTCTTCTGGGTATAGGTGTCCGGGTACCCCGACGTCGGGCCGAACGCGATCTGGACGAGCGACGCGCCCTTGCGGGGCCGCATGAACCCGTCCTGCGGGGTCACCAGGATGTCGTTGCCGTTTGCTCCGTCGAAGAAGAGGCCCGCGTAGTTGATCTCCGGCTGTGTCGGGAAGATGGTGCTGACGGGCGCGTATCCGCCGGAACATTCGGCGTAGTCGAAGATCAATCCGCAATCGCCCGCCGCGCCGAGCCAGTAGTTCGCGCGGGCATCCGCATCCGGAGGAGTGGCCACCTGCGCGGATGCCTGGGGGGAACCGAGGAATGCGACCAAAGCCGCAATCCCGGCGGGAACAAACGACCATCGCTGCATGGATGACGCCTTTCTGCGAGGAAGGGCGTGGCCGCTCCTCGTCGTTGGAAGTGGTCTCAAACGTGGAGCGCGGACATCCAACACTCGTTGGCCCGCGGATGCAAGCGCAATGTCACGGGGGCCTCCAGGCGAAATGGACGTCCCTTCGCGGGGCTCCCGAAAGTTGCACAAGGCTTCGGATGGTGGTGCGCGAAGGCCTTGAACATCCCGCTTCCGACGTCACGCAAGGCAGCGCGGGTTCGCCCTCCCGCCGCTTCGTGCTAACTGGAGGGCAACGAATTCCGAGGGGGCTCCTGTGCTGCGAAGCGCATGGTTTCTCTGGGGGATGACGCTGTTGCAGCTGCGCGCGTCGCCACCGCCACCGCCGCCGGCCCCGCCGTCACCATCGCCCCCGCGTGAAGCGGCCCATCAACCCGCCCGGTCCGCCGCCTCCCTGGAAACCCTCGAGCAGGAACGGAAGGCGCTGTTCAACGGCGTGGCGGACGCCGTGGTGTTCGTCAGCTGTGGGAAGATCAGCTTTGGTTCAGGGTTCATTGTCGACAAGTCGGGACTCGTGGTCACCAACCGGCACGTGGTGGACTGCAAGGAGAAGGTCAGCGTGGTCCTGCGCGGCGGCGCGCGCCGGGAAGCCACCGTGGCAACGCTGGACCCGGTGTATGACCTGGCGCTGCTGCAGGTGGAGCTCTCGGACATTGCGGTGACCCCGCTGACGTTGGCGGACTCCGACGGCGTGGAGGTTGGGGGACTACGCCGCGGTGATCGGTCATCCCGTGGGCGGGGTGTGGACGTTGAACGAGGGCATCATCAGCAACCGGTATCCCGCGGAGAATGACCGCTACGCCGGCGTGCTGCAGACGCAGGTGCCACTCCAGCCCGGCTCGTCGGGGGGACCCGTCATCAACCGCGCCGGGCAGGTGGTGGGCGTGGTGACCGCCAAGCTGCGCAGCGGGGACAACACCGGCTTCTGCATCCAGTCCAACCTGGTGCGTCGCCTGCTGCTCCAGCACGAGATGAAACGCGGTGCGCAACTGGCCGTGGATGGCGCGGTGCGAGGTGCGGAGCTCTGGGTGGATGGACAGATGCGCGGCACGGTCCCGCTGCTGGTGGTCCTCCCGCCCGGAGCCCACGACGTGGAAGTGCGCCAATCCGGGAAGGTGGTGAAGCGCTCCGTCACCCTTGCCGCCGGAGAGGTCCAACAGGTCCTGCTGGGCGCCGGAGACATGCGTTGAAGGCAACGGCGCTCCTGCTGCTGGCCGCGTTGGCGGAGGTCCCGGATGCGGAAGCAGCCTGGGCCATCTCCGAGCACGCCCTCCCGATCCTCGAGCTGGTGGACGGCGTGGTGGAAGCACGCGTGGACGTGGTGGCGGTGGCGCCAGCGAATCCGGGCTGGGAACCCCTGGCGCGACAGCTGGAGCAGTCCCTGCGCGCATTGCTGCGTCTGCATTGGCGGGTGGCGCGCGTGGAGGGCCTCCCCGACCTGGACCGGACGCTCGAGCCGGACCGGGAAATCGCGACGAAGCGGGTGCAACAGGGCGCGGTGCGGGTGGTGGTGGCGCGCCTCTATCCGGGCCCCGCGGAGGGAGATGTCCCGCGCGTTGTTCTCTCCGTTCACGACGACAAGCTGCGTTGCGCCTACCAGGCCGCCAGCATCGCCATCGCGGTTCCCCGTGGCTCCAAGGCCAACCGCGGCATGGTGCGCGTCTTTTCCTCCGTCGACGTCAACCTGAACTCCGACGCACCCGCCCCGCGCGACCTGGGCGACGTCCTGACCGACGAGGACATCCGGCGGCGGCGCTTTGAGTTCATGGCGGTTGAGCTGGTGCGGCTGCCGGGTGGGCGCACGGAGTCCGGCGCGGCGGAATACCGGATTGCACGCGGTGGCAACGTGCTCTCCGACGACGAGCTGGAGCGGATGGGACTGCGTGGGGTCAGCCCGCGCGCGGTGGACCTCCCGACTCCAACGTTCCGCAAGCGGACGAAGGTGGCGCTGGCAGCGTTGTTGGGTGCGCCCTTGCTGGCGCTGGTGCCTGCCGCGGCCGTTTCCGCCTTGGGAACCACGGTCTTCGTCGGGTTCAACCTGGTGTCGGCGCTGATACAGCGATGGTCCGCCGAGCGCGCGATGTCAGCGATGGCGGTCAACGGCTTCTACGGCTTCCAGTTGGGCGTACCTGTCTTCACCCTCGGATGCGTGGTGGCGCTGCTGGTGGGCGCAGGCGGAGGACTGGTGTTCGTCGGGGATCGCCTGGAGGGGGTCCTCGCGGTGCATCCCTACGTGCGCGCGGTTGGCGAGGAGAACCGCCGCCTGGCCCGGGTGCTGGGTTTGAAGCCGTCCAAGCTGCCCCGGGAGTACTTCCCCGACGCATCCGCACCGTGACCTGGGAGCTCTCAGGGGGCGTCGTCGGGTGGCTGTCGGCCTGCGGGGAAGTAGTCGTCGTCGAGGGCGTGGGGATCCAGGTTGAGCTGCTCCGCCAGCGCAAGGTTGTGGCGCGTGACCAGGGCCGCCAAGTCCCGTGGAGTGGCCGTTGGCTCCACGCCCTGGAGCAGCGTTGCCGCGACGAGGGTGGCGGCGGCCACGCCCACCGTGACCACCACGCCCGCGACGAATCCCACCCAGGTCAGCAGCCAGTGCGCGGGCACCGCGTAGACGAGCCCGTAGATCAGGATCACCGGGTCCACCCGGGTTGTGAACAGCAGCGCAACCAGGAGGGCGGGCAGCGGTACGGTGGCGATCCACGCCGTGCTGGCAAAGAGAAGTGGGATTGGCGCAAGGACGGCGAGAATCCGCCGGGACTCGGTCTTGACCCGGTTCCTCGTCCTCCAGGGCGCGGTGAACAGCTCGTCACCAGGTCCGCCAGCCGCAATCTGCGCCAGGCGCTCGTCGCTCACGCGCTGTCGTTCGTCGTCGATGATCTCGTAGGTCCTGGCGCCCACTTCCTCGTCCGTGTCGCGCATCCGGGTGATCCACACGCGGACCCTCAGTGCGCGCCGGTAGAACTCCGCCACGGCGGCAGCGTCATTCTTTGACTGCGTTGCGGTGAAGGAGTTGTTCGCCGCGGACCGGGGAATCACCGCGTCCATGCTGCTCCGCGACGCAAGAACGCGCCCCCGGACGTCGACAAGGGACAGAACGCAGACGGGTACGTCGCCCATGCCCGCCGCTGGATAGAATCGCACCGTCACAACCAGGTCCGCGCCCGTTTTCACGGCCTCCCGCGCGAGCGTTGCGTTGGACCGGTCGGCGGCCACGGCCTTCCGGAACGCCGAGAGGACGATGCGTCCATCCTTCTCCAACAGGGCGTCCACTTCCTTGGTGACGAGGCCAGGCAGTTGAGCCCACGCGGACCGGGGAGGCGCCACCGCCACCACGGCCACGGCGAGTCTCCCCGGCGGCGCATGCTTCATCAGCGCGGCGACGGGAAGGGCCTTGGCCTCAAGCCGGTAGGGTGTCCCGACAGGTTCCTTGGCCCCGACGGGGATGGGCCAAAGCGCCACGGCCAGGGTGCACGCGAGCCACGTGATGGCGACGCCGGTCACGTGTGTGTGCGCGTTCACGAGACAAGCGTGTGCGCACCAGCGGCGTTTCGCAAGTGTGGCGGCTGGCGGCGTCACGCCATGTACTTGGTCATCCGCCCCTGCGCGACGAGGACATTGTCCTTCTCCCGTCGGATGTCGACGGTGACGAAGGCCAGGGTCTTGCCGGTCTTGAGCACCTGCGCTTCCGCCACCACGTGCTCACCCCCGGTCCCGGGCGCGAAGTAGCTCACATTGAGGTCGGTGGTGACCCCGGGTCGTCCGTCGCGGTCGGCGCTGATGATGGCCATGGTGCCCGCATTGTCGACGAGCGTGGCAATGGCGCCGCCGTGGAGCGTGCCGTTGATGTTCTGCACCTCCGGCGACACCAGCAGCCGCACCCGCGCGCGACCCCCCTGCGCCTCGACGAGCTGGATGCCCGGGAAGGCCTTGTCAAAGCCCACCTTGCCGAACTGCTCCACCCGTCCGCGCGTCTTCTCGTCCATGGCTTTGCTCCGTCGTCATTCCTTGCCGCTGGGCAGGGGCTTCAGCGTGCCGGCGTCCACGTAGGTCACACCGCCCTTCGCGGCTTCCGGCGACACCTTCGTCAGCACCGCGCCCGGCGGCGGGGCAATCACGCTGTTGTTGGGAATCTCACGCCCCGGCGCAATGAGGATGTCCGGACCCACGAACGTCCCGTGACCGAAGCAGCTCCCGATCATCAGCTCCTTGATGGCCACCGTGCGCCCGTCAATGCGGACCGTGACGTCGTCGCGGTACTTCATGTCCATGGGGCGCACCAGGCTGGTCAGCGCGGCGTTCCGTCCCGCCACGCAGTACTGCATGCCGTTGATGCACAGGTCCGCGTCCGGATAGCCCACGCAGGAGACCACGGTGGAGTTCTTGCTGACGAAGTCCCCGTCGTTGAGCACGCTGTAGCAGACGTTGGCCCGCTCCTCGACGTGGACGCCCTTCCCCAGCACGCTCCCGCGCACGAGCGCGTATGGCCCCACGCGGCATCCCTCGCCCAGCACGCTCAGCTCCACGCACGCCGTGGGATGGATGTCCACGTTGCGGGCCACGTAGCTGAAGTTGCGCGCCACGGCCCACTTGGTGGCGTTGACACCAGGCCGCAGGCTCATGAGCAGGCGCATCACCGTCGAGAGCGGCCGGCTGGTCACCCGCTCCACGAGCTCGATCTGGGGCCACAGGTTGTTCACCCAGAGCACGTGCACCCAGTGCTTGATGTGCAGGGCGACCGTCGTGGTGATGGGGTGCGGGAAGTCCGCGCGCGCCAGGATGTTCCGCGGCACCGGGAAGCGGAACACGATCTCCTTGAACTGCGGGAATACCGGCTGCGCCCCCTCGCGCGCGGCGCGGAAGCCACCGCGGGACACGCCCTTGGGGAAGAACCACGCGTCGTAGGTGGCACCACCGTCGGGCGTGGTGCCCAGGTCCTGGTGCTGCCCGTACAGCTCCACGAAGCGGCTGCGCGGCAGGGCCACCTGCGTGACGTCGTCACGGGCCTGCGCAAGCTTCAACCACGAGTGGAGCAGCCGACGCGTGAGGAAGGTGTGGTCGGCCAGGACCAGCGCGGGCTCGGGGCTTTCCACGTCGTCAAACGAGGCGGCCTCGTGCCACGTCAGACCAGAGTGCGCGGCGAGCCAACGCTGGTGCTCCTCCAACGTGCGCAGTCCCACCTGGGCCTTGCCCACCGGGTCCTGGAACGGCGTCAGGACGCGGTGGGTCCGCACCACCACCATCCTCACGACGCACCTCCCAACCCCGCCACCTGCGCCAGCGTCACCATCTGGCCGCCCAGCGTCTCCAGTCCCAGCGGCACCACGGAGCCGTCGCGCACCACCACGGCGGCACGTTCTCCGTCGAGGAAGTAGTCACCGGGCCGGGAGCCGCGCGGCGGGAGCGGACCGGGTCGTGCGCCGCGGATGATGAACGGGAGCCCGCGCACGGTGAGCAGCGGACCCGGCTGCGGCGTGGCGGCGCGGATGGCGCGGAGCACGTCGTCAACGGTGGCGCGCACGTCCAACTCCAGGTGCTCCGAGCGCGGCTTGGGGGCGTGGGTGGCACGCGTCTCGTCCTGGGGGACCGCGGGCAGGTCGTCGCCGTGCTCCAGCATCTCCAGCGCGTCCACCACCAGCGGCACGCTGATCTCGTTGAGCTGCTCCCAGAGCTGTCCGCTCGTCGTGGTGGGGGACACCGGGAGCGACTGCTGCAGGATGATGTGCCCGGTGTCGAAGCTCTCCTCGAGGTGATGCAGCGTCACGCCCGCCACCGGGTCTCCCGAGCGGATGGTCCAGTAATACGGGTTGTAGCCCCGGTGTCGCGGCAGCAGCGACGGATGCAGGTTCCACGCGCCGCCCTGCCCCAGCTCACGCGCCCACGCGCCAATGCGGCGGTCAAAGCTCATCACCAGCAGCACGTCGTAGGGACCGGCGGCGGCCACCTCGGCGCGATCGTCGTCGGAGGTCTCGTCGGTGAGGCGCCAGCCGGGCCACACCGGGACCTGGTTGGCGGTGCAATGGGAGAGCAGCGCCCAGATGTCCTCCTCGTCGTCGAGGTAGGGGAGCGCCACGCCGCCCAGCTCATGACCGGCGTCCAGGAGCTGCAGCGCGAATTGCGCCACACCGGCGAAGAGCAGCCTCAGGCCCACGCGGGTTTCCCTCCTGCCGCCGCGCCCACCACCGTCGTCACTCCTCTTCTTCCATCTTCTTCTGCCAACGCGGCAGGGCGTTGCGCGCCTTCTCCTTGAACGGCCCGTCCTCGGCGCGGTCGACGATGTCCTTGGCGATCTTGATGGCCGCCGCGTAGTCCTCGTCGCGCATCAGCGCGGTGGCGCGCGCAAAGGCCTCCCTGGCCTCGTCATTGGTCATGGCGCGCTTGGCGGGCTTGGCCGCGGGCTTCTGTTGCGGCGGCGGGCTCTTCTTGGGCGGTGGTGCCTGCTTGACCTGCTGCTTGGGAGGC
>JBFMGU010000277.1:0-13729 GCA_040752415.1 Myxococcota bacterium
GGCCATCCACATCGTGGTCACCGGAGCCGCGGACGTCGACGGGGAAATCCTGGCCGACGGGGAAGGCATCACCGGGACCGGTGGCGGCGGCGCGGGTGGCTCCATTTGGCTGGCGGTGGGTTCCCTCGACGGAAACGGGCTGGTGAGCGCGCGTGGCGGCGGGTCCCAGGGGCTGGCGGGTGCGGGCGGCGGCGGGCGCATCGCCATCTCCACCACCAATGGCAACACCTTCTCCGGCACGCTGAATGTCGACGGAGGCACCGTGTCCAGTCCTGCGGCCAATGCCCGGAACGGTTCGGTGGGGAGCCTGGTGATCTCACCCTGAGGCGCCAGCGATAGACCGTTCGACGTGGGGCACCCGTGCTGCTTCGGGAGCCTTGCACGCCATCATCACGCTCTCGCAGACACCAACGTGGCGCGCTCCGGAAACGCGCCAAGGACCGCTTCTCGAGCGGAGCAGTTAGTACTACGTGGTCACTTGACGTCGTCACGGCAGTGGCGGACAGATGATTCCGACGCAGCCCCCGTGGAGCGCTCCGTGCGGACGCAGCGTCACCTGCCCGCCACACGCGCCATGCGCAGCGTCCGCCACGCGCGCCACGCGTAGTCCGCCGCCGCCGCCACGCCCAGCACCACCGCGGTGACGACGAGCGCCCCGGCCCACGCCGGCACCAGGACGTGCGCACTCACCGCCGCGAACTGCGCCACCGTGGTCAGCTTGCCCAGCGCCCGCGCGCGGTAGCGGAGCTCCTTCCGGCGGAAACGGGGCACTGCCAGCACCAGCAGGAACATGCTGAACACCAGCCAGTCCCGCGTGGCCAGCAGCGCCACCGTGGTCAGCGACAAGGTGCCCACGTGCAGCAGCATCAGCAGCACCGAGAGGACGAAGATCTTGTCGCAGACGGGGTCCAGCCACGCACCCCGCTCCTCCGCGCGGGAGGGCTTGTGCGGCTCGTGCGCGCGCAGACGACGGGCCAACCAGCCATCCAGCAGGTCCGAGACCGCCGCCGCGGCGAGGAAGCCCAGGAGCCAGCCAGTGTCCGTCGGACGCAGCCACACCAGCGCGGCCATCCCCACGCGGGACAGGCTCAGACCGTCGGGGATCCACTCGGAGGCGCGCATGAGGGCCGCATGACTGCCCCGCTGACGGATCCCTCCGCAACCCGCACTTGCCGCCTCCGCGGCCCATCTGGCTAGGATGTTGTTCTCACTCGGGATTCCCCATGATGTGCGCAACTTCCATACCCATGGGCCGATAATCCCGCTCTCCTCTGTCAGGAGCGCCCACCGTGCCTGCCATCTCGTCCCTGCCGCCCTCCCTCCAGTCGCTCGCCAACCGCATTGACGTCGACGCGCGTCTGGGAACCGCGGGGCGTGGCGACGGGCAGATCACCACCGCGGACATCCAGCGCGCGCGCGCTTCCGGCCTGTTCTCCTCCGACGAGCTGACCACGCTGGGCCAGTTGGAGCGCGCGCTGCAGAACGTGGTGGGCACGCCCACGGGCGGCGCGGGGACCTCCAGCCCGTCCACCGGGACGTTCTCGCCGGTGGGCCTGCGCGCCGCGGTGACCGGCACCGACGGAGTTCCCGGGGCGCACGCGCAGAACGTTGACGTGCGCGGCGTGCGGCTGGAGCCCGGCAAGCCCTTCACGCTGCCCGGTGTCGACGTCAGCCGGCCCATTGCCTACGTCTCCGTCGAGACGGTGCAGGGCGGGGCGGTGGAGGTGACGGTGGGGCGCGACCGCATGCGCACCCGCGCCGACGGCTCCTCGAGCAACTACGGCTTTGACCAGGCCACCCTGGGCGAGGTGACCCTCAAGGGCAGCGGTGAGCTCAAGAAGGTCACCGTGCACTACGCCGACCCCGCCACGCTGGGGAGCGCCGACTACTACTCCATCCCCGTCGGGAAGGATGGCATCAAGCACGGCGCCGCGCTCACGTTGCCCATCCCGTCGCACCGCCAGGGCATGGACATCCAGAACATCGACGTCAGCTTCCACGCGCCGCTGCGCGAGTACGACGCCACGCGCAAGTGGGAGAACAAGCCCACCTACTGCACCTGGTACACCGACGACACGCGGCTGATGCGCAAGTTCGTGGATCCCAACGCGGACAACGGCAACGCCGCGGAGATCGACAACGTCCACCCCTCCAATGACAACGACGCCGGCGTGCTGGCCAAGGCGGGGAAGACCATCCGCATCGTCGCGGAGAACGGCAAGATTCCCGCCGACGAGAACGCCATGACGGTGCAGTGGGTGCGCGTGACCTACAAGCCCAAGAACGCGGAGGTGAAGAGCTTCAGCTTCAAGGGCGCGCCGCTGGCCAACCGCGAGTGGGAAGGCAAGTGGGTTCCCGCCGGGCAGGCGCTGGCGATTGACGTGGATCCCACGCGCAGGATCAGCCGCGTGGAGGTGCAGTGGTCCGACAAGCCCGACGACGTGGGCTACAACAGCCCCGGCAAGTGGGCCACCGGCAGCCTGTACCTGGACGGCAAGCCCGTCGGGAAACAACGCGAGCACGTGGGCAGCCCGGAGTGGCAGTTCTTCGACAACCTCCGCGGCGCGCAGGGCAGCAAGCTGGAGATCAAGGCGGAGAGCTGCGCCATCAAGTTCTTCGAGGTCAAGGTCTACTACGAGGGCTGAGCGACCATGACGATCCGGTCCGTTCCCAGCTTCTCCCCGACGCTGCGCCCGCACGCCGAGTGGATTGACCAGAACGTGGGCAACAAGGACGGCCAGCTCAGCGCGCAGGAGCTGGAGGCCTACAAGGGCAAGTTCCCCGACGCCACGATGTACGAGCCGCTCAAGGGCGAGCTGGGTACACCGGTGGCCGCGCCCGTTGCTCCGACGAGCACGGTGGGTGGCGCGGAGGGCATGCGGCTGGCGCAGATGGGCAGCGGCCTGGTGCAGCTGGGGGCCGCCGAGAAAACGCTCCCGCCCTCCAGCGTGCGTCCCAGCCTGCCGCTCCATGCGCTCACCAGGATTGGCGCGGAGCCCGCGGGTGAGGTGTTCCACCTGGACTCCTCGGGCGTGGCCACCATGGGCGTGCGTGCGCGGCAGATCGTCCATCCGCAGCATGGCCCTGGGACGGAGCTCGCGCTGCGGCTCACGTCGTTCCTGTCCCTGCAGACCACGTTGGGTCTCGCCGGTGGCCAGCTCCAGGCCACCCAGGTTCCCTTCCAGCTGGAGCGCGCGGAGTTCAAGGACGGCGCCACGGTGCTGGCCGCCGACGGAGCGTACGGTCCCACCACGCCCAACAAGCCCGGGGAGTGGGGCACCGCCAAGCCGCTGCAGGCCTGGCTCTTCGAGGAGAAGGGCAAGTACAGCCTGGAGTACATCCCGCCCAAGGAGAATCCGCAGGCCTACCGTGACCGCGTGCGCCTGCGCGTCTACGGCGCCACCGACGCGGAGCGTGCAGCCAACCTCAAGGCCGCGCTGAGCGCGCTGGGGGAGCCGGACCTCCTGGCCGACGCCGACGCGGTGCAGAGCCAGCGACTCCTGGCGTTGAGCGCGTTGCGCATGGTGGCGCCGGAGCGCGCCGAGGCGCTGGCCCAGGAGCTGGGCGACATCACGCTGGCCACGTTGCGGCAGGAGCTGGCGCAGGCGGGCATCGACGACGCGCGGCTGGCCGGCATGCGCCTGGAGGAGACGTTCCCGGGCACCATGGCGCCGGTGGACCCGGTGCTGGGCGAGAAGTACGCGCAGCTGGGCGTCAAGACGGTGATGGTGGGCGTGCGGGAGCTGGAGTTCGCCGTCAAGATCCTCGGCAGCGACGGACTCATGAGCTCGCTGGAGCGTTACGGTCGTGGCCTGCACAAGGCCGGTGCCTCGCTCACCTCCGACGAGGCCAGCGGGGGCGCGGAGTACGCGTTCCTGCGCCTGGTGACGCCGCGGGCGGTGGAAGCGGCCACCCGCATCTCCAGCAGCTTTGGCGCGGGCAAGGTGCAGCTCATCAGCACCGGTGAGCAGATGAAGCAGATGCTCTCCCGCACCGACTGGCACGCCTATCCCAACGACTCCTTTGGCGTGACCGTCTCCCGCACCCAGGCGGAAGGGCCGGCGGCCGACGCCATTGCCAAGGCGGAGTACGACAAGCGCAAGAGCAAGTTCACCACGCGCCCCGTGCTGGAGGAGCTGGTGGCGCAGGTCAACGGCGACAAGCCCGCGCCCGGCGCGTGGAGCGGCAGCACCACCTCCTTCCAGCACAACAACGAGATCTGCTTCAAGAATGGCGTGCCGGCCGGCGCATTCACCCATGCCGTGGTTGCCGACGCCGCAACCCGGGAGCAGCTGGTGGGGGCGTTGAAGGCCGCGGGCATCACGCAGGTCCACGGCGTTCCCGTCGAGAACGCGGTGCTGGTGGCGTCCACGTGGAAGGACGTGGCCACCCAGCTGGGCTGGTGAGCGCTGCATGGCCGCCGCTCCCACGCTGGACCGCAACACCGTCTACTGGATCGAGGACCCGGCGGGCGTGCACCTCCCGCTCATTGCTGGCGACGTGGAATACCGCGCCGACGCCCGGGAGCTGTGCTTCTACGACACGCAGCGCCCCCACGCCCTGCCCGCGCGCTTTGTCTCCGGCGACGAGCGGCGCGGCCTGACTTTCGAGGGACCGGAGCGCAAGATGGTGCTGCGCCGGTTGGACCGCGCCAGCTTTGACCGCGTGTTCCGGCCCGCCATTCCCGACGCGCCGCGCTTCACGTCCGACGACGAGCTGCAGGCCTTCTACCGGGACCTCATCCGCCAGATGTGACGCACGTGGATTGTCCGCGCTGCAGCGCACCTGCGTGCGAGGGCGGCATCGTGTGGGCTCCGTCGATAGAACGCGACGGGAGGCCACCATGCGAGCGTCCTCGGTGTCCATCAAGCTTCTCGTCGCCACCCTGCTCATTGCGCCGCTGGCGTTCGCGCAGAGCCCTGCTCCCGACACCACGTCCGCGACGCTGCGCACCCTCTCCGTGACGGGATACGGCGAGGTGATGGCCACCCCGGACCTGGCCACCGTGGCCGCGGGCGTGGAGACGCAGGCGCCCACCGCGGCGGAGGCGCTGGAGGAGAACAACCGGCGCATGGAGGCGCTGATTGCGGCGCTCACCGGCGCCGGGGTGGCGCGAGAGGACATCCAGACCGCGGGATTCTCGGTCTACCCGGTCTACGCCGAGGTGCTGCCCGGAATGCCGCCCAAGATCGACGGCTACAACGTGAGCAACATCGTCGTGGTGAAGGTGCGCCGGTTGGATGGGCTGGGCGCGCTGCTGGATCAACTGGTGAACGCGGGCGCCAACACCATCCACGGCGTGGCTTTCGGGTTCAGCAATCCGCAGCAGATGATGGACCAGGCCCGGGAGCGCGCCATGGCGGACGCCGACCGCGTGGCGCAGCATCTCGCGCGGCTGGCCGGTGCGCAGGTGGAGATGGTGCTCAGCATCTCGGAGTCCACCATCCCGCCCATCTACGGTGGTCGGGGCTACGCCGCCGCGGACGCCGCCGCGGTGCCGGTGGAGCCCGGTCAGTCCGCCGTCTCCACGACGGTGCAGGTCACGTACACGCTGCGTTGAGCGCGCAGCGCACGGGTTTTCCGGGTGTTCCAACTCCTTGCACCGGAGCGCGGTGCGGAATTAGCAGGCGAGCGAAACCGGAGCGCTCCCATGACATCTTCCCACGACGAGCAGGGTGTCCGTTCGCTGTTCTTCGAGATCCATCGCCAGTGGAATGAACGCAACGCGCAGACCTTCGCCGACCTGTTCTCCGACGACGGCAGCATGGTGGGCTTCGACGGAAGCTCGCTGAATGGTCGTGCAGACATTGCGTCCCACCTGGCCGGGATCTTCGGCCACCACCAGACCGCGGCGTTCGTGGGCAGGGTGCGGGAGGTGCGCTTGCTGGCGCCGGACGTGGCGTTGGTGCGCGCGGTGGCGGGCATGGTTCCGCCGGGCGGCAGCGACATCAATCCCGCCGTCAATGCCATCCAGAGCGTCACCGCGGTGCGGCAGGGCGGGAGGTGGCGCGTGGCCATGTTCCAGAACACTCCGGCTGCGTTCCACGGTCGTCCCGAGGAGAGCGCGCGCCTCACCGACGAGCTGCGGGAGGTGCTGAAGTCGCGTTGAGGTCGTGGTGGCACGCGTCCTCCGTGGCGTGAGCACGCGTGAGTGGAGCGTTTGCTCCCGCGCGGCGGCCTTGTTAGGCACCACTCCGTGCGCACCGTCCAATGCACCCGCTACGTCACGCCCCTGCGCGAAGGTGGCTCGCTCCCCGCCATCGTCGAGGCGGATGACAACGGGATGTACGTGATGAAGCTGCGCGGGTCCGGTCAGGGGCCCAAGGCGCTCATTGCGGAGCTGGTGGGTGGAGAGCTGGCGCGTGCGTTGGGCCTGCGGGTCCCGGAGCTGGTGTTCATGCAGCTCGACCTGGCGCTGGCCAAGCAGGAACCCGACCCGGAAATCCAGGCGCTGCTCGAGGCCAGCGTGGGACTCAACCTGGCGCTGGACTACCTGCCCGGATCGGTGAGCTACGACCCGGCGGTCAATGTCCCGTTGTCGTCGGAGGAAGCGTCCGCGGTGGTGTGGCTGGATGCGCTCATCACCAACGTGGACCGCACCGCGCGCAACACCAACATGCTGCTGTGGCATGAGAAGCTGTGGCTCATTGATCACGGCGCGGCGCTCTACATGCACCATCGCTGGGAGGGGTGGAGGGAGCACGCGGTGGCGTCGTTCCGGGCCATCAAGGACCACGTGTTGTTGCCCCGCGCCGACGCGTTGCTGGAGGCGGACGCCCGCCTGGCGCCGCGGGTGACCCCGGAGCTGCTGGCGCGGATCGTCGCGGACATCCCGGAGGCGTGGCTGCTGCAGGATGCCCCGTTCGCCACCGCCGCGGAACATCGTCAGGCGTACGTGGATTACCTGTTGCTTCGTTGTTCGGTGTCGCGCACGTTCACGCAGGAGGCCAGGGATGCCCGCGCCAGCCGCGTTTAGCTACGCCATCATCCGCGTGGTTCCGCGCGTGGAGCGCGGTGAGCTCATCAACGTGGGCGTGATCCTCTACAGCCACCCGCTGCGCTTCCTGCGTGCACGCGTGGAGCTGGATGAGGCGCGACTCAAGGCGCTGGCCCCGGACATCTCCGTCGACACCGTGCGCGCGCACCTGGACGCGTTCTGCAAGGTGTGTCACGGCGACGCCTCCGCGGGTGAGGTGGCGCGCATGCCCATCAGCCAACGCTTCCACTGGCTGGTGGCGCCGCGCAGCACCATCATCCAGACCTCTCCCACGCACGCCGGACTCTGCCAGGACGCTGAGCAGATGCTGGAGCACCTGATGGACACGCTGGTGCGGACCCCGCACGAGTCGAATGCCCGATCCATGTGATCGACGCGGGATCAGGCAAGAGCGCGGCGGGCCGGTGCCGTCGGAAACCGCGCCCCCTTCACCAACAGCCACACGGCAAGCGCCAGCTCCGACATCGCCAGCATGCCGAGGAACGGCACCACCTTCGCGTGGAACGCGGGCGCAAGGAAGAATGGCACGCCATCGATCACGTAGGCCGCGTCGCCGAGCGACACCTGCACACCGAGCACCCTGGGCACCTGCCGCGACGGACTTATGGTGTAAGGTTGTCCAGGCGTGGTTGTCCGGCGTGCGCGCCTGGGAGAGCCCGGAGGGAATCAGATGGCTGTCAGGAGCAAAGCGGGTGGCGGGGCGCGGGCGCCATTGACCAGGGAACGGGTCTTGCGCGCCGCCATGGCTGTTGCCGACGAAGGAGGTGTGGCGTCGCTGACCATGCGCAAGCTGGCCGAGAAGCTCGGGGTCGAGGCGATGTCGCTGTACTACCACGTCGCCAACAAGGACGAGATCCTGGATGGCATGGTCGACGCCGTGTTCAGCGAGATCGATCTTCCGGTGGGCGTCGACTGGAAGACGGCCATGCGCCAGCGCGCGCTCTCGGCCCGCGCGGCGCTCAAGCGCCACCGTTGGGCGATTGGCGTGCTGGAGTCACGCGCCAACCCGGGTCCAGCAACGTTGCGGCACCACGACGCCGTCCTCGGGTGCTTGCGGAACGCCGGGTTCTCCGTCGAGCTGGCGGCCCACGCGTTCTCCGCCCTGGACAGCTACATCTATGGCTTCGCGCTGCAGGAGCTCAATCTGCCGTTCAGCAACACGGAGGAGCTGGAGAAGGTCGCGGCCAGCATCATGAAGGACATGCCGGTCGACGCGTACCCCCACCTCAGCGAGCTGGTGGTGCAGCACGTGTTGAAGCCCGGCTACGCCTACGCGAACGAGTTCGAGTATGGGCTCAACCTGCTCCTGGACAGCTTGGAGCAACAGCGTCGCAAGGACCGCAGGAAGTGAGACGCCGTCGTGAACGCGGGCCGTCCACCGGCTCCCCACCGTCAGCGCGAAAACAACAACACAAAGGTCTCCTCGTACGCCGCCACTTCCGACTCGGCGGAGCCCACGCCGGCCAGGGGTGAACGGAAGGAGATGCGATGGCTGTAGAGCGCCATGAAGGGGTCGTATTCGGCGGGGTGTTCCAGCATGTTGGTGATGGAGCTTGCTGGAAGGGTGATTTCCAGTACCGGCGGACGGGGAATCCCCTCCACGAGCGCCTTGGCGGCGAAATCATAGGACCACGTCTTTCGTCGCGTTTCGCCCACGACGTGGAAGCTGACCACCTGGCGACGCAACAGCGACGGGAGCCCGAGCCAGAGCCGGTGGGCAAAGTGTCGTCGGAGCAGCGCCTCGCACTCCTCGGGCTCACCGAACGAGGGCCGCTGTGTTCCCGCTCCACCCTCGGCGGCAAACGCGCGCAGTGCAGCGAGGTATTCCTCCTCGGTGGCACCCCAATCCCGCGCGCAGGATCCGCGTACGATATCCAGGGATGCCACATCCACGACGTCACCGGGGCGCATGAGGGCGCCGCGTTGCTCGGGCAGGCGAGCCTGCACCTCCGCGAGGAACTGCGCGGGCAGCGTCCGCCCGACGGTGTTGAGCTCCAGCTGGTCCTCGTTGAGGTAGGCGATTCCGTAAGCGTACGGAACGAGCAGCTTCGGCCGGAGCGCGGCAACGCCGTCGCCGAGGAGCTGGCGTGCTTGCGCCTCCCGCACCGCGCCAAGACGCCGCAGCACCTCCCTGCCGCGCGGCAGGAGCAGCGGGTAGAGGTCCTGCACCATGGTGTGCGGCATGAACGCCACGTCGATGGGTGTTGCCGCGCGCATGCGCGCCAGTGTCTCCGATGACAACACGCAGTCATTGGCGTGCAGCACCGCCTGGCCCTCCGCCTGCGCGATGAGCGCACTGTCGACGTCGTTGGGGTGCAGGTACGATGTCAGCGTGAAGCCGTGGAGCGTGACTGGCGCTTCGTCCTCGAGCTCCACGACGTCCTGGAAGCCGAGCTTCTTGAGCCGTGACAGGAGCGCCCGGCGCCCGGCGGGAATCACCAAGGTGCGGATGCGGTCCCTCAGCAGCGCCAGCGTGCGCGGATGCGAATGATCGCTGTGGAAGTGCGAGCAGTAGACGACGTCCAGCGGGCCGAAATCCTCGACGGTCAGCGTGCGCGGCGGAAAGAACGTGGCCAGCTGGGCCTCGAGCGGGTCGAGGAAGAAGTACGGATCGGTCAGCAGCGTCGTCCCGCCGGCCACCATCCGCAGCGACGCATGGGAGACGTACTCGACCCTCATGCGCGGCGTGGCCAGGACGGAGGGAGCGCGTCGGTGGACATCTCCGCAGGCATACCACGTTCCCGCCGCTACCGCGCCTGGGCGGGTGGCAACGCACCAACCTGGTGAAACCTACCCCGGGCGCGCAGCGTCGGAGTCGAGCGCCCGTGCCACCGCGGCTCGAGCCAGCAACCTCGTCGAGTCCAATGTCGGCAGCGGCGAATTGGTGTCGTTCATGATGAGTGGGATCTCGGTGCAGCCGAGAATGACGGCGTCGCATTCCTGGTCGCGCATGCGTGAGATGACGCGCTGATAGAAGGCCACCTGTCCGGCGGTGAAGATGCCGCGCACCAGCTCAGCCATGATGATGCGATTGCCCTCCGCGCGCTCGTCGCGGGTTGGCCGCACGAAGCTGATGTTGTGGTTCTTCAGGCGGGACGGATAGACGTCACTTTCCACGAGCCAGCGCGTCCCGGTGAGCCCGACCTTGCGGTATCCACGCCGCACCGCCTCCGCCGCGACGACGTCTGCGATGTGCAACCACGGCAGCGGCGAGCGACCCTCCAGGAAAGGGAAGGCCTGGTGGACGGTGTTGTCGGGGCAGATCAGGAAACGCGGGCCACAGCGGGCGAGCTTCTCTGCGGACGCGAGCATCAGCCCGGCCACGCCACGCCAGTCATTGCGCTCGATGTGATCGACGTATCGCGCGAGCGGAAGCGAATGAACGGACACCTCGGGGTGGTCGTGCGGGCCCAGTTGCTCCGCGCCGACGGCACAGATGGTGCGGTAGCAGAGCGCAGCGCCCTCGGCGGAGCAGGCAACGATTCCGATGTGGGCGGCCATGCGGCCAGTGTAGGCAGATGCGCCGACCCCAGCACACTCAGAACTGGTGCGCCTCGGTGGACTCGTGCAGCGCCAGCGTGCTGGCCGTGCCGCCGCTGATCACCTGCGCCACCTCGTCGAAGTAGCCGGTGCCCACCTCGTGCTGGTGGCGCGTGGCGGTGTAGCCATCCTTCTCGCTGGCAAACTCCGCCTGCTGCAGCTTGGTGTACGCGGCCATGCCGTGGTCACGGTAGCCGCGCGCCAGCTCGAACATGCCGTGGTTGAGCGAGTGGAAGCCCGCCAGGGTCACGAACTGGAACTTGTAGCCCATGGCGCCCAGCTCGCGCTGGAACCTGGCAATGGTGGCGTCGTCCAGGTGCTTCTTCCAGTTGAACGAGGGCGAGCAGTTGTACGCCAGCAGCTTCCCGGGGAAGCGCGCCTGGATGGCCTCCGCGAACTCCGCCGCCTCCTTGAGGTCCGGCGTGGAGGTCTCACACCAGATGAGGTCCGCGTAGGGCGCGTAGGCCAGGCCGCGCGCAATGGCCGCCTTCAGCCCACCCTTGATGCGGAAGAAGCCCTCCGGGGTCCGCTCCGGGCTGGCAATGAACTCGCGGTCGCGCTCGTCCACGTCGGAGGTGATGAGCTGCGCGCTGTTGGCGTCGGTACGCGCGATCAGCAGCGTGGGCACGCCCATGACGTCCGCGGCCAGGCGCGCCGCGGTCAGCGTGCGGATGAATTGGCTGGTGGGCACCAGCACCTTGCCGCCCAGGTGGCCGCACTTCTTCTCGCTGGCCAGCTGGTCCTCGAAGTGCACGCCGGAGGCGCCCGCCTCGATCAGCGACTTCATCAGCTCATAGGCGTTGAGTGGTCCGCCGAATCCGGCCTCCGCGTCGGCAATCAGCGGCGCGAACCAGTAGCGCTCGTTCTTGCCCTCGCTGTGGTCGATCTGGTCGGCGCGCTGCAGGGCCTGGTTGATGCGCTGCACCACGTGCGGGACGCTGTTGACGGGATAGAGGCTCTGGTCCGGGTACATGTGGCCGGAGATGTTGGCGTCGGCCGCCACCTGCCAGCCGCTGACGTAGATGGCCTTCAGGCCCGCCCGCACCATCTGCACGGCCTGGTTGCCGGTCAGCGCGCCCAGCGCCGCCACGTACGGCTCCTGGTGCAGCAGGTCCCACAACCGACGCGCGCCCAGGTCCGCCAGCGTGTGCTGGATCCGGATGCTGCCGCGCAGGCGCTCCACGTCCTTCTGTGAGTAGGGGCGCACCACGCCGTCCCAGCGGCGGGCGGGAAGCTGCGTGACGAACTCATCCTTCTTGGCGACAACCATGACTTCTCCCGTCGTGACCAGGCGCGGGTGCAAGGGCCCCGGCGTGGTCGGTTGAAAGATCAATCCTGCAGGCGCTCGTAGGCGGGCAGGGTGAGGAACTCGGTGAACTCGTCGGCGGTGCACAGCTTCACGAACAGCTCGCGCGCCTCCGTGAAGCGTCCGCGCGTCAAGTCCATGGCGCCCATCTCCTCCTGGACCACGGTGAGGAACTTCTCGCGCGTGAGCCTTCCTCCGTCGGAGAGCAGCGCGCCGTGGTGCAGCCACTGCCAGATCTGCGCGCGACAGATCTCCGCGGTGGCCGCGTCCTCCATGAGGTGGAACAAGGGCACGCAGCCCTGGCCGCGCAGCCAGGCTTCCACGTAGCGGATGCCCACGCGCACGTTGTGGCGCAACCCCTCCATGGTCCGCGCGCCCTCCGGCACCTTGAGCAGGTCCAGCGCGGTCACCTGCACGTCGTCACGCAGGCGGTGGAGCTGGTTGGGGCCCTTCAGGTGCGCGTCAAAGATCTCACGCGCCACCGGCACCAGGCCGGGGTGGGCCACCCAGGTTCCGTCGTGACCGTCGGTGACCTCGCGCAGCTTGTCCGCCCGGACCTTCTGCAGCGCCGCCTCGTTGGCCGCGGCGTCGTCCTTGATGGGGATCTGCGCCGCCATCCCGCCCATGGCGTGCACGCCCCGACGGTGACAGGTCTTGATGAGCAGCTGCGTGTACGCGCGCATGAACGGCTGGGTCATGGTGACCAGCGCGCGGTCGGGCATCACCGCGTGGGGATCCTGACGGGTCTTCTTGATGAAGCTGAAGATGTAATCCCAACGGCCGCAGTTCAGGCCCGCGGAGTGCTCGCGCAGCTCGGACAGGATCTCGTCCATCTCGAAGGCCGCGGGCAGCGTCTCGATGAGCACGGTGGCCTTGATGGTCCCGCGCGGGATGCCGAGCTTCTCCTGCGCAAAGACGAAGACGTCATTCCACCAGCGCGCCTCCCGGTGGCCCTCCAGCTTGGGCAGGTAGAAGTACGGGCCGGTGCCGCGGGAGAGCTGCTCGCGGGCGTTGTGGAAGAGGAAGAGGCCGAAGTCCCACAGGGAGGCGGGCACCGCGGCGCCGTCGAGCGTGGCGTGTCGCTCGACGAGATGCAGGCCGCGCGGGCGCACCAGCAGCACCGCGGTCTGCTGCGCCAGCTCATAGACCTTGCCGGTGTCCGGCGCGACGAAGCGGATGGTGCGTCGCACCGCGTCGTGGAGGTTCACCTGGCCCAGCACCACGTTCTCGAAGGTGGGGGAGAGCGAATCCTCGAAGTCCGCCATGAAGACGTTGGCGCCGCTGTTGAGCGCGTTCACCACCATCTTGCGGTCCACCGGCCCGGTGATCTCCACGCGACGATCCAGGAGGTCCGCCGGCAGCGGCGCCACCTTCCACCCGCCTTCCCGGATGCCGCGCGTCTCGGCGAGGAAGTCGGGGCGCCAGCCGGAGTCCCACTGGGCCTGCCGGACGCGTCGCGCCGCCAGCAGCTCGCGCAGCGCCGGACCAAACCGGGTGGCCAGCTCCGCCACGAACCCCAGCGCGTCCTCACCCAGGATCCCCGCCGCGTCCGCCGGCACCGCCCCCGTCAACTGAATCCGCGCCATCCCGTGCCTCCAAGTCACGGTTGTCAAAAGTACACGCCGTGAATCCAGAGGCAATAGACTCAGTGATTTCAGGTGGTTAAGCGAGTGTATGGATGTCAATGACACGATGTGAATGTGTCAATCATTGTCAAGGACGGAGCGGGACGAACTCAGTCCATCGGGATTGCAGACGTGAGGCGCGACCCTGGAGTGCGGCGGGCCCTCGCCGCCCTGGCCAGCGCCGAGTGCGTCCTCAGTGGCCGAGCGCGGCCCGGGACCTCGCGACGACGGGGAACACGCGGCGGCCGCGCATGGGTGGAC
>JBFMGU010000278.1:0-13717 GCA_040752415.1 Myxococcota bacterium
TTCCGTGTCGCGAGAGGAAGCTGCGCCGGGCGGGACGGTAGATGGCCGCGGGGTGGGCGGGACGCTCGTGCTCAGGGGAGGGGTCCGAGCCCGGTGACGGCGGATGATCCGGGTGTGGGATGCGCATTCAGCCTCCGTGTCCGCAACATGGTAGCAGAGCCAGGGCGCACATGGCTGATGGTTCAACGACGCACCGCGACAGCACCTTCCATGCTCCCCACCGCGAGGTCTTCGCGATCCGCGTGACGCTCACTCGGTGCGGATGGCGCTTCCCAGGATGAGCAGGGCAAAGGCCGCGGTGCCCAGTCCCAACGTCGCCAGCGCGGACAGGACCAGGCCCACCACGTCGCCAATCAGGGCGCGGTCGTACTTCTCACGGCACTGGCCCCAGTTGGTGCAGTTGGAGGGCATGCGGTAGCCGCGGTCCTCCGCCCGGCTCAGCGCGCGCACCATGGACTGCGCCTGCCCGAGGTCAATGAGGAACAACACCGAGATGCCCGCGCTCAAGAGCGAGAGCGCGCCCGCCGTCAGCGCGCCAATCAGGAACAGCGGATTGCGACCACCACCCCAGATGGGAATCCCGCAGCATTCCACCACGCGCTGCGTGCGCACCCGTCGACGCTTCTGCACGCGCGGCTCCGCCTCCGTCGACGCGGCGGGCGGATGCGGGGGCTCCGGTGCGGCCTGCGGCGCGGACTCCGGTGCGGCGGGGGGCGCGGACGGAGGTAGCGAGGGGGCTTCTTCCGTCGTGGCGGGCGGGGCGGCGGCGCCGGTTCCGTCGGGGACGGGCGGCTCATCCGGTGCGTGGAAGCGCGGCTCCGACGGAGAACCGGAGTTGGCGGTCAATCCCTCGGCGTCGGCGATGGTGACGTAGTAGCCGAACGGCCGCGCCTGGTACCCCTCCGGCACCTCCGCCACCAGCCACCCCTCCGACGCGCCCGGCCTCAGCTCCACCTCCTGGAACGCCTCACCCGCGCGCGCCAGGTACAGCTTCCCGGTCACGGGCTGGACGCCGCCCAGCACGCGGACCTCCACGCGCTCGGCGCGCCCGGTCTCCGACGTCACCACACGCGCGTCCATCACGTACGGCGCTTCCGCGCGCAGGAGCGCCGGCGCCAGCAGCGCAACGCCCAACACCAGGATGTTCGGAAGTCTCAGGGACGTGGACATGGGGCCATCCTAGCGCCCACGCCTCCGCTCCGCGACGGACGAGCGTGCTCAGGCTCACGACGGGATCACGGAGCGGGTGCGCGGGTGAACGGCGCCCTGGAGTGCGGTGCCGCAACGCGCTCCGTCGTGAAAGCGGCAGAGCACCGCCCTGGATCAGGCATCCCCGTCTTCGCTTCCACGTCGGAAGCCCGCTGACGTGCGATCACGATCTAGGGCGGTGCTTCACGTCGTGGCGCCTGGTCGTTGTCGCACCGCACTCCAGGGCGCCACTCACCCGCCCACCCGCTTCGTGAATCCGCAGGCTCAGCTCGGCTTCTCGTGGTGACGCGCCGCCCGACGGGCGCGGGTCCGCGCCTCCGGCTCGCTCACCGGCTCCAGGACCACGCCCATGGCCCGGAACTTGGCGCGGCGATCGTGGATGCGCTGCTCGGGGTCCATGGACATCAGTTCCTTGAGCTGGCGCAGCAACACCCTCTCCAGGTTGGCCGCGGTCACGCCCGGGTCGCGGTGCGCGCCGCCACGCGCCTCCGGCACGATCTCGTCCACCACGCCCAGCTTCTCCAGGTCCGGCGCGGTGAGCTTCATCTCGTCGGCGGCGCGCTCGGCCTTGGAGGCGTCACGCCAGAGGATGGAGGCGCAGCCCTCCGGGGAGATGACGGAGTACGTGGTGTACTGGAGCATGTTGATGCGGTCGGTGACGCCCAGCGCCAACGCGCCGCCGCTCCCGCCCTCACCAATCACCGTGGAGATGAGCGGCACGCGCAGCTTCATCATCTCCTCGAGATTCTCCGCAATGGCCTGGCTCTGACCACGCTCCTCACCGCCGATGCCCGGGTACGCGCCGGCGGTGTCAATGAAGGTGAGGATGGGACGGTTGAAGCGCTCCGCCAGCTTCATGAGGCGCAGCGCCTTGCGGTAGCCCTCCGGGTGCGGCATGCCGAAGTTGCGGCGCATGTTCTCCTTGGTGCCACGACCCTTCTGGTGCCCAATCACCATCACCGCCTGCTCGCCCAGCCGCGCAAACCCCGCCACAATGGATTCGTCGTCGGAGAAGCGGCGGTCACCGTGCAGCTCGGTGAAGTCCGTCATCATGTGGCTGATGTAATCCAGCGTGTAGGGACGCTGCGGGTGCCGGGAGAGCTGCACCATCTGCCAGCGCGTCAGCCGGCTGAAGATCTGCGTGCGCAGGGCCTCCGCGCGCGCCTCCAGCTTGCGGATCTCCGTCTCCATCCGCGGCGCCACGCCCATGCGACGCAGCTCCGCGATCTTCTCCTCCAGGGCCTGGACGGGTTTCTCGAACGGCAGGGTGATGGTGACAGCCATGGTGCTACCGGAACCTCAGCGCATGTCCACGCGCAACAGCTGGTTGCCCACCAGCAGGAAGTCGTCCTGGCCCAGGTCGCGCTCGCCACGGATGCGCACGTAGGTGCCGTTGCTGCTGCCCACGTCGCGCAGGAAGACGCGACCCGCCCGCTGGCTGAACACGCAGTGCTGCCCGGAGACAAAGCCGTCCTGCGGGAAGACGATGTCGCCCACCTCGCGGCCCAGCTTCACCTCGGTGCCGCGCAACAGGCGCACCTCACCCAGGCGACCGTCCTCCATCACCTGCACCACGCGGCCAAAGGGCTTGGGATCCGGCGTGCCCCACAGGCGGCTGTCGTCGTCGGCGCCGCGGGCAATGGTCTCCGCGGGAATGCTGCTCTCCGACTCAAAACGCATCAGCTGACGCCCCATGCGGATCAGGTCGCCGTGCTGCAGCTCAATCTCCGCGCGCAGGCGGAAGTACACGCCGTTGAGGCTGGCGTTGTCCTTCACGTTGAGCTTGTTGTTGTTGAAGCGGAACGTGCAGTGCGTGGGCGAGACGAACATGTCGTCGATGAACAGGATGGCGCCGTTGACGCGGCCGCACGGGGTGTCGCCCGGCTTGAGCGTGAAGTTGGTGCCTTCCTTGCCCTGCTGGTCAATGAGGATGAGCCGGGCCTTGGGTTGCACCAGCGCCGCCACGTCGGCCACGTGCATGAACTGCGTCTTGCTGGCCGCGGCGCCGCCCGGCGGGGGCGGGGCGCTGGGATCCAGGCGCGTGCCGCAGCTGCCGCAGAAGCGCATCCCGGCGGGGACGGGCGCCTGGCAGGTGGGGCAGACCTGGCCCATCGTCGTGGAGACGGGGGGAAGCGGGCCGGGCGTGAACGAGGCCGCGGTGGGCGTGTGCTGCGCCGCGGAGGGACGGGCCGTGCCGCCCGCGCCCACCTCGGTCCGGACCGCGCCAAAGCCGCTGTTGGTGCTGGGCGGTGCCGAGAGCGTGGCGGCGGCGGCGCTGAGCGGCGTCAGCGGCGAGCCGAACGGGCTGGCCGGGCTGGGCGCCACCGGCGGGGGAGCGGTGAACACCGACGGCGGGGGCGGCAACGAGCTGATGGGCACCGAGGGGCTGGTGACCGGCGCGGGCGCCAGCGGCGCGACGACGGGGGAGGAAGGAGCGGGAGGCGGAGCGGCGGCGGCGGGCCCCTTGGTCAGCTCCGTGCCGCAGTCGAGGCAGAAGTTGAAGTGGTCCGCGTTCTCCCTGCCGCAGTTGGAGCAGTTCACCATGGAAGCACCTCTGTTTCCGGCGCCGGCACCGTCGGCGAATTGGTTCCCGGGAACCGAAATGGCGGCGGACGTAATCCGCTTTCGTCGCTGCGTCAAACCCATGGGGGCCGCGGGCCGGACCCTGAGCCACCCAGCGGCGTTGTCATCCCGCCCGACCCTGGGCATACACCCGGTCCCTTGGAATCCGGCTCCATGCTCCAGCTCAGCTTCCGCTCAGGCACCCTGGAGGTGCGCGGCCTCACCCCGTCCGACCGGACGCTGCCCGGGTGCACCTGGGACGCGCGCGCCGGCTGTCACCGCGCACCCGCCGTGGCCTACGCGGACGTCGTCACCACGCTGCACCGGGGCAAGGTCCCCTACCAGGATGACGCACGCGGCTACGCGGAGCTCTCCGTCGGGGCGCGGGCCCACCGGGAGCCCCGGCCGTACCAGCAGGAGGCGCTGGACGCGTGGCAGGCGGCGCGCGGTCGCGGCGTGGTGGTGCTGCCCACGGGCGCGGGGAAGACGCACGTGGCGGTGATGGCCATCGACCGGAAACGTCGCAGCACGCTGGTGGTGGCGCCCACGCTGGATCTCGTGCGCCAGTGGTACGACCTGCTTCGCCAGAGCTTCGACATCCCCGTGGGCGTGGTGGGCGGCGGTGACCACGACGTGCAACCGCTCACGGTGACCACGTACGACTCCGCGTACATGCACATGGAGCACCTGGGGAACCGCTTCGGCCTCATCGTTTTCGACGAGTGTCATCACCTTCCCGGCGGTGTGTACTCGCAGGCCGCGCGCTTCTCGCTGGCGCCGTTCCGGCTGGGCCTGACCGCCACCCCGGAGCGCACCGACGGAGGCGAGGTCCGCCTGGGTGAGCTGGTGGGGCCCACGGTGTACCGTCGTGACATCACGGAGCTCAGCGGCGACTACCTGGCGGAGTACGAGACCGTGCAGCTGGTGGCCGAGCTCACGCCGCAGGAACGCGCGGAATACGAGGAGGCGCGCGCGGTCTACCGCGGTTTCCTGGAGAGCGAGGGCATCCGCGTCCGCAGCCCGCAGGATTGGAGCCGGTTCATCATCGCGTCGTCACGCAGCGTGGAGGGGCGCCGGGCCATGATGGCCTACCGTCGACAACGCGAGCTGGCACTGGCGGCCACCACCAAGCTGCAGATGGTGGAAGAGCTGCTGCACCAGCACCGACACGACCGGGTCATCCTGTTCACACAGGACAACGCCACGGCGTACACGGTGAGCCGACGGTTCCTGGTGCCCGTCATCACGCACCAGACCCGCGTGAAGGAGCGCAGCGAGATCCTCCAGCTCTTCCGCGAGGGAACCTACGGCGTCATTGCCACCTCCAAGGTGCTCAACGAGGGTGTCGACGTGCCGGAGGCCAACGTGGCCATTGTCATCTCCGGCAGCGGCAGCGTCCGCGAGCACGTGCAGCGGCTGGGTCGGATCCTGCGCAAGCAGGGGGAGAAGCGCGCGGTGCTCTACGAGCTGGTCAGCGCCGGCACCGCCGAGGCGTTCATCAGCCAGCGACGGAGGGATCACGTTGCTTACCGCTGACCTCGTCGACGCGCGCCGGGTGCGCAAGGAGCTGCACCTCATTCCGCTGGATGCGGCCCGTCGGGCGCGCGCGGTGGAGCTGGCGGAGGTGTTCCTGCAGATCGCGCGGGAGCACGTGGGCCGTACGCGGGACGAGCTGGAGGACGCGCTGGGGTCGCTGGAAGTGCTGCCCAACGAGAAGCGCATGGCCGACGGGCTGTGCAAGCTCATCGGGGATCGCTGCGAGTTCGACGCGCCGGAGGACCTGGACCCCACGGACATCCGTCGACAGCTCTTCCTGCTCGGCGCGGAAGCCCGACGGAACCTGGCGTGGAACACCCCCTTTGACCGTGCCGCGTTGCTCCAGGAGATTGCCACCCAGCGCGAGATGTCGACGACGGAGCTGGAGCGCGCGCTCTACGCGGACCTCAAGGGCGCACACCTGCTGCGCAGCGTCCCGGCCATCACCGCCACGGACCTGGTGGCTCGCTACGACGACGCGCAGGCCCAGGGCGTGCTGCTGCGGGCGGTGCGCATGACGGTGGAGGTGCGCTGTGCCTCTCCCACGGGGTACCGGCACCTGTTCCGTCGGATGAAGTTCCTGAGGCTCCTGGCGACGGTGGATTCGCTCCGGGGCGGCGGATACCGGCTGGAGATCGACGGCCCGTTCAGCATGTTCGAGAGCACCACGCGCTACGGCCTCTCGCTCGCCATGCTGCTGCCGGACCTCAAGGCGTGCGACGCTTTCGAGCTGGAGGCGGAGGTCAAGTGGGGCAAGGAGCGGCAGAGCCTCACGTTCCGCATGAAGGGCGGCTGCCCGGACCTGCGCGTGGAGGAAGACGACCCCTACGCCCACCTCCCCGACGAGGTGCAGGCGTTGGCCCAGCGCGTCCGCGGCATGGACACACCGTTTGAGGTCCAGCCCAACGCGGACATCCTCAACCTGCCTGGTGTCGGCGTGTGCGTGCCCGACCTGGTCTTCATCCACAAGCAGAGCGGGGAGTGCGTCTACCTGGAGGTGATGGGTTTCTGGTCGCGCCAGGCGGTGTGGAAGCGCGTGGAGCTCGTCGAGAAGGGGCTGCCGCAGCGGATCGTCTTTGCCGTCAGCGAGCGGCTCCGCGTCAGCGAGAAGGTGATGGGCGAGGAGCTGCCCGGCGCGCTGTACGTCTACAAGGGCATGATGAACGCGCTCAGCGTGCTGGAACGGGTGGAGCGGCTGGTGGCTGGAACGGACGCTGGCGGCACCCGCGCTGGGACGTAGAATGACGCCATGGTCGCCGCCGCCAAGCCCAAGTTGCACGCCACGAGGGCCGACCTTGAGGCGCTGCCGCCGTCCATCAAGGGCGAGATCATCGACGGCACCCTCATGCCGGAGTTGTGACCCAGCTGCAGCGTGGCCAACGTGTGGTCCGGAAGGTGAAACCGGCGGCCACCTCCGCTACAACGCGCACGCAAGATGACCGCCCAGTCGCAGCCGTTCGGTCGTTACACGCTGGAGGAGAAGCTGGCCACCGGCGGGATGGGCGAGGTGTATCTCGCGGTGGACCACGGCGCGGGCGGCGCGGTGGCGGGATACGAGAAGGTCGTCGTCATCAAGCGGATCCTTCCGCAGCTGGCCACGCAGAGTGAGTTCGTCTCCATGTTCCTGCGGGAGGCCGCGCTGGTTGCGCAGCTGACGCACCAGAACATCGTGCAGCTGCATGACCACGGCTCCATCGACGGGCACTACTTCATGGCCATGGAGTACGTGCAGGGACTCGACCTACGCGCGTTCCTGGATCACCACCGTCGGAAGGAGACGCCGGTGCCCATGGGGGAGGCGCTCTACGTCGGCGGCGCGCTGGCCCGGGCGCTGGACTACGCGCACCGCAAGAAAGGCCGCAACGGCGCGTCGCTCAACATCATCCACCGCGACGTCAGCCCCCAGAACGTGCTCCTCTCCCTGGAGGGCGACGTCAAGCTCACCGACTTTGGCGTCGTCAAGGCCGTGCTCAAGATGCCGCTCCCCGAGGGCGGGGACAGTGGTCTCGTCGGGAAGCTGGCCTACGTGTCACCGGAGCAGGCGGAGGGCCTGGAGATCGACCAGCGCAGCGACGTGTTTTCCCTGGGCATCGTCCTGCATGAGCTCACCACGCTGCACCATCCCTTCGCGCGCAAGGGTGAGAAGGGGCTGGCGCTCCTGGACCTGATCCGCCGCGCCGAGCTGCCGCCGATGACGACGCTGCGCGCGGACCTGCCCGCGGGGTTCGAGGAGATCGTGCGCCGGTGCCTGGCGCGGAACGTGGACGAGAGATTCGCCAGCGCCCGCCAGGTCCTCGACGCGTTGGAAGGGATTCGCGTTCGTGACTTCCCGCATGTGCGTGAGACCACGCTGGCGGACTACCTGGAGCGCGCACTGCCCCCCGTCGAGACACCGGCCGTGGTGGCGCGCATCACCGGACAGTTCCCCGCCGCCAAGGAGACCCCGCCCGCGGCGCACACGCCCTCCGACAGCGGCAAACAGCGCACCCCGTCGGACAGTGGCAAGCAGGGTGGTACGCGTGAGGCCGCCAACCCCGTGGCCCGCGCCATTTCCGACGACGCGCGCTCGCCGGGATGGATGAACGCGGTGGACGAGTCGTTGACCTCGTCACTGCCGCCCACGCAGGAAATGACCCTGCCGCCCGACGCGGGACTGCCTCCCGGTGAGCCCCTGGTTTCACGCGCGCACCACGCGGATGACGACGTGGAGGCGCCGGGCGGGGCAGGGCGCGCGGTGGTGATGACGCTGGCCGCGGTGCTGCTCGCGGGTGGTGCGGCATACGGAGCGTACTGGTACCAGCGTCACGCCACGCAGCCGTTGGGGCCCATGATGAGTGCGCCCGGCGCGCCGCAGATCCCCGATCCTCCGTCGGTGAGGATCCGTCCGCGCACGCCGCCACCGTCGCGTCCGTCGCGGAACGAGGAGCGCGGGGGTAGCAACGCCGCACCGTCGGGGACGCAGCCGGAGACGCAAGAGCGTGCCCCCGTTGCCCAGCCCGAGACGTCGGAGCGCGCCCCCGGGACCGCCGTGACGACGTGGCAGATTGCGCCCGACGCGCCCGCGCTCCCGGCGAGCAAGGGCCTCTCCTACGTGGCCACGCGTGAGGTGGAGGTGCGTGTCGACGGGACCGCCCTGGGCAATGCGCCCAAGGGTGAGCTGGGTACGGTCCCGCCGTCGTTTGACGTGGTCTTCCGCTTTGGCCCGGACAGCACCATCACCGTCAAGGTCACCGACCACCCCACGCGCATGCTCAACGTGAGCTCCTCCGAGCCCGTGCGCATGGGGACCGCGGATGGCGCCACCGCCGTGCGACGCACCTTCAACGTCGAGCTGGGGACGTGGGGGGAACGGATCACCGTCAGCGGACCCGACTACGCGCTGTCCCTGGCGGTGAAATGAGCGTGGATCCGTCCTTCGCGCGTCGCCGCTAGGTTCCTAACACCGCTTGCCAACACACCGGGGCGTGGGGCACATGGCCGGGAAATCCCTCGGCATGACGCAGGTTTGCGTTGGATCGCCGGGGACGCGGCGTTGGCCCTTTCCATGCAGGACGCCCACGGTGTCCAATTGGAGCCGCATCACGCACAGGTGCCCCATGTCCACGCGCATGCCTCGTCAGAATCTGCTCCTCGCCTCATCACTCGTGCTTGCCCTGGGATTGCTGGGCTGTCCCAACCCCACGCAACCGGGCGTGCAGGAGGGCACCACCAGCTCCGGCGGTGGAGGCAACGGCAGCACCAGCAGCACGTCGAGCAGCAGCAGCAGCTCCTCCAGCAGCGGCGGACAAACCGGCCCCTGCCAGATCGACGACGACTGCGAGCCCGGTCAGCTGTGCGAGTTCTCCGTGTGTGTCCCCGCGGACTGCAGCGACACGCGGCCTTGCCCCGCCGGATTCGATTGCGCGTTGGGCGTCTGCCAGCCGCTGCCGGAGTGCACCACCGCGGCGGATTGTCGGCCCAGCCCGGGCGTGACGTGGGAGTGCCAGGGCGGGTTCTGCGTGGCGACGCAAGGCGGCTGCACCTCCGACGACCAGTGCGAGCAGGGTCAGGGCTGCGTGGGCGGCGTGTGCGTGGCCATTGCCAACGAATGCCAGCGCGACAACGACTGCGACACCGGCCTGGTCTGCTCCCGTGGCGCCTGCGTCCCGCGGCCCTCCTGCCTGGATGATTCCGAGTGCGTCGACGGGCGGCGTTGTGTGGCGGGCATCTGCGTGGTGGATGAGTGCGCCGCCGACGGGGATTGCCCCAGCGGCAACGCGTGTCGCAACGGCGTCTGCCTGGCCACCTGTCCTCCCGCCACTTGCGCCGCCGACGAGGCCTGCCAGGACGGCGTGTGCCAGGTCCAGAACCCCTGCGGCTCCGACCTCGAGTGCGACCCTGGTCTCAACTGCGTGGAAGGCCGGTGCCTCCAGGTGGCGTGCCAGCGCTCGTCGGATTGCGCGGAAGGTTATGGTTGTGTGACGGGGCGCTGCGTGCCCGCGGGCGGATGCAGCACCGACGTGGACTGCGCGCCGCTGGGCAACTGCGCCAACGGACTGTGCGAGCCGAACCCCGGTTGTCGTCGGGACCTGGATTGTCCGGAAGGACAGTTCTGTGATTCCACCGCGGGTGCGTGCCGTCCGATCATCGAGTGCACCACGCGGGATGACTGCGGCGACAACCAGCGCTGTGTCGGCGACCGCTGCCAGGAGTTCTACCAGTGCGGCTTTGGCGGTGACCCGTGCCCCGCCGGCACGCGCTGCAACGGCCAGTTCTGCATCCCCGCTCCAGACTGCGGCTCCGACGCCGAGTGCCCCGAGGGCTTCCGCTGCGACAACCAGCAGTGCCAGGCCACCGAGTGCACCGAGGACGCGCAGTGTTCCGTGGGCTGGACGTGTGGTGGTGGTCGCTGCCTGCCGCCGCTGTTCTGCCGCGGTCCCGACGAGTGCTACGAGGGTCAGGAGTGCATCAACAACCGCTGCAACGCCCCGGACGGCTGCCAGACCGACGCGGACTGCCCCGACTACAACGCTTGCTACGGCGGCCTCTGCTTCGAGGTGGGGCTGCCCGGCTGTGAGACCGACGTCGACTGCTTCTCCAACGAGTACTGCCACCTGGGCTGGTGCTACCCGCGCGGCGAGTGCGAGGACTTCGAGGACTGCCCGCAAGGCTACTACTGCGGTGAAGCGCAGCGTTGCTACCCGTGGCAGGAGTGCGGTGGCAACGAGGATTGTCGCGAGGGTGATGAGTGCCAGAACACGCCGGATGGTCGTCTCTGCGTGTTCACCGGGCAGTGCCGCCTCGCGGGAGATTGCGGCCTGGGCTTCACCTGCGTGGAGTTCAGCTGTGTGCCGCTTCCCGGCTGCACCGTCGACGGGGACTGCGGTGCGGGCAACGTCTGCTACAACGGCATCTGCGCGCCGGCTGGTGAGTGCGCCGCCGACGCGGACTGCCCCAGCGGCCAGGTGTGCGACCTGCTGGTGCGCGCCTGCACCGAGATCATCCCGTGCCCCAGCGGCAATGACGCCGAGTGCCCCGCCGGGCGCGCGTGCATCGCGGGTCGTTGTGAGCAGATCCGGGGCTGCTACACCGACGGGAACTGCCCACCGGGAACGTACTGCGGGGGCGGGTTCTGTCAGCCGGTGCCGGACTGCAGCGTCGACGCGGATTGCGCCGCCGGGGAGGTGTGCCAGTTTGACCAGTGCCAGCCCGGCTCCTGCACGGCGGACTCGGACTGCAACGACGACAGCCGTTGCGTGGGCGAGCGGTGTTGGCCGCGCCTGCTGTGCTGGGAGGACGTGGCGTGCGCCTGGATGGGCGAGGGCGCCGTCTGCATCGAGCACACGTGCCAGGCCGCCGTCTCCGAGTGCGAGACCGACGCCAACTGCGGCCAGGGCGAGGCGTGCCTGAGCGGGCTGTGCGTGGGCTACGGCGTGCCGCGGTGCGAGACCAGCGCGGACTGCCCGCCCAACAAGTTCTGCCAGCTCGGCGTCTGCCAGTCTCCCATCGAGTGCTTCGAGGACGTGGATTGCGGCGGTGAGCCAGGCGACTTCGAGTGCGTCGAGAACCGCTGCATCTGGCAGAACTGCACCAGCTCCCTGAGCTGCCCGCCGGGGAGCGCCTGCGTGAGCTTCACCTGCCAGCCGGTCTCCTGCGACGCCGGCGTGACCTGTCCCTCGGGCAGCACCTGCACCAACGGACAGTGCGTGGTGCCCCCGGAGTGCACGCCCAACGGCGGCTGCGCCGAGGACGAGTTGTGCACCGAGGGCCGCTGCACGCCGCGCTACCCCTGCCGCACCTCCCAGGAGTGCCCCGCCGACCGCATCTGCAGCGTGGACCGCTGCGTGCTGGCAACCGCGTGTACCACCGACGCCAACTGCACAGCGCAGGAGCGCTGCTTCAACGGCCTGTGCCGCCCGCGTCCCGCGTGTACCTCCAACGCGGAGTGCCCGCAGGGTGAGTCGTGCAGCATCTCGCTGGGTCGCTGTGAGCCGGCGCTCACCTGCAACACCGACGAGGAGTGCGGCTTCCTGGGCTTCTGCCTCCAGCGCCCCAACTGCACCGGCGACAACTGCGGTGACTGCGTGCCCTCCGAGTACTGCTACTCCGACGGGGATTGCTACACGGGCACCTATTGCGCGTCGGGCTTCTGCTTGATGATCCCGGACTGCGGCACGGACTCGGAGTGCGCCCAGGATGAGCGCTGCGACAACGGCGACTGCGTCCCGGTGGTCTGCGACAACACCACCGCGCCCTGCCCGGATGGACAGGCGTGCGTGGCGGGCCGCTGCGTGTTCACGTGGTGGTGCGGTGAGGACGACGTCTGTCCCGAGGGCCGCACGTGCATCAACCACACCTGCACGGACCCGGACGGCTGCACCGCCGACGACCAGTGCGAGCAGGGCGAGGGTTGCCTGGCCGGGGTGTGCACGCCGCTGCCGCCGCCGGGCTGCCAGCGCGACACCGACTGCTTCGAGAACGAGCGCTGCAACTACGGCTTCTGCCAGCCCGCGCGGGAGTGCGAGACGGACTTTGATTGTCCCACGCAGTACCGCTGCTTCAGCAACCAGTGCTTCTTCGTCGGGTTCTGCCAGCTTGATGCGGAGTGCCGTGAGGGAGACCAGTGCGTGGACGGCAACTGCGTGCAGGCGGTGGAGTGTCGGACGGACCTGGATTGCGGCGTGGGTCGCGCGTGTGAGAGCGGCGTGTGCGGTGAGGTCCAGGTGTGCACCGCCGACAGTGACTGCAACAGTGCCGACCTGCAGTGCTTCCGCAACGTGTGCGTCCCCTACGGCGGGTGCCTGACCGACGCGGAGTGCGTGGATGGCTCGGTGTGTGACCCGTTGCTCGGCCGCTGCGTGGTGGCGCCGGCGTGCACCACGGATGCGGATTGCGTTGCCGACCGGGCCTGCTTGGAGGGCCAGTGCATGCCGCTGCGGAGCTGTGCCGCCGACGTGGACTGCCCCGCGGGCACGTACTGCAACGGCCTGTGCCTGCCCATCCCGGCCTGTGCTTCCGACGCCGAATGTGAGCAGGGCCAGCGCTGCGACTACGGCACCTGTCAGCCGTACACCTGCACCTCGACGGATCCCTGTCTCCGCGGCTGGCAGTGCCTGGGTGACAACTCCGCGACGGGAGGAGCCGGCGGCCGCTGCTTCCCGCCGCTGTTCTGCGGCAGCGACGAGGACTGCCAGGACCTCGGCATGGTGTGCGCGGAGGACCACGTTTGTCGCGGTCCGGATGGCTGCACCGTCGAGGGCGACTGCGCCAGCGGCGAGGTCTGTTACAACGGCCTCTGCGTGGCGATTGGCGAGCAGAACTGTCTGACCGACGAGGCGTGCGCCACGCAGAACACCTGCGGCACCGACGGTGGGACGCCGGATGGCGGCTGTCGTCCGTACGTGTGCACGTTTGGTTCCTGCTCCGCGCCCAAGGAGTGCGAGATCGACACGGATTGCCCGCGTGAGCACGCGTGTCGTCGTGATCGGTGCGAGCCGCTGGGTGGCTGCTACTCCTCGTTCCAGTGCAACGTGGACGAGGTGTGCCTGAATGGTCAGTGCCAGGCGTCGGGCGCGTGCGCTCCGGGCAGCGACGGTGGGTGCCAGACGGGGCTGTGCCAGGTGGACGCGGACTGTCCGCAGGGCCAGGAGTGCCAGTCGGGCGTGTGCCGCAGCATTGCCTGCGACAACGACGACGACTGCGCGGCCGGCTGGAGCTGCGTGGGCGGTCGCTGCGCGCCGCCGATCTGACCCCCGGTTACGCCGCTGCTCTGGTTCACGTTTCCACTCGGGGTGGTGGCGAGTTGGCCCCCCACCCGGCCGCCCTTGCTGATTTCACCGCTTTCACGTCGAGGGCGGCCGACCTCCCCTCGGGGGGAGGTTGAGATGTGCCGCCACGCTCGGGTCGTGGTTCCCGTTAGGCGGCACGGGCT
>JBFMGU010000279.1:0-13654 GCA_040752415.1 Myxococcota bacterium
CCATCATCCCCGCCTCCCCCGCCGGTGCTGCTGGATGTCGGCGTACTCCCAGACGAGGCATTGGCCGCGCCGGAGGATCCCGTCGAGGATCCGCACGAGGAAGTGGAGGTGGGCCCCGCCGAGGTGGGTGCGCCCGACGAGGAAGACGAGGACGACGAGACCGCGGCCGAGGACGACGTGGAGGCAGCGGACGAAGCCACCGCGGCTGACGATGCGCCCGCGCTGGCGGAGGTGGCGACGGATGACGAGGTGGAAGAAGTGCTGGACGCCGCGGCGGAGGATGACGAGACGGTGCTGGTGCTGCTGAGCGTGCCTGAGAACGACGAGCAGGCGCAGGACGCCGTGGTGCTCAAGGAGCTGGCCGACGACGAAGACGAGGACGACGACGCGAGCGAGGAGGACGACGCCGGAGAATCACGCGTGGAGTTGGGCGCGCCCGGCGTGCCTCCCGCAATGAACGAGGATTGCCAGCTGCCCGGGAGTGCCGGGTCCAGCTCCGGGTTCACCAGCTCCAACGACGCTCCGCTGCCAGCGGCGCTCAGCGGCCAAGGCGAGGTGGTGCCATAGGCGACCTGGTCAATCACGTTGCCCATGGCCGTGAGCAACTCCACCTTCTCGCCGTCATTGGCCAACTGCCCGTCGAACACGCCGTGCGGCACGAACCCGTAGGCCTGCTGGAAGGCGTCGGCGTTGGCAGCGAGGACCAGGTATCCACCGCCGGGGAGCGAGGTACCCGCGGGAAAGACATACGAAATGCCACGGCTGAACGACGCCGCGTCCAGGCGGAACGCGCGACTTCCCTTGTTGTGCAGCTCGACAAACTCCAGCGCCCTAGGGTCCACGCCTGGCCCCGCAACCGGCGCGTAGTGCAGCTCATTGATGACCACCTGCGACTCATCCTGCGGTGGGAAATACGTGGCCCGCGCCAGGGGACTCCAATCATCGCCGTCACGCACGCGCGCCGACAACACGGTGAGCTGGTGGACCATCAGCGTCTCATGATCATCCGCCCACAACGCGGTAGGTGCCACGCGCCCCGAGGGGTCCCGCGGATCGGCCCCGTCGAGGGTGTAGACCAGCTCGCCGTCGTTGTTGGGGTTCTCCAGCTCCACGGAGAAGTCGTGCGGGACGGCACCACCGAGGTGCGAGAACGTCGGCGCAAGCAAGCCCGGCGTGTACCAGCCGTGCTCGGAGTACTGCTCCAGGAACTCCCCGGTGCGCTCGGGGCAGTACTCGGTCAGTTTCTCGTCGCGGACGGGCACCCAGAAATCGTCACGCGTGTAGAGGAACGCGGGGAGCGACTGATCCGCGCGGGATGCCAGGTGGTAGACGTCCCGTGCGTAGTCGCCCCAGCGCGCGGACTCCGCAATGACCGCCTGGTCCACGATGTCCGTGAGCGCGCGGTAGAGCTGATCACACCAGCCTCCCGTCAGCGCGCCCGTCCCCGAGGTGTGGAGGACCACGCGCTCATTGACGAGCTCCCGGAATGCCGGATGGGTCACCAACCGCAGGAACAGTCGCGCGGGTGAGCCGGGTTCGTCCCAGTCGGTGATGTCGCGGTCACTGTCGCGCAGGCCGCTGTCATTGTCCCAGGGAATGAACTTGAAGCGGGTATCCGCACCCTCACGCGAGCGGTACGCGTACCAGTTGTGGTTGGGCCAGTCGGAGTTCCCCACGTGATGTGTGAGGATGATGTAGTCCGCCAGGTTCACCAGGTCCGCGCGCTCCACAACCTCGTCGTAGACGGCGTCGGAGATGGGGCCTTCCACCAGCGCGTGCAGCTCATTCCAGGCGTCAATGCTGCCCAGTGCGGCGGTGGGCGCGTAGGAGGGCTCGGCGTCCTCGTCGGGGAGGATGAGGTCGTAGTCGTCTTCTTCACCACCGAGGTAGTTGGTGAGGAACTCGCCATCCACGCGCTCACACAGGTTGTAGAGGCCCCAGTACAGGCCGTTCAGGTAGAGGTGGACGAACACGCCTCCGTGCGGCGCCAGGTGTCCCATCCGACGGAACGCGGCCCGTGCGAACTCGTCGTTCACGTAATCCGCGTCGGCGCGCTGGCCGCTGGAGAAATACGGCCAGGAGCGGTTGCCGCCATTGCGGAGCAGCAGGATGTCGAACTTCCGCGCAGCGCCGCGGTTGGCCAGCTCCGGCGCCGACGCTGCGAAGACCGGGAACTCCAGTTTGGTGGGACCGTAGTCGCCGCGGAAATAGAGGCGGATGGACTTCTTGGGCGACCGGTACGGCTGACGACTTCCCTGTCCATGCACGCGCGCGCCGGCATTCAGTCCGAAGAACTCGTTCCGGTTGGGATCCAGCCACTCCATGGAGACCGGGCGCTCCCACTCCTCTCCCTTTTCCGTGGCGTTGTAATAGATGCCGCGCTCCTCGCCGAAGAGGTTGTCCGCGTCCGTCACCAACGAGATCGTGGGAATGCTGCGCAGCGCCCCGGGAAGCGCGTCACCGTATTCACGGCTGGCCACCACTTCGGGGTCCATGCCGTAATCCGCGGGGTACGGGCCGTCCTCGTCGGTCTCCGCGAATTGCGCGGGATAATCCGGCGGGTTCTCCGGCTGGCGAATGACGTCGGCGACGAAGATGTACGTGTGCGTGACCACCTCCGACTCGCCATCCGGAGTCACGGTGACCGCGCGCAGCGCAGTGGTGCTGCTGATCGTGATGGGGCCGCTGTAGACCTCGCCATCATTCTCGTCGGGCTCGGAGCCGTCGGTGGTGTAGCGGATGAGCGCGCCGGGCTCGTTGGTGGTGAGGGTGACCGCCAAGGGAGCGTCGTGGAATCCGCGCTGCACGCTGAACGTGGGTGGCTCAGGCTCTTCCGGCGCGGAGGTGGCCCCGGAAAGCAACAACACGCTGCCCAGAAGCATCCAGGGCGTCGGGAACTTCCGAGAAAACATGACGACCCTCATCCAGGAAATCGTGAAGGACACCCCAGCAACACCCAATCGCCTTTTTAGCGACGCACGGTGGGCATCGCCGCGCAGTGACGGCATCACGACTTGCGGCGGGCCAGGCGCTTCACGGTGCGGCTTGCGCGGATCCGTGCGGACTGGGCGCAACCGACGTCCGCGACACCCGGATCACCCGCGGGATGCCATGGCCGCGACGGCCGGGCGTCAGCGAATCACAGCCCCCCGCTCAACGTCATGTAGATGCCCGCCTGGGACGCCACGTACACCACCGTGGGGTCCTGCGGGTGGAGGCCAATGGCGCTGATGGTGGCCCGTGGCGCGTCGACTTCCTGGAACGTTGCGCCGTCGTCGTCGCTGACCAGCAGTCCGTTCCCGGTTCCAACCCACACCCTGCCCGAGCCCACCGCCAGCGAGACCGCTTCGACACCCGTGAGCGCGGTGGGAAGCCAAGCGGCGCCGTTGTCCGTGGTGACGTACACCCCGTCGGAGCACGCTGCGTAGATGGCGCCGGTGGCCGACGTATCCCTGGCAAGCTTGAAGCACTCCGCGGCGGTGATTCCGGTGGCGCGCGATTCCCAGTTGGCGCCAGCGTCGTTGGTGTAGCGCACCACGTCCGTGTCGTCGTTCGTCAACGCCAGCGCGGTGGTGGGACCGTGCTGCACGATCACCAGGTCCTGGATGGAGAAGTTGTTTGCGCCCAGCTGCGTCCAGTCCTGTCCCGCGTTGGCCGTGACCCACAGCGCCGACGTGGTGGAGCTGGTTCCCGCCCAGATCGTGGCGGGCTCGCTGGGGTGGGAAGCGAAGACGGTGACGTGTTCCGCGGTCAACGAGAGCACCTGGCTCCACGTCTGTCCGTCATTCTGCGACGTGTAGAGGCGCGTCTGGGTTCCGCTCAGCCAGCGATTGTCCGGCGCCAGCAACAGCGCATGCGTGTCCGACGGAGAAGGAAGACCCGAGGACGAGGCCCACGTCAGGCCGCGGTCCGTGGTTCGCAGCACCGCCGCGGAGTCCATGCCCACGAGCACCAGGTCGGGTTGCGCGGGGTTGAACGCAATGGAATTCACCTGGCCCGTCAGGTTCGCCGACGAGAGCTGGGTCCACGCGACGCTCCCGCTGAACAGCGTGGGACGGAAATCACCGGTGCCGTAGAGCTCTCCGTTGCCGTGCGGGTCCACCACGACCCTGCCGCGCACCTCGCTGCGGACCAGTTGGAATGTCAGGGGCTGGGCGCGATCCGCGACGTAGATGCCCCCACTGGTGACCACGAGCAGCAGACCGGAGGTCACGGCCAGGTCCCGGAGACCGTTGTTGGAGACGCCGTCGACGTGCGACCACGTGCCCCCGCTGTAGCGGAACAGGTCGGAGCTGTTGATGGCGAAGAGCGTGGCGGCGTCCAGCGGGTCCGGCTTCACCGCCAGCACCACGGCGCGGGTACCGGGGTTGGTCACGACGTCCGGCCCCAGCGTGGAGGTCCACGTGTCGGCGTTGTCGGTACTGACGTAGACGCCCAGGTTGGTGCCGGCAATGAGGGTATTGTCCGCGCGGGTCAGGGCCAGCACGTCGACGTTGGCGGGAAGGCCCACGTTCTTCGGCGACACGGAATCGCCTCCGTCGGTGGACGCATACATGCCGCTGACCGTTCCCACCCAGAGGATGCCGCCCGGTCCTGCCAGCAGGGATGTCATGGGTACCGCGGGCGACGGAATGGCGGCGGTGGTGGCGCTCCACGTGGCCCCGCGGTCGCGCGACCTGTAGATGACGTCCGCCGACGCGGCGTAGAGCAGGTCAGGGTCGTCGGGCGCGCGCGCCAGGCCAATCAGCGGGACGTCTTCCGCGCCGCCGTTGGCAATGCTCGACCACGTTGTTCCCCGGTCATCCGTCTGGAAGATGCCACCGGGCACGCGGGTCAGCATGAGCAGGCGGTCCGGAACGTCAGGATCGGTGTCGACGGAAATCACGCTGCCGAGGATCTCGCCGATCGCCGGGAAGAAACCACCCACCACGTCCACCCCTGGCAGGTCCACGGCGGGCAGCGGGGGCGAGGAGACCCTCAGGCGATATCCCAGTCCGCCCGCGCTGATCACCACGTTGTCGAACGTTGCGACGCCACCTTGCGCGAGACGAACGACGTCACCGGACAGCACTGCGCCGTTGGCGTTGCGAACCATGGATAGCGTGACGCTGGCGGCAACATGGACCCGCACACCCTGGTCGTCGCGAAGCTCGACGGTGAAGGTCGGCAACGGCTGCCCCGCGGTACCCAGCGTGGGCGCCGAGTCCACAACCAGCTGCGTGGCGGCCCCCGTGACGTCGAACGACACGCTGCTGACGGGATCCAGACCCGCCGCCTCCGCCACGAGCACGTGGCCCTGACCGCGCACCACGGGGCGGAGGTCGTCAAACGAGGCCTGGCCGTTCATCGCGTTTCGTTGCGTGGTTCCCTCCAGGGCGCTTCCGTCGTCCAGCCGCACCGTGATGGCGTCGGAACGTTCCTGCAGCGGCACCCCGTTGGCGTCCTGGATTTCCACGACGGGAGCTGGAGTGATCGCCTCGCCGAGGACGACGCTGCTGGGTTGCTGCAGGAACACGAGCCGCGCCTGGCCGCCGGTGGACGAGCTGCTCGCACTGCTGGAAGTGGAGCCGACGGACGAGGACGTCGACGAGCTCGTGGCGGTGCCGCTGCTGGAGGTCGCTGAGCTGGAGGAAGTGGAAGAGGTGGTGACGCCGCTGCTCGCTCCGGACGACGAGGAGGATGACGACGAAGACGACGATGACGAGGCGGACGACGTCGACGCAGCGCTGCTGGCCCCCGACGAGCTGCTGGGCGCCGGCGGGGTGGCGCACACCTCGTCCTGACAGGTCTGGCTCTCCGGGCAATCGTCGTCGGAGGCGCAAGGGAGCTCACACCCGGCCGCCAGCGCCAGGACCATGAACCCGACGAGGGAAGTGTCACGCGCGCGCAAGGGCCATCACCATCAGCACCGTGGCTGCGAGCGCCGCGCTCCCCACGACGACGGACGTTGCCGCCAGTCCCGCGAGGCCCGCGGGCATGGAGTAGAGCGCCACCAGCCGCGGAGTGCGCGTCAGCATGGGGGTCTGCAACATGGCCAGGACGGCGGGCGTCCGAATCAGCATCAACACGCCAAACGACGCGGCCGTGAGCGCCAGGCCCGCGACGAACGAGGCCAACGCCAGCGCCGTGGTCACGGTGGTGCCACCGAGGAGCACCGGCTTGAGCGTCGTTCCCTCCGCATCCTGGGGCGGTGGCGCCGAAGCCTCCAGGAACCTGGCGCGCACCAGCAGGCTCCGCACCGCGCCGGGCAGCACCTTGATGAGGGCCTCCTCTCCCTGCCCGGTCACCCGCTCCGAGACCGCCGCCGCTTCCAGGGCCGTCTTCACGTCAATGAGCCGGAGCTGGAGGAAGGAGGTGTTGCCTACGCGCGCCGCGCTCCCGACCATGAGATGCGTCACGCCCAGCGCACCAACCATGTCGGAATCCACCATGGCGCACTCGTCGGAGACGCACTTGAGGAGTTGTTGCTGCTCCACCGTTCCAATCAGCGTGGCAATCTCCGCCGGGCCCACCACCCGGAGAAACGCCCCCGAGCCGCGCAGCTCGAAGATGGCGTCGTTGGTGAGGACCTCCGTGGTCGACGGGAGGACGGGTTCCTTGGCACTGAAGGGAAACACGGCCACGGAACGGTGCGTGTCCGTTGGAACGGCCCCCGCGAGCACCGCGAGCAGCAAGGCAGCAACACCCATGCAGGTTGATTATCAGACCGGGGCGGTGCGCGTTCAATTCCTCACACGTCGGGCTGGAACGGAACCTGAGGGGTGGCGGGCCTGGCGCCAGTCATGACGTCGGATTCTGCCGGCAACCCGGGGCAGTGATGTCAGCGGCGGTCGTCCTGCGACTGCTGGGGTCCACCCACGGGCAGGGCCACCAACGCGGGAATGTTGGCCACGAACGTGCTGCCCACGCCCAGCTCCGACGTCAGCTCCACGCTCCCGCCCAGCGCCTCCGCCATCTCCCGCACCAGCGCCAGGCCCAATCCCACGCCGGGAGTGTGCTTCCGCAGCGCGGGCTCCAGCTGCACGAAAGGCTCGAACACGCGCACCTGGTCGTCGGGATGGATGCCCGGCCCGGTGTCCTTCACGGCAACCCGCAGCGTGTCGCCCACGGTGCGCGCGTCCACCTCGACGGAGCCCCGCACCGTGAACTTCACGGCGTTGGTGAGGAGGTTGCCGAGGATGAGTCGGAGCAGGCGCGCGTCGGTGGTGATCGGTTGCGCCTCCGCGGTGTTCACCACCAGGGTGAGACCCTTCTCGTCGGCGTGGGGTCTGACGTCGTCAACCACCTCGGCCACCAGCTCGCGGGGATCCACCCGCTCCGGGGACACCCGGATGCGCCCCGCCTCGATGCGGGAGTGCTCCAGCAGGCTCTCAATGAGGACCTGCAGGCGCTTGGTGGAGGCTTCCATGCGCCGGATGGTGACGGCGTGTTTCTCGCCCAGCTGCGCGGCGTCGCGGGAGAGGCGGTAGACCTGCAGCACCAGCGCGCCCAGCGGCGTGCGCAGCTCATGGGACACCAGCGCCAGGAACTCAGTCTTCACCTGGCTGGCCCGCTCGGCGTGCTCCCGCGCCACGCGCACCGTCTCCAGCGCGGTCTGCAGCTCCCGCTGACGTCGGGCCAGCTCCTTGACCAGCGCGTCCAGGCTGCGCCCCTGCATCTGCGTCTCCGCCTCCAGCGCGTCCCGCGCGCGCTTCCGGCCCACCTGGTTGTCCACGCGCACCCGCAGTTCCTCGACGGAGAACGGCTTGGGCAGATAGTCCTGGGCGCCCAGCTTCAGCATGCTGGTACGGAACGCCTCGTCGACCTTGGCGGTCAGCATCACCACCGGCACCTGGTCCAGCTCCACCCGGGAGCGGACCTCACGCAGCAGGGCCTCACCCCCCATCACGGGCATCATGGCGTCGGTGATGATGAGGTCCGGCGGGCTCTCCAGGGCCACGCGCAGGCCTTCCGCTCCGTCGGCGGCGGTGGTCACCCGGTAGTGTGGCGCCAACGCGTCAGCCAGGAACTGGCGCAGGTCGCGGTTGTCCTCCACCACCAGCACGCGCGGGAGGTCGGCGTCCGAGGTCACCGGCGCGGCTTCCGGTGTCACCTGCAGCTGCTCCACCGCCTGCGTGGCCGCCAGCGTCGCCACCGGCTGGGCGGGAGTCTCCACGGCCGCGCCCTCCGGCGCCTTCAGCGGCATCTCCACCACGAACGCCGCGCCACCCTCTGGCGCACTCCCCACGTGGATGGTCCCGCCGTGCAGCCGCACGAAGTCACGGGCAATGGCGAGCCCCAGCCCGGTGCCCCCGTGTTGACGCGTGGCGCTCCCGTCGAGCTGGCGGAAGCGCTCGAACACCACCTCGCGGTCCTCCGGGCGGATGCCGGGGCCACTGTCGCGGACCTCCAGGTGCAGCCGGCCCTTCCCGTCGTCATGCGCGCTGAGCCGGACCCGCCCGCCGGCCGGCGTGAACTTGAAGGCGTTGGAGAGGAGGTTCAGCACCACGCGGGAGAGCTGGTCCTCGTCCACCTCCGCCGGGAGCACGTCCGGCACCGCAACCTCGAAATGCATGCCCCGGTCCCGCGCCACGCCGTCAAAGTTGCCCGCCAGGGTGCGCAGCATGCGCGCCAGGTCCAGGCGTGCGTAGCGCGGCGCCAGCCTGCCCGCGTCAAGCCTGGCGGTGTCCAGCAGGTCCTCCACGTGGCGCATCAGCGTGCGCGCGTTGCGGGCAATGACGTCGAGGTCACGGGCCTGGGACGGCGTGAGGTTGCCATGGGACAGCAGCTGCTCGGCGGGCCCCAGGATGAGCGCCAGCGGCGTGCGCAGCTCATGGCTGACGTTGGCGAAGAACTCGCTCTTGAGGCGGTCCAGCTCCCGGGAGCGGTCCAGCAGGTGCGCCAGCTCCCGGTTGGCCTCCTCCAGCTTCATGCCCCGCTGGTGGCTCACCACCGCGGCGTCCGCCAGCGCCACGGCCTTGGGGACCAGCGGCGGCAGCAACAACGCGGTGGCCACCGAGGCGACCGCGGTCAACGCCCTCACGCCGCCATCCACCCAGTACGCGGGATGCCAGATCACCAGCACGTCCATGAAGTGCGTGACACCGCAGGTGACGATGAAGACGGCGAAGGCCAGGTACATCCACTGGAACGGCAGGTCGCGGATGCGACGGACCAGGATCAGCAGCGTGGCGGTGATGGCAAAGTAGGCCAGGCCGATGGCGACGTTGGTGAGGACCTGCAGCCAGACCAGTCCCGGCGTCCAGAGGTAGCAGTGCCCGTGGGGCATGAAGGATTGCGGTGACAGCGCTTCCAGCAAGGCATCCAGCACGGTGCACCTCCGCCAGCACAGCCTTCATCCTAAGATTTGACGCGCGCTGCGGCATCATCCCGTCGGGCACGGGCCGGCGTGACGTGATCAGGGCAGCGGGTCCGGGTCCAGCCGGTCCCAGTTGTCGTCGGGCGTGATGGGGAGCGCGCCCTGCCGGCCCAGCGCGGTGGCCAGCGGACGGACCGCGCCCACGACGGGAAGCCAGGCCTCCGGCCACGCGTCCAGCAGCGGCCACAGCACAAAGGGACGCTCGTGCGCGTGCGGGTGGGGGAGCGTGAGGTTGGGCAGCGCGCAGCGGAGCGCGCCCACGGTGATGAGGTCCAGATCCAGCACCCGCGGGCCCCAGCGCTCGGCGCGCACGCGGCCGGCCCTCCGCTCCAGGTCATGGAGCAGGGCCAGGAGCGCCAGCGGGTCCGTCGTGGACGGAGCCTGGAACGCCAGGGCGGCGTTGAGGTAGCGCGGCTGGGGCGGCCCCACCGGCTCGGTGCGCCAGAGGCGGGAGAAGCGCAGGCCACGCGCGCCCAGCGACGGAAGATGCGTGATCAGCTCCGCGCGGGCCCAGCGCAACGTGGCGGGCGGATCCCCCAGGTTGGCGCCCAGGGCCACCGCCACCGTGAGCATGTCAGCTTCCACGGGGACCCTCCTGATGCGTGCCCGCGGGACGCGGAGGCGGTAGAAGGTCGCGCCCGGGGCGGGTTGGGGAGGAGCCGGCCCTAAGACCCCGGCGGCGCTGGGAAATTGACCTTGCCACGCCTGTGTCACTAGCTTGCGCTCACGCTCCCATGGAAATGCTTGGCGCTCTCCTCTTGCGCACGGGCGTCCTGGACAAGGACGTACTGGCGGCAGCCTTGGACCGTCAGGTGGTCTACGGCGGCACGCTGGATACCGCCGTGCTTGAAATGGGGGTGCTGGACGAGCCCGCCATGGCCGAGCTGCTGGCGCGCTGGACGGGCTACCCGGTCTGTCCGCCCGGGGCCCTGGAGTCGGCGGATCCCGCCGCGCTGGCCGCGCTGCCTGGCGCCCTGGCCTCCCGCTTCCTGGTCACGCCGTTCGCGCTGACGCCGGAGGGCCTGTGGCTGGCCACCACGGCGCCGGTGGACGTGGACAGCCTGGCGCAGCTGGGCGGCCTGATTGACCGGCCGGTCCTTCCCCACGTCACCACCGAGCTGCGCATCCGCACCGCACTGGCCCAGGCCTATGGCGTTGCGCTGGATCCGCGCTTCCAGGAGCTGGCCAGCTACCTGACCGCGCGCGCCGCGGCCCTGGCCGCGCAGGCTGCCCCGCCGCCGCAGGAGGCCCCGCCGGCGGACTCGGTGGCTTCCGCCGTGGAGCAGAGCGGGGGCAGCCGCGAGGTGATCTTCCCCGCCGCGCCACGCCCGGAGCCGGAGCCCGCCCCCGCCGACGAGGACCAGGCGCGGCCCATTGATTTCGCCGAGGCGCTGGCCCACCTGGCTGCCGCCACGGACCGCGACGGCATTGTGCAGCTCACGGTGCGCTACGCGCTGCAGACCTTCCCGTTCGTGGCGGTGCTGGGCGTGCTGCGTGGCCAGGCGGTGGTGTGGGCCGCGCGCGGTCACAAGGGGGAGAAGCCGGAACAGCCCGAGCAGCTCAAGGGCACCACCATCTCGCTGCAGGAACCCTCGACGCTGCGCACCGTGGTGGAGACGCGCGCGCCCTCGCTGGGGCGGCCCAGCACGGGGCCGGCGGGGACCACGCTTTCCGAGCGGTTGGGACGCGGCGTGCCGCGGGCGTGCCTCATGGTGCCCGTCCTCGTCGGAGGGCGCGTGGTGGCGGTGGTGTACGCGGACCACGGGGAGTGGGCCATCCGCACGCAGCAGGCCTCGGAGATCCTCGCATTCGCCTCGCGCGTGGGGCCGGCGTTCGAGCACATCATCCGGGAGCGTCGCGCCAAGACCCTCAATCCACCCGCGCCGCCGCCTCCCCCGCCGCCGCCTCCGCCCGAGGAGCTGGCGCCCCTGGCCATTGCGGAAGCGGCCGTCAGCACGCTGGCCGCCACGCAACAGGCAGAGCCGGAGCGCTGGGTGGTGGGTGGACCGGCCGCGAACACGCTGAGCGTTCCGTCGGCGGAAGCCACCTCGTCGCCACCGGTGGAGCAATGGGTGGTGCGAGGCCCCGGGGAGAGCGCGCCGCCGGTGGAAGCCCCGCCGCCTGCTCCCCCGCCGCCACCTGCCCCCGCCGACGAGGAAGAGGACGAGGAAGAAGAGGCCGCCACGCCGGGGGAGGAGAGCATTCTCGTCGAGCCGGAGCCCACCGAGGCCTCTGCTCCCTCGTCCGACCAGCCCACCGAGACCCTGGAAGTCGACACCGGCGTGGCCACTGGCGAGGAGGTCACGGTGGCGATGGACGAGCCCGGTGGGGAACCGGCCGCTCTCGCGCCCCCAGCCCCGCCAACTCCGGAGCCCACCCCCATGGGTCCGGCCGCGGCGTGGGGTGAACCGCCCGCGACGTCCGAGCCCGCGGTTCCCGTCGAGGCTCCGCCTCCCGCCGCGCCACGCCCCGCGTTGTCTCCCAACGTGTCGCCGGAGGCCGCCGCCCTGGCCGCCGCCGCGCTCGCGCGCCTGCAGGCCGGTGACGACGACGATGACGAGGACGAGGAGGAGGGCGCCAGCGCCAAGGAGACCTCCATTGCCGAGGACACCACCTGGGCCGCGGCGATGGTGGACGTGCTGGGCAGCGGCAAGGGACGCGCGCCCGCGGAATCCGACGGCTCCTTCAAGACCTCCGACGACGCCAACACGGCCTGGCAATCCTCCCTGGCCCAGGCCGCCAAGGACGCGGGCACGCTGGAGAAGCCCGTCTATCAACCGCTCCCCGAGGACGACGACGAGGAGGAGGAGTCGCCCAAGCCGGGTGAGGAGTCGGTGGTGTTCGCGGAGGTGGCGGACAACGCCGCGGCGGGTACGCAGGCCTTCACCAAGGCCCTGAGCGACACGATCGAGAGCGGCAAGCAGGGTGGTGAGGCCGACAAGGACTACAAGGCCTTTGCCCAACCGCCCACCACCACCGACGACGACGACGACGAGGACGAAGAGCCGGACAACGTGGGCTGGGAGTCCGTGGTCTACCAGGCCGCGGAGCAGGTGCGCGCCGAGGAGGAGAAGTCCAAGGCGGCCAAGGTGCCCAACGGGAGCGCACCCAATCCGTTTGCGGTGGAGGCCGTGCCGCAGACCAGCTCCACGCCGCCGCCGCTGCCCGCCGACGCCGCCACCTCCACTGGCGTGCTTCCCCCTCCGCCGCCCAAGACCACGCGCTCGCAGCCGCCGCCCGTGGAGGAGCCCGCGCTGATTGACCCGCCCAAGGTGTGGGTGGAAGCGCTCATGAGCGGCGTGGCGGACCGCGTGGTGGTGGCCATCCAGAAGCTGGCGGAGCTGGGAGAAGCGGCCGTTCCCGCGCTGACCGCGGCGTTCCCCGGTCGCGTCACGTTCGACCCGTTTGGTCCGGACCCCAATCCGCCCGACGCTGCGTCGGTGTCGCCGTTGATGGATGTGCTGTGCAAGATGGGCGGCACGGGGCTGCAGGTGGCCATCACGCACCTGGACAGCAAGTTCCCGGCACACCGCTACTTCGCCACGCTGCTCTTGTGTCGCGGGTACCAGCCGGCGGTCATCCCCTACCTGCTGCGTCGCCTGCATGACGACGAGCCCCGCATCCGCCGCCTCAGCGCCGACGGTCTCGCCATGTACGTGGCCGACCCGGGATTCGACCAGGTGCTGCGTCATCTCCGCACGCGCGTGACCTCGCTGGTGCCAGAGGCGCGTCGCCGGGCCATCCACTTCCTGGGCCGTTTCCGCGACGTGGGCAGCATCCCCGCGCTGGTGAACGCGCTGCGGGCCAAGGAGCCGGAGATTGTGCAGGAGGCGGGGCTGGCGCTGCACGCCATCACGCTGCAGTCCTACGGCACCAGTGAGCGCAAGTGGATCAATTGGTGGGAGAAGAACAAGCACCGCTCACGCATTGAGTGGCTCATTGACGCCCTGCGCGACAGCGACGTGGAAGTGCGTGCGCGCGCGGGTGCGGAGCTGGCGCAGCTGCCGCGGGACACCTTCGGTTTCCGCGCCGACGCGCCCAAGCGCGACCGCGAAGAGGCCGTCAAGCGCTGGGAGAAGTGGTGGGCGGACGAGCGTCGCCGGCTGGCTCCTGGCGCAGGCTCGTGAGCGGACGGGCGCTTAGAGGCCATTTCTACAAATTGCCCGTTCGTCGTGGCCGGCGAACACCTAATACTACGTGGTCATCTGACGTCGTCACGGCAGTGGCCGGGAAGCACTCGCGCCGCCGGTATCCAGGGCGTGAGCCGACGCCGCAGCCGTAGGGGCTAGGCATTTC
>JBFMGU010000028.1:0-59724 GCA_040752415.1 Myxococcota bacterium
GCGGAGGGCGCAGCGCCCATGCCGGGACCCGCGGGGCGGGCGCCAGGCTTGGCGGGGGCCAGCACCATGAACATGTTCCGGCCTTCCATGCGCGGGAACGACTCCACCATGGCAATGTCCTTCAGCGTCTCGACGACGCGCTCCAGGACGCTGCGGCCGATTTCCGGGTGCGTGATCTCACGACCGCGGAACATGATGGTGATCTTGGCCTTGTTCCCCTCGCCCAGGAAGCGGCGGACGTGGTCCATCTTGAAGTCAAAGTCATGCTCGTCCGTCTTGGGACGCAGCTTCACTTCCTTGACCTCGATCACCTTCTGGTTCTTCTTGGCAAGTCCGGCCTTCTTCTTCTGGTCGTACTTGTACTTCCCGTAGTCCATGATCTTGCACACGGGAGGCCGGGACATGGGGCTGACCTCGACGAGGTCCAGGCCCTCCTCCATGGCGCGCTTCAGCGCCTCCTCCGTGGGCATCACGCCGAGCTTGTTGCCGTCCGCGCCAATGACGAAGACTTCCTTGACGCGAATGCGGCGGTTGACGCGGAGCTCGGTCTGGCGCCGGGTATCAGGCTTGGCGCCACCTTTGTCTGGGGGATTGTTCAGTCCGATGGTCGTACCCTCCATGAAAGGCTGTCGACGCACATCCCGGCGGCGACAGCAGGACTCGGGAAAAACGGGTCAGGCCCTATGGCACACGGCACCACGGGGCGCAAGCTGCACCTGGCCCGGTCCGTGACCGGTGCGGATGGCCGGAATGCGGGAGCTCAAGCGCCAGCAACCCAGGCCGTGAACTGGACGACGGCCTTGTGGGCAGGGCTGAAGACGTAGGCCAGGATCCCGCCGCCGAACATCACCAGGCCGAACAGGGCCAGGTACCCGTAGCGGCCGTAGGCCTCGTACGTATCGCGGTGGCGGGTGGGAAGCAGCCAGCGCACCACCCAGCTGCCATCCAGGGGCGGGACGGGCAGGATGTTGAACACGGCCAGGCCCACGTTCATGTAGACGCCGTTCTGGAGCATCTTGAAGACGGGGGCGGACAGCTCGGCGAAGCGCAGGGACAGTCCCAGGGCCACCGCGAGGACCAGCGCCATGAGGAGGTTGGAGAGCGGCCCGGCCACGGCCACCAACGCGCTGCCCGCGGCCATGGTGACGCGCTTGCCCCGGAAGGTCCGGGTGAAGTTCACGGGGTTGGTGGGCACGGGCTTGGCCCAACCGATGATGGGCACCGGGGAGGCGGCGTTCAGGGCGGGGATGAGCAGCGTGCCCACCGGGTCAATGTGCGCCGTGGGATCCAGGGTGAGGCGGCCCTGGCGCGACGCGGTGTCATCCCCCAGCCAATAGGCGACCGCGGCGTGGGCGCATTCATGGACCGTGAGGAACAGGACCATGAACGCCACGCTGTTCACGAGCTGGAAGATGGTGTGGTTGTCGAGCTGCATGGGTCAGCGCACCGCCTCAGGAACCCCGGTGGCCTCGAACGACTCGAAGAACCGGGCGGCCAGCGCCGTGGCCGTGGGGTTCCGGTAGACCGCAAAGTGATCATCGTTGGGGAATTGCGCCAACACCGCGGTGGCCGTGCGTCCCTCGCTCAGCGAGAGGTTGTGCCGCACCGGGGAAGGCAGCGCGGAGAGCTGGCGCAGCTGCAGCGCCTCCACCGGTGCCCCCTCCGGCAGGATCAGCGGGATGGCGGCCGCCGCGGCAAGCGGGCCGTGGGTGCGTGGCGGCGTGTGCTTGTCCTGCAGCCCGCTGAAGATCAGCACGTTGGGAGCCTTGCGACCCGGCACGAAGTAGCGACGCGCGGCGTTGAGAGGCTCCAGCGGGTCCGCCAGCATCTGCATCACGGCGAGTGCGGGGTGGTACTCGTCCAGCGGTTCCTCGTCGGGGAGGGAGAGCAGCAGGCGGACCGCGTTGGCAATCACCAGCGGCTCCGTCTTCTCCAGCAGGCTCTCCGCGAAGCCGCCGCCCGTACCGCTCAGCACCGCCACGTCGAGATCCGTCTCCACGCCGGTCATCAGCGCGCCGGTGATGCCGCCCTGGCTGTGGCCAAAGAAGAGGTGCTTGTCGACGTCAAACGTGATCTCCTCGCCATCCGCGGCCACGTTGGCGGGCACGGAGAGCGCGGAGATGGAGTGCATCAGCGCCATGGATTCCAGGGCACTCTGCCGCCAGTTGTCGACGCCAGCGCGCGGGTTCAGGAAGTTGAACGTCAGGATCTCCTCCTGCCCCGACTGGTACCCCTCACGCGTCTCATGCAGCGGCTGGCTGATGCCAATGGCCGCGAACCCGTCGATGGCGAGCCAGTTGGCCTCGTCGCCGGCGCCGTCGCCCACCATGCTGCGGAAGTTGCCGCCGGTGCCGTGCGCAATGACAACGAGCGGGTAGCCCCCCGGCGGCGGAGGATCCCGCGGGACGCTCAGCGAGAACCGCACGCGCTCGGTCCGCTGCACGCGGGGGACGCCGTTCTCGTCGAGCTCGAAGCCGCCGGTGGCGCCGTCGTACGTGGTGAACGGGGGCGTGCCCTTCTGGAACTGCGGCAACTCGATGAACCCCTCATACAGGCGGTACCAGCGGTGGGAGTCGTGGTCGGCCGGGCGCGTCCACCCGTCGACGAAGTACGGCGCCTGCGCAATCACCGCCGCGCGGGCCCGGTCAAGCTCGGGGAGCGGGTCGGAGGTGGTGAACACCGTGGCGTGGGCAATGTTGGAGAGCGCCAGCCCCACCGACGACGCGTTCTCGCGCAGCGGAGCAAACGCGGCATGCGCATGGGTCAGACGTGAATCCGAGGGCGTCTCGTTCTTCAGCAGCACTTCCAGGTCCGCGCTGGGTGCCAGCCGCCCGCCGTTCTTCGCCTTCTGCGCGCTGGTGACGACGAGCGCGTAGGTGGTGGCCGGCCGCAGCGGGAAGCCGAGCACCGGCAGCACCATCAGCGTGTTGGGCGGGAGGAACTGCGTCTCCTGCTCCTGCAGCTTCAGGCGGATGGGGATGCGCGCGCCCTTCTCCGGAGAGTCCGGGTCGACGTCGACGAGCTGCACCGGGGCGTCCTGCGCCAGCGTCTCGGCCGGCGTGACGAGGGAGCCGAGCGGACCGGTGAACGACAGGTAGATGGTCCCGTTGAGTCCCCACCCGCGACCCTTCTCCGCCTCACCCCGGTACTGGTCCAGCGTGCTGGCACCGGTGGGGTTGGGGAAGCTGCGCATGTCACGCCGTCCGTCGGGGAGCGTGTCGAGGTCGCAGGGCCAGGGGATGTCCAGGAACGGACGGTTCACCGGGTTGGCTGCGACGGAGAACGCCGCGCGCGCCTCGACGGGAGGAAGCGTGTTGCTCCCCGTGCACGCCGTGCCGACGAGGAGGAGCCACAACAACGGAAGTCGTGAAGGTGCCTTGCCCATGGCGGAAACGTCCCGGTCTCAGGAGTCGCCACAGGTAACGCGCCCCCACCACCGAGGCAATCCTTGCACCCTCCCCGCCCGGCTTTCAGGCCGCGGTGGCCCGGGTGCGCTCCCCGTGGGGGCCCGAGCTCGGGAACACAGCCCCAGTCATGGTGCCACATGACGTCGGCGGCCCTGCTCAAGGTGTCGCCGGGGCGGCACGTGGATGTTGCCGGTCATCAGCGCGGCCACTCGCATCTCGTCATCTCCAGGAAATGGTCGGACGGTCCAGGGGCAGTGCGCGTGCCAGAGCGGGGACGCAACCCGCGTGATGATCCGACGCGAATCGTGCGCAGCACCGACGGGCGGGCGCATGGTTTGCGTTGAGTTTCTCGTCGGAGATGGCATCCGCCGCACAGGGCACGTCCCTTGCTCCGCCCGGACGTCCGAGGAGGGCGCATGCGGATCCTGGAATGGTCGCGTCGACGGAGCGGAGGGCCGGTTCAGCGCCACGTGCTGCAGGAGCTGCGCGAGGGGAAAACCGCGGAACAGGTGGAGCAGGAGCACGGGCTCCCCAGGGCCTGGGTTGACGGGCTGACGAGCTTCTACGACCTGCTTCACGGCGAGCGTGAGCGCGCGTGCACGGGGACCTCGTGCTCATTCCCCGACGGGTGCAAGAGCAACCGGAAGAGCGAGCTGGAAGGCGTCCATTGCCTGGGCCAGTGCTACGCGCCCCCCGCCACGACGCTGCGCGCGCCCCCGCCGATTCCCCGTCGCTCCATGCTTCAGCCGCCGGTGGTCTTGCGGAACATCCTGGGCGGAGAGGACGCGCGCGGTGAGTACGTCCTCCCCGACGGAGAAACGATTCTCGGCGCCGTGGAAGCCTCCGGTCTGCGCGGTCGAGGCGGTGCCGCGTTCCCCACCGCGGCGAAGTGGAAGGCCGCCCGCGACACTCCCGCGCCGGACCGCTACGTGGTGGCCAATGGCGACGAGGGCGACCCGGGTTCCTTTGTCGACCGGTTGCTGTTGGAGGAGGCGCCCCACGCCGTGCTGGCCGGGATGAAGGCGTGTGCGCGCGCGATTGGTGCACGGAAGGGAATCGTCTTCATCCGCGGTGAGTATCCCGACGCGCACCGGACGATGCGGAAGGCGATTGACGAAGCGCGTGACCTGGGCCTGCTGGGACAGGAGTTTGACGTCGAGCTGTTCTGTTGCGCGGGGTCCTATGTGGCTGGTGAGGAGACTGCGCTGCTCCGCGCCATCGAGGGACTGCGCTCCGAGCCCGCGGTGAAGCCGCCCTACCCTGCGCAATGTGGTCTCCAGGGCCTGCCGACGGTGGTGCAGAACGTGGAGACGCTGGCCGTGATCCCGTGGGTGGTGCGCCATCGTCGTCGTGGTGATGCCAAGGCGTTGAGCGTGGCGGGCGCGGTGGGGAAGCCCGGCGTCGTCGAGATCCGGCTGGGTACAACGCTGCGCACGGTGCTGGAGGAGGCCTGCGACGGACCGCGACACGGGGCGCGTTGGAAGATGGCGCTGGTGGGCGGACCGCTGGGGCGCGTGGTTCCGGTCAGCGGATTTGACGTGCCGCTCTCCTACGACGGACTCCCCGGCATGGGCCACGGTGGCATCGTGGTGCTCGACGACACCGTGACCGCGCGTGAGCTGGCGGAGCACCTGTTCACGTTCGCCCGACGGGAATCCTGTGGGAACTGCACGCCCTGCCGCGTGGGCACGTCCCGCCTGCACACCATCACCGATCGCCCGGCGCTGGAACGGCTGATGACGACGCTGGAGGCCGGGAGCCTGTGTGGCTTTGGCCAGGGCGTTCCCCGTCCCATCCGCGACCTGCTGCAGCATTTCCCGGGGGAGATGTTCCCATGATCACGGTCAATGGTCGTCCCGTTCCGTCGGGTGGCACCTTGCTGGACGCGTGCAAGCATGCCGGTGCGCACGTCCCCACCTTCTGCTCCGACGAGAAGCTCCCCGCGGGTGGTCACTGTCGCGCGTGCATGGTGGACGTGGGTGGACGCCTGATGCCCGCGTGCACCACGCCCTGCCGCGACGGTATGGAGATCCTCACGGAGACGGAGACCGTCCGGCAGTACCGTCGTGACCTGGGCGAGCTGATGGTGGCCGAGTCCAACCCGCGCGGCGCCGTGAAAGCGGAGCTGGAGAAGTGGGGCGTCACCGGGGAGCGCTACGGGCGCGCGAAACCGTCCGGTATCCACGACGAGAGCGCGCCCTACCTGCGCCTGGACACCGACGCGTGCATCCGCTGCCACCTGTGCGTGCGCGCGTGCTCCGACATCCAGGGCCAGTTCGTGTACTCGATGCAGGGTCGCGGCGCGGGTGCGCACCTGGGCTGGGGCAATGTGCCGTTCAACGAGACCGACTGCGTCTCCTGCGGCGCATGCGTTGCCTCCTGCCCCACCGAGGCCATCACCGACGTGGATCACCTGCGCCAGGCCGCCGACCCGCTGCGCACCGTGCAGACCACGTGCGCGTACTGCGGCGTGGGTTGCCAGATGACCGTGCATGCGCGGGGGAACAACGTCGTGGACATCCAGGGCGCGCCCTCCCCCGTCAACGCGGGCCACCTGTGCGTGAAGGGCCGTTACGCCCACGGATTCGCGCGACATCGCGACCGACTCACCACGCCGCTCATCCGTCGTGACGGCAGGCTCGTGCCGGCAACGTGGTCGGAGGCCATCAGCTACGTGGCCAGTCGCATGAACGCGCTGAAGGGGCACGTGGGCGGGCTCTCGTCGTCGCGGTGCACCAATGAGGAGAACTACCTGCTGCAGAAGTGGCTCCGCGCGGTGTACGCCACCAACAACGTGGATTGCTGCGCGCGCGTGTGTCACGCCCCCAGCGCCGCGGGCATGCGCGTGGCACTGGGTACCGGCGCGGCCACCAACTCGCTCGCCGACATCGAGCTGGCGGACCTGCTCATGGTCTCGGGCTCCAACACCACGGAAGCCCATCCCGTCACCGGCGCGCGCATCAAGCAGGCGGTGTTGCGGGGCGCCAAGCTTCTCGTCGTGGACCCGCGCCGGACGGAGCTGGCGGAGCTGGCCGACGTGCACCTGCAGACGCGCCCCGGCACCAACGTCCCGTTGCTCAACAGCATGGCGTGCGCGCTCGTCGAGGCGGGCCTGGTGAACCGGGAGTTCATCCACGCGCGCACCGACGGCTGGGAGGCCTACGAGAAGTTCATCCGCCAGTGGCGACCTGAATCCGCCGAGGCCATCACCGGCGTCCCCGCCACGCTGGTCCGACGAGCCGCCGAGCTGTACGGGCGCGCGCGCCATCCCATGCAGGTCCACGGCCTGGGCATGACCGAGCACTACCAGGGCGCGGAAGGCGTGATGCTGTTGTGCAACCTCGCGCTTCTCGTCGGGGCCATCGGTCGACCGGGCGTGGGCGTCAATCCGCTGCGCGGTCAGAACAACGTGCAGGGCGCCGCGGACATGGGATGCCAGCCGGACCTCCTGACGGGCTACCAGAACCCGAATGATCCGCAGGTGCGGGAGCGGTTCGAGCGCGTGTGGGCACGTCCCATTCCGACGACAAAGGGCCTCACCATTCCGCGCATGTACGAGGCCATCCGTCGCGGCGAGCTGCGCGGGCTGTACATCTTTGGCGAGGACGTGGTGCAGACGGATCCGCACGCGGGTCTTGTCGCGGAGACGCTGAAGCAGCTGGATCTCCTCGTGGTGCAAGAGATCTTCCTGTCCGAGACGGCGAAGCTGGCGCACGTGGTCCTGCCGGGTGCGTCGTTCCTGGAGAAGGACGGCACGTTCACCAACGGAGAGCGGCGCGTCCAACGTGTGCGCCAGATCCTCGACCCACCCGGTGACGCACGCCCGGACTGGCGCATCCTCTGCGACCTCATGGCGGCCACCGGCTACGCGCAACCCTTCCGGCATCCGTCGGAGATCATGGACGAGATTGCGCTGGTGAATCCCGCGTTCCGCGGCATCAGCCACGCGCGCCTGGAGCGCAACGGCCTGCAGTGGCCCGTCCCCTCCATGGACCATCCCGGCACGCCCACCCTCCACGCCACCACGTTCCCCATCGGCAAGGGACGGCTGTCATGCGTGGAGTACCTGCCGTCTCCGTCGCTGAAGGACGCGGGCGACAAGCTGATGCTCATCACCGGCCGCACGCTGGCGCATTACAACAGCGGGTCCATGACGCGTCGCACGGACAACGTGCGCATCCGCGAAGCGGATCTGCTGGAGATCAACGACGAGGACGCCGCGCGGCTGGGCGTGGACGACGGCGCGCAGGTGCGGGTCCACAACGAGAACGGCGAGGCGATTGCCACCGCGTGCGTCACCGACCGCGTGCAGCCGGGCACGCTGTTCATGACGTTCCACTTCCCGGAGAGCGGCGCCAACTGCGTTACCACCGACGTGGTGGACCGGCTCTGCGACTGCCCGGAGTACAAGCTCACACCGGTCACGGTGGAGCCGCTCCGCGACGGACGGTGAAGCGTGGACGCGTTGCTTCCCCCGGAGATCGCCGAGAAGGCGGAGCAGGTGGGCGTCAAGAAGGCTTCGCTCCCGCTCTCCGTGATGTTCGTCCTCGCCGTCCTGGCGGGCGCGTTCATTGCCATGGGCGGAGTGTTCTCCTCCGTCGTCAGTGCGGGTGCAGACGCGGTCCCGTACGGCATCACACGCATGCTCAGCGGGCTGGTGTTCTCACTCGGGCTCATCATGGTCGTCGTGGGCGGCGCGGAGCTGTTCACCGGCAACAACCTCATGGTCATGGCGTGGGCCAATGGAAAGCTCTCCACGACGCAGGTGTTGCGAAACTGGCTCGTGGTCTACGTCGGCAACTTCGCCGGTGCGTTGGCCACGGCGCTGCTCTGGTTCCACTCGGGAAGCTACCAGGCAGGGAAAGGCGCCGTGGGAGCCAGCATCCTCAGCGCCGCCAACACACGCCTGGGCTACGACTTCATGCAGGCCGTCTGCCTGGGAATCCTCTGCAACGCACTCGTGTGCATGGCGGTGTGGCTCAGCATGAGCGCGCGCTCCACGACGGACCGCATCCTGTCGGTGGTTCCGCCCGTGGCCGCGTTCGTTGCCGCGGGGTTCGAGCACTGCGTGGCCAACATGTTCTCCGTGCCCGCCGCGATCCTTGTGCGCGAAGGCGCAAATGATGCGTTCTGGTCGACGCTGGGCCGCACGCCCGCGGACTACCCGCGGCTCACCTGGGACACCTTCCTGACCACCAATCTCCTCCCCGTCACTCTCGGAAACATTTGCGGTGGCGCCCTCCTGGTCGGGGCTGTGTATTGGTTCGTCTACCTGCGACGTCGGTGATTGGCGCAACGGTTGCAAGCTTTCCTCGGGAACTCCGGAGGTCGCGTGGCTGGGACAGTGCTGACCGTGGACGGCAACGAGGCGGTTGCGCGCGTTGCACACAAGACCAATGAGGTGATTGCCATCTACCCCATCACGCCGGCGTCGCGGATGGGGGAGCTGTGCGAGGAGTGGTCCGCCGACGGCCAGGAGAACCTGTGGAAGGAGGTGCCCGAGGTCGTGGAGATGCAGTCGGAGGCGGGTGCCGCCGGCGCCATCCACGGCGCGCTGCAGGCGGGAGCGTTGGCGACGACGTTCACCGCATCCCAGGGCCTCCTGCTGATGATCCCGGACATGTACAAGATCGCCGGGGAGCTCACGCCGTTTGTGCTGCACGTGGCGGCGCGCACCATTGCCACGCACGCGCTCTCCATCTTTGGTGATCACTCCGACGTCATGGCGTGCCGTCAGACGGGCTTTGCGCTGCTGGCGTCGAACTCCGTGCAGGAGGCACATGACCTGGCGTGCATTGCGCAGGCGGCCACGCTCCGCTCCCGCATCCCGTTCCTGCACTTCTTCGACGGATTCCGCACCTCGCACGAAGTGAACCGCATCCACGCGCTCACCGACGACGACCTGCGCGTGATGCTGGACCAGCGCGACATCGACGAGCACCGCAAGCGCGCGCTGGACCCGGATCACCCGGTGGCGCGCGGCACCACGCACAACCCGGACACGTATTTCCAGGCGCGTGAGGCGTGCAACGCGTTCTACCTGGCGTGCCCGGACATCGTCCTCGACGTCATGGAGGCCTTTGCGCAGCGCACGGGGCGCAGGTACGGCCTGTTTGAATACGTGGGCCACCGCGAGGCGGAGCGCGTCATCATCATGATGGGCTCGGGCGCCGAGACCGCGCACGAGACGGTGGAATACCTGGCCAGCCAGGGAAAGCGCGTGGGCCTGCTCAAGGTCCGCCTGTTCCGCCCATTCTCGACGGAGCACTTCCTGGCCGCCCTGCCCCGCACCACGCGCGCCATTGCCGTGCTGGACCGCACCAAGGAGCCGGGCAGCGTGGGAGAGCCGCTGTTCCAGGACGTGGTGTCCGCGCTGCACCTGGGTGGGCCGAGGTTGCAGCACGCGCGCGTGGTGGGTGGTCGCTACGGGCTCAGCTCCAAGGAGTTCACGCCGGCCATGGTGAAGTCGGTGCTGGACATGCTGGCCGTGGATCCGCCGCGTCACTCCTTCACGGTGGGCATCACCGACGACGTCACGCACACCTCCATCCCGGTGGATCCCTCCTTCCAGCTCCCCACGCCGGACGTGCGCACCGCCCTGTTCTACGGCCTGGGCTCCGACGGCACGGTGGGTAGCAACAAGCAAACCATCAAGCTGATTGGCGACAAGACCGGCCAGTGGGCACAGGCGTACTTCGTCTACGACTCCAAGAAGTCCGGCGCCATGACCGTCTCCCACCTGCGCTACGGCCCGCGCGCGCACCGCGCTCCGTATCTCATCCGTCGGGCGGACTACGTGGGCGTGCACCAGCCGCAGTTCCTGGAGAAGGCCCAGGTGCTGGAGAGCCTTGCCGACGACGGAATCCTGCTCATCAACGCGCCCTGGGACGCCCGTTCCACGTGGGACCACCTGACGCGTGACGCCCAGCAGATCCTCACCAAGCGCCGCGCCAAGGTGTACGTGATTGACGCGGAGGCCGTGGCACGTCGTCATGGATTGCCGGGCAAGGTCAGCACCGTGCTGCAGGCGTGCTTCTTTGCGCTCACCCGCGTGCTGCCGCTGGAGGACGCGCTGGACGGAATCCGCAAGTCCATCCGCGGCAAGTTCACCCGCAAGGGTGACGACGTGGTCACGCGCAACCTGGCCGCGGTGGACGACGCGCTGGCGCACCTGCAGGAGGTCCCGGTCAGCGTCGAGCCCACGGCCACGCGGCCCTGGTGGCCCACCGTGCCGCCGGAGGCGCCCAACTTCGTGCAGCGCGTGACGGCGATGATGATGGAAGGTCTGGGCGACGCGCTGCCGGTGAGCGCCTTCCCCGTCGACGGGACGTGGCCCACGGGCACCTCACGCTGGGAGCGTCGGCGACTGGCCAAGCAGGTGCCAGCCTGGGATCCCAACGTCTGCATCCAGTGCAACAAGTGTGTGCTGTTCTGTCCGCACGCCGCCATTCGCGCCAAGGCGTTCCCGCGCAAGGGTGGTGTGGTGGCCCTGCCACCCAGCTTCCAGGTGGCCGACTTCAAGGGCCGCGAGTTCACCGACAGCCTCTACACGCTGCAGGTGGCGCCGGAAGATTGCACGGGATGTGGCGTGTGCGCGGAGGTCTGCCCCGCCCATGATCGCGCGCAGCCCGAGCACAAGGCGCTGGAGATGGAGCCGCTCAATGGCTCCCTGGAGAAGCGCGCGCTGTGGTGGAACACGTTCCAACGCATCCCCGACGTCGAGCGCACCGACGTCAAGCTGGACGTGCGCGGGTCCCAGCTCCTGCGTCCGCTGTTCGAGTTCTCCGGCGCGTGCGCGGGGTGCGGTGAAGCGCCCTACGTCAAGCTGCTCACCCAGCTCTTTGGTGACCGGCTCCTCATGGCCAACGCCACCGGCTGCTCGTCGATCTACGGCGGCAACCAGCCAACCTGCCCGTACACCGTCGACGATCAGGGCCGCGGTCCCGCGTGGGCCAACTCGCTCTTCGAGGACAACGCGGAGTTCGGGCTGGGCATGCGCCTGGGTGTCGACGTGCAGGAGCGCGCCGCGCGCAGGTTGGTGGAGCAGATGGCCCTGGCCATTGGGACGGACCTGGCCCAAGGACTCCTCAACGCGCCCCAGGAGACCGACGAGGACCGCGCACTGCAACGCGACCGCGTGGAGCACCTGCGCTCCGTGCTGAAGCGGATGCGCGGCGTGATGGCCCGTCAGCTGGAGCTGCTGGCGCACCACCTCGTCAAACGGAGCGTCTGGCTCGTGGGTGGCGACGGGTGGGCTTACGACATTGGCTTTGGCGGCCTGGACCACGTGATCTCGCTGGGCCGCAAGGTGAACATCCTGGTGCTGGACACGGAGAGCTACTCCAACACCGGTGGCCAGCAGTCCAAGGCCACGCCGCGCGGTGCGGCCGCGGTGTTCGCCAGCGCCGGGAAGTCCACGCCCAAGAAGGACCTGGGCCTCATGGCCATGACCTACGGCAACATCTACGTGGCGCGCGTGGCCATGGGCGCCAAGGACGCGCAGACCCTGAAGGCGTTCGTCGAGGCGGAGGCGTTCCCGGGTCCGTCGCTCATCATCGCGTACTCGCCGTGTGTCTCCCACGGGTTCGACCTGAACCGCGGCATCGAGCATCAGAAGCTGCTGGTCCAGACCGGCATGTGGCCGCTGTATCGCTTCGATCCTCGTCGCTGGGAGCGTGGTGAGCCGGCGCTGCACCTGGATTCTCCCGCCCCCACCGCGGACGTGGACGTGCTCATGTCGCAGGAGACGCGCTTCCTGGCGCTCCGCAACACGCACCCCGAGCGCGCGGAGGAGCTGCTGCAGGCTGCACGTCGTGACGCCAGGGTGCGCGCGGCCGTGTACGAGCAATTGGCCCAGCTCACGGTTCCCGTCGAGAAGCCCGCTCCCGCTGCCGAGCCCACGCAGGAAATGCCGAAGCCGCCGTTGGCGTGACGTCGTCACCGGACGCGGCCTCTTCCTTGCAATACGCCTTCCTCACAGTCCCCGACGACGGGAGGCGTGCACATGGGCGGTCATCACAACAAGAAGGGCGAGCTGGTCCTGTGGTTCGAGCAGGTGGGCATGCAGGACGTGCCTCGCGTGGGCGGCAAGAACGCTTCACTCGGTGAGATGTACCGTCAGCTCACGCCGCGCGGCGTGAAGGTGCCCAACGGCTTCGCCGTCACCGCGGCCGGGTACCGGAAGTTCCTGGCGCATGGTGGCCTCGAGAAGCGGATGTCCGAGCTCCTCAGCGGGCTGGATACGCGCAACCTCGCGGAGCTGCAGCGACGAGGTCGCGAGCTGCGGCAGCTGATCCTGGCCGCGTCCTTTCCCAGGGACCTTTCCGAGGGGATCACCACCGCGTACGAGAAGCTGAGCGAGAGCGTGCCGGGCGGCGTCGACGTGGCCGTGCGCAGCAGTGCCACCGCGGAGGATCTCCCGGACGCGAGCTTTGCCGGACAGCAGGAGACCTTCCTCAACGTGCACGGTCCTGCCGCGCTGCTGGATGCGTGTCGACGTTGTTTTGCCTCCCTCTTCACCGACCGCGCCATCAGCTACCGCGCGGACAAGGGCTTTGCGCACGAGAAGATCGCGCTCTCCGTGGGTGTGCAGCGCATGGTCCGCTCCGACCTGGCCACCGCGGGCGTGATGTTCTCCCTGGACACGGAGTCCGGCTTCAAGGACGTGGTCCTCATCAACGCGGCCTACGGACTGGGCGAGAACGTGGTCCAGGGCAGCGTCAATCCCGACGAGTACCACGTGTTCAAGCCCACCCTGCTGAAGGGGTTCCGCCCCATCATCGGCAAGGCGCTGGGCAGCAAGGAGTTCAAGGTGGTCTACGACGTGGGCGGCACGCGCATGGTGAAGAACGTGCCCGTCCCGCCGGAGGACCGCACGCGCTACGCGCTCTCCGACGACGACATCCTCACCCTCGCCCGCTGGGCCTGCATCATCGAAGAGCACTACTCACGACTGCGCGGTCAGCCCACGCCCATGGACTTGGAGTGGGCCAAGGACGGGCGCACCGGGGAGCTGTTCGTCGTCCAGGCGCGGCCGGAGACGGTGCAGTCGCGCAAGCGGACCAGCCAGATGGAGACCTACGCGCTGAAGGAGCGGGGGCCGGTTCTCGTCGAGGGACGCGCGGTGGGTGAGCGCATTGGCGCCGGCCGCGTCAGCGTGATCCACAGCGCGCAGCAGATCGCGCAGTTCCGTGACGGCGACATCCTGGTCACCGACAAGACCGACCCGGACTGGGAACCGATCATGAAACGCGCCGCCGCCATCGTCACCAACCGCGGCGGGCGGACCTGTCACGCGGCCATTGTGAGTCGGGAGCTGGGCCTGCCGGCCATTGTGGGAACGGAGCGCGGAACGGACGTGGTCAAGCACGGGATGACCATCACCGTGAGCTGTGCCGAGGGAGACACCGGCCGCGTGTACCAGGGCAAGCTGGCCTACGACGTCAACCGCGTGGATCTCACCAGCCTGTCCCGCCCGCGCACGAAGATCATGATGAACGTGGCCAATCCCGCGGAGGCGCTGCGCCTGGCGGCCATCCCCAATGACGGCGTGGGCCTGGCGCGCGAGGAGTTCATCATCAACACGTTCATCCGCATCCACCCGCTGGCGCTGCTCAACTACGAGCGCATCACGGACCCCGCGGTGAAAGCGGAGATCGACCGGCTGACGCGGGGAGAGCCGGACAAGCCGCGCTACTTCGTCGACCGGCTGGCGCAGGGCGTGGCCATGCTGGCCGCCGCGTTCCACCCCAACGACGTCATTGTCCGCCTCAGCGACTTCAAGACCAACGAGTACGCGAACCTCATTGGCGGCCGCCCGTACGAGCCCGTGGAGGAGAATCCCATGCTCGGGTTCCGCGGCGCGTCCCGCTATTACAACGAGCGCTACCGGGAGGGCTTCGCGCTGGAGTGTCGCGCGCTGAAGAAGGTGCGGGACGAGATGGGGCTGACCAATCTCAAGGTGATGGTGCCGTTCTGTCGCACGGTGGAGGAGGGTCGACGCGTGCTGCAGGAGATGGAGCGCCACGGACTGAAGCGCGGCGTCAACGGGCTGGAGGTCTACGTGATGTGCGAGATCCCCAGCAACGTGATCCTGGCCGAGGAGTTCGCGGAGATCTTCGACGGGTTCTCCATTGGCTCCAATGACCTCACGCAGCTCACGCTCGGCGTGGACCGTGACTCGGAGATCGTGGCGCCGCTGTTTGATGAGCGGAACCCGGCGGTGAAGAAGCTCATCTCGCAGGTGATCCGCGTGGCGCGGGCGCGCGGCCGGAAGATTGGCATCTGCGGCCAGGCCCCCAGCGACTACCCCGAGTTCGCGCGGTTCCTCGTCGAGGAGGGCATTGACAGCATCTCGCTGAATCCCGACGCGGTCCTGCGCACCACGTTGGCGGTGGTGGCGCTGGAGAAGGAGCTGGGTCGCTGAGGGAAAAAGCGGGAGCCACGCCGGGACGCCCGCCGAGGGCCCCCCATTCCGCCCCCACAGCGCCCACGCACCCGGCGTGGCTCCGACGACCTGCAATTGCATGACGGGAAGACCGAGCCCCGGAACGCGCCCCCCGGCGGTGCTCCTGAGCTCAAGCGAAGGTTAACGACGGGATATCGGACCCGCAGTGCGCCCTGGCTCAAGAAACAACAAAGCCCCCGATTTCTCGGAGGCTTTGGCATGGGCGCAGCAGGATTTGAACCTACGACTCCCACCGTGTGAAGGTGGTACTCTACCGCTGAGTTATGCGCCCGTGCGGGTTTCAACGGCGGGGGAGGCTTCTAGGGCTTGAGGCTTCCCGGATCAAGTGCAAACTGCATCTCCGGATCACTTTTCCAGCGCGGCCCCTCCCGTCGCCAGGAAGCGCCCCAGCACGGGCCAGACCACGTCCGGCGCGTGACGCCCAATGAGCACGTCCAGGTGCCCAAAGCGGTGACGGTGCTCCCGGCGCCCGAACACCATGAAGCGCTTGAGCGTGGACCCGGCGCGGTCGTGGAGCGGTCTCACGTCACGCGGGGGCGCCAGGCCGTCATGGTCCGCGGCCACCACCAGCAGCGGGGCTCGCAGCGCCTCCACGCGCTCCATGACGTGGACGGCGCCGCACCGGGACCCATGCGTGGCACCCAGCTGGAACAGGTCCGCCAGGACGTGATTGCCCTCATTGGAGAACGTGTGCCGGAGCGCCCAGGCCAACAGCTTCCCTTCCATGGAGCGCGGCGCCCAGACGGGCATCAACATGGGGAAACGCGGGTGGTCCAGCACCCCTCGCATGGCATGCAGCATCAGGCCCACGCTGCGCGTCATCAGTGGCACGCGCGCCGCGCTGGCCAGCCCCGCGTAGCGACGGAGCCCCCACGCAATGGGCCCGTTCATACGCGCCAGGCGCTGGAAGAACGCCATGGGCGGGCACACCACGCAGACCGCGGAGAGCAGCTGCGCCGCGTGATGGGGCAATGACGCCGCCACCAGGCCGCCCATGGAGTGCCCCAGCATGCGCATGGGGCCGCGCGGTCGTTCCGTCCGGATGGCGTGAAGCATGGCGGGGACGTCGTGGTTGACGTAGTCCGCGAACGCGTGCGGATGGTGACGACGTGCCGCGGGTGAATCCCCGTGCCCGCGCAGGTCCCCGGCGTAGACGGCCATGCCCTGGCGGGCCAGGTGCTCCGTCAGGGAGCGGCCCGGCGCATCAAAGGTGTGGTGGTTCTGCGCGAAACCGTGCAGGAGGAGCAGGGAAGGCGCGTCGTCGGGCAGGTGCTGGGGATGGACCGCGAGGACGTGGAGCTTGAGCCCATCATGCGTGCGTGCATGCAGTGCGCGCCGCGTGAGCCTCATGACGCCTCACACCAACACGCCACCCGCGCCGGAGCCCGTCTGCACCAGGCGCTGGTTGCTCTTCTGGCGCTGGGCGGACAGCTCACTCACCAGCTCCAGCACCTGCGGGTGGGTCATGATGATCTCGTTGAACTGCTTGCGCGGCAGGCGCAGCACGATGCACTTGTTGATGGCCTCGATGCTGGCGCTCACCGGCGCGCGTGTCAGCAGGGACATCTCGCCAAACACGTCGCCTTCCTTGAGCTGCGCCAGCTCGATGGCACCGCTGCCGCCGTTCTTCTTCACGCTGCAGCGGCCGCTGAGCACCAGGTAGAGCCCGTCGCCCTTCTGGCCCTCGGTCAGGATCATCTCTCCCGGCGCCACCTCACGGCTCTTGAACTGCTCGATGAGGTTCTTGCGCTGGTTCTTGTCGAACGGCGCGAAGATGGGGCTCATGTTGAGCAGGTTGGAGAGCAGGCGCTGCTTGTAGAAACGCAGCATGACCTGCGCCACCGACGGGTAGTCCCTGATCACCGCGTCCAGGGTGGCGCGGGAGATCTCGAACAATTCTCCGTCGGAGGAGGCCACCACGCTGGCGGCGCGCGGGGCCTCCGAGAGCAGCGCCATCTCGCCAAAGAACGCACCGTCGCTGAGCGTGGCCAGCTGGGTGGGGGTGCCGTTGATGACCTTCTCCACCTTCACCGACCCGCTGGCGATGATGAAGAAGCTGTCACCCCTGGCGCCCTCCTGGATGATGACGTCACCGGTCATCATGGTGCGGATTTCCATGCGCTCCATGAGGTCGATGAAGGCGTTCTTGGAGAGCTCACTGAAGAGCGGGATGGGCGGCAGCTTGTCCAGGTCCACCTTGGCGGGTGCCGCGGTCTCGTCGACGAGCAGCTCGCCAAAGTCCGTCTCCGCGCCGCCGGTGGCGTCCACCTCGATCTCGGCCGCGTTGGCGTCGATGGCGGGCATCTCCATCTCTTCCAGGCTGGGCGGCCCCAACGCGGGCACCACCACCACCGGCTCCGGCTCCGCCACCGGCGCACCCCACGACGACGCTGGCCCGGTGGGCGGCGCCAACGGCTGCCCCACCACGGCGGGCGGCGGCTCCGGCGTTCCCACCAGCGCACCCGCCACCACGGGCACTTCCTCCACGTCGAGCTCGATCTCCGCCGCCCCCGACGCACGCGCTGGAGCCGGTGCGGCGGCGGGCCTGGCGGGAGGAGGCTGGAAGTCCAACTCAATGGCGCCGTCGTCGGGCTTGGCGGCAACGGGCGCGGGCGCCGGGCGCGGCGGAGGAGGAGCCACGGGCGCGGGCGCGGGAGCCGCGGCGGGAGCAGCACCGGTGCCGGTGGGCATGCGTGCGGGCGCGGCGCCTGCCCCCGTGCCTTGGCGGAGCGGGAGCTGTTGCGCGGGAATGCCGCGGATCATCGACGCGGAGAGCTTCTGTCCCGGCGCTGGCCGCTGCGCGATCACCGTCGACATCGCGGCGGGCAGCTCGGCGGTATTGAAGTCTCCGCGCTTCTTTCCGTAGAGCTCGGCCAGCGTCCGCTGCGTCTCGGTGTGATTGGGGTCCAGCTGCAGGATGAGCTTGGAGACCGCAATGGCCTTCAGCAGCAGCCCGTCGGCGGCAAAGGCACCGGCCACGCCTTGATAGGCCTCAATGGCCTTCTCCTTGTTGCCAACCTTGGCCCACAGGTCGCCAATGCGCTGACGCGTGGCCAGGTCGCCCGGGTCCAGCTTCTGGACGTTGAGGAGCTCCTCGAGGGCTTCCTTGACCCGGCCCTTGGCAAGCTGTCGCGCAGCCTCGTCCTTGTGCTTGCGCAGCTTGTCGGCGTTGCTCATGGCGTGTCTCCCAAAAGGCGTGGCGCCAACCCCGGGCATTTTTCCCGTGGCCGGCGCCGCCGGACTGTACTGCACCCACCCCGTTGACTGCGCTTTTCCGGCCGGGCCCCCCATACCGGTGCCGCCCCTCATGCGCAGGAGCGGGCACCGGTTTCCGGCAGGTCACTTCACGTCGCGACGTCCCTGGCCGAGGTAGATCTGGCGCGGCCGGGCAATCTTCTGGTCCTGGTCCAGCAGCATCTCCTGCCACTGCGCCAGCCAGCCGCTCATGCGCGGGATGGCGAACAGCACCGGGAACATGTCCACCGGGAACTTGAGCGCCTGGTAGATGAGGCCCGAGTAGAAGTCGACGTTGGGGTACAGCTTCCGCTTGACGAAGTACTCGTCCTGCAGCGCGATGCGCTCCAGCTCCAGCGCCATGTCCAGCTTGGGGTTGCGGCCCGTCTTGGCGAAGACCTTGTCCGCCATCTGCTTGATGATCTTCGCGCGCGGGTCGTAGTTCTTGTACACGCGGTGGCCGAAGCCCATCAGCCGCTTCTCACCCTTGCCCTCCTTCACCTCCTTGATGAAGGCCGGCACGTTGTTGATGCTGCCAATCTCGTCGAGCATGCGCAGCACCGCCTCATTGGCGCCGCCGTGCAGCGGGCCGTAGAGCGCCGCCGCCGCGCCCGCCGCCGCGCTGTACGGGTCCACCTGGCTGGAGCCAATGGAGCGCATGGCGGAGGTGCTGCAGTTCTGCTCGTGGTCGGCGTGGAGGATGAAGAGCACGTCCATGGCGCGCTCGATGTCGGGGTCCGGCTTGTAACGGAGCTCCGCCATCTTGAACATCATGGACAGGAAGTTGCCGGTGTAGCTGAGGTCGTTGTCCGGCATCACGTACGGGAGGCCAAAGCGGTGGCGGTAGGCCAGCGCCGCCAGCGTGGGCACCTTGGCAATCAGGCGCGTGATGGTGAGCTTGCGCTCCTCCTCGTCGTAGACGTTCTTGGCCGTGGGGTAGAACGTGGACAGCGCGCCCAGGCTGCTGATGAGCACGCCCATGGGATGCGCGTCGTACTGGAAGCCGTCAATGAACTTCTTGATGTTCTCGTGGACGAAGGTGTGGTTGGTGATCCGCTGCGTCCACTCCGCGCTCTGCTCCTTGGAGGGCAGCTCGCCGTGGATGAGCAGGTAGGCCACGTCCAGGTGCGTGCACTTCTCCGCGAGCTGCTCAATGGGATAGCCGCGGTACAACAGGATGCCCTTGTCACCGTCAATGAACGTGATCCGGCTCTTGCACGAGGCCGTGTTCATGTAGGCCGGGTCGTAGGTCATGAGACCAAAGTCGTCGTCCTTGGCCTTGATCTGGCGCAGGTCCGTGGCCTTGATGGTCTCGTTCTCGATGGGAATCGTGTATTGCTTGCCGGTGCGGTTGTCGGTGATGGTGAGCGTATCAGCCATGGGCATCTCCGGTGGGGGCGGCCGAAGTCAGAATGCGGCATAGGCACCACGGACAGGTGCCCGCCGTCAACCGCCCCACGTACCTTCTCCGCAACTTTCCCACCCCCCTCCCCGCTCCATGACCCTGGTCACCCTCTCGGACGTCCACCTCTCCTTCGGCGCGCAGGAAGTGCTGAAGGGCGCCACCCTCGAGATCGTGGCCGGGGACCGCCTGGGGCTGGTGGGCCCCAATGGGGCGGGGAAGACGTCGCTGCTCAGGCTCATCACCGGGGATCACGTCCCGGATCACGGCGAAGTGGTGCGTGCCCGCGGCATGACGTTGCGGCTGTTGCGGCAGGAGCGGCAGTTCGGTGGCGTCGGAGAACAGGGCCTCACGGTGATGGACGCCGCGCTGCACGCCCGCGCCGACCTGCTGGCGCTGGAGCAGAACCTCCACGCACTGGAGCAGCGGGTGGCGGCGAATCCGTCGGATGCGGAGGCGCTCACGGAGCTGGGCGTGGTGCGCGACCGCTACGAGACCGGCGGCGGCTACCGGTTCCGCTCCGAGGTGGAGTCGGTGCTGCTGGGTCTGGGGATTCCCCGCACCAAGTGGTCGCAGCGGGCGGGCGCGCTCTCCGGCGGTGAGGCGGGTCGGCTGGAGCTGGCCACCCTGATGCTGGCGCTGCCGGATCTGCTCCTCCTCGACGAGCCCACCAATCACCTGGACATGGCCGCGGTGGAGTTCCTGGAGGACTGGCTCAAGGGCTTTCCCGGCGCCGTCCTCCTCGTCAGCCATGACCGCAGCTTCCTCGACAACACGGTCCGCAACATCGTGGAGGTCCGCGGCGGGCGGCTGGAGCGTTACACCGGTGGGTACAGCGCGTACGCCGTCGAGCGGGAGCTGCGCGAGGCCCGGCGTCTCAAGGAGTTCACCGCGCAGCAGGAGTTCATCGCCAAGACGGAAGCGTGGATCCAGAAGAACATCGCCAGCGCCACGAGCAGCCGGCAGGCCAAGTCACGTCGGAAGATGCTGGAGCGGCTGGAGCTGGTGGATGCGCCGGAGCTGCTGAGGCGCCCTCCCCGACTGATGTTCCCCGAGGGGATGCGCAGCGGTGAGGAGGTGCTGATGGCCAAGGGCCTGACGCACGGCTTTGGCGACCGCACCCTGTTCCACGACGTCAACCTCACCCTGAGACGCGGCGACAAGATCGGCGTGGCGGGGCCCAATGGATCCGGGAAGAGCACGTTGGCGCGCATCCTGGCCGGACGCATCACGCCGCGGGAAGGCACGGTGACGCTGGGACGCAAGGTCCAGCCGCTGTACTACGACCAGGCGCAAGCCGATCTCCCTCGCAGCGGGACGCCGTTCAGCCTCGTGCGGGAAGCGCACCAGACGGCCACCAATGAGCACCTGCGCGGACACCTGGGCCGCTTCGGCTTCTCGGGGAGCGAGGCGGACAAGGACGTGGCCGCGCTCAGCGGTGGAGAACGCGCACGCCTCGCGCTCGCCGTGGAGACGCTGCGCCCGGCCAACTTCCTCATCCTCGACGAGCCCACCAACCACCTGGACATGGACACGCGCGAGGTGCTGGAGGAGGGGCTGGACCAGTTCGAGGGCACCGTTCTCGTCGTCAGCCATGACCGCTACCTGCTGGATGCCATCACCTCGCGCACGATCATCGTCGAGGATGGGCGCGTGCTCGACGAGCTGGGGTCCTACGGCGAGGTCCGGGAACGGCTGAGGGCGCAGGCTGCCGCCACGACGGGGACGGCGAAAGCTGACGGCACGACGACGTTGGAGACGGCGGCGCAGGCGCACAAGCGCATGGAGAAGGAACGGCGTGCGTTGGAGCGGGACCTGGCGCGCGTGGAGGAGCGGATTGCCAAGGTGGAGACGGAGATGGGCGCGCGTGACGTCATTCTCTCCGACCCCACCACGCACTGGCAGACGCTGGCCAACGCACAGACCGAGCGCGCGGCGCTGGCCAAGGAGCTGGAGCAGCTCATGGTCGACTGGGAACGGTTGAGCACCGCGCTTCACAACGGCGCATGAGGAGGACGGGATGCGGATCCTGGTGACGGGGGCATCACGCGGCGCGGGCCGGTCCATGGCGGAGGAGCTGGCCGCACGGGGACATGAGGTGCGCGCCCTGGTGCGTCGCCCCGACGACATCACCCGGCTCTCCACGCAATGGAGCGACCAGGAACGCCTCACCCCCGTCCTGGGCGACGTCACCGAGCGCGCCAGCCTGGACGCCGCCATGGACGGATGCGAGGCGCTCATCCACGCCGCCGCCGCGGTGGGCGAGGAGGACGGGGACCGCGCGTTGTTCCACCGTGTCAACGTCGAGGGGACGGGGAACGTGTGGCGGGCGGCGGGACGTGCACGCGTGAGGTCCGCGGTGATGATCTCCAGCGTGGCCATCTACGGGCGCCCCAACGTCCCCGAGGTCAGCGAGGACGCGCCGCGCGCGAAGCTGGAGGTGGCCTATGAGCAAACCAAGGCCGCCGCCGAGAACGTGGCCCTGGAGCTGGGGCGACTGTTCAACATCCGCACCGCCGTCCTCCGTCCCAGCGTCATCTACGGTCCGTACGACGAGCAGTTCGTCCCGCGCCTGGTGCGCTCACTGCGGTCACACTCGTTCATCTACGTGGGCGACCCGGATCGGCCCATCAACCTCTGCGCCGTGGAACACCTCACGTGGTGCGCGTTCGCCGCCCTGCAGACTCCCGCCGCGGCGGGTGAGGCGTTCAACGTGGTGGACGGCGTTCTTCCGTCGTGGCGGCAGACGGTGGAGCTCATCTGCCACGAGGCCGGCTTCAAGGTGCCCACGCGCGTGGTGGACCCGCAGACCGCGCTCAGGCTCGGCACCGCCGTCGACAAGGTGCGCAAGCTGGGGCTGCCCCTGCCACTTCCGGCCGTCACCCGCTTCACCGCGCGCGTGGCGGGGACCTCGTGCGTCTACCGCATAGACAAGGCGCGCAGGATCCTGGGCTACCGACCCGTGCACACGTTCATGGAGCGCGGTCCCGCATTGGTGCGCGCCTACCTGAGCGCGTGAGCTATCTTCCCGCCCCATGAAACGGTCCGGTTGGGCGCTGTGCCTGGCACTCGCATGCGGTTGCACCGGGAGCGGGCGGGAGCGGGGAGAGAGCACCAGCAGCACGTCGGGCGGGCCGGTGGGCACGTCGTCGAGCAGCAGCGCGTCGTCGTCAAGCAGCAGCGCTTCGTCCTCGTCGTCCGCGTCCAGCAGCACGTCGTCCTCGACGTCGTCGTCCTCCTCTTCGAGCGGCGTCACGTCCGGCTCGTCCAGCAGTTCCAGCTCATCCACCTCGTCGTCGTCCTCCTCGTCCTCCTCGGGCGGGCAGTGGAGCGACCCGGTGTTGCTGGCGCTGGACCAGGCCGGCCCCGCGGTCTCCCCTCGCCTCGCGGGCTCCGCTGACGGCAGCGCGCTGCTCGCGTGGTTGCAGCTTGGGGACACCGTCACGCGCACTGTGGCCTCCCGCCGTGACGCCGACGGGACCTGGAGCAGCCCCATCGCCATCGACAACGACACGAACACCACGGCCAGCAACGTGCGCGTGGCCATGGATGCCGTGGGTCGCGCGGTGGTGGCCTGGTCCCGCGGTGACGACGGAGTGTTCACCCAGTACGTCCCGGGCTTCGGGTGGGCGCTTCCCGTGCTGGCGGAGTCGGAGAACCAGCAGGTCCTGATGCGCTCCGCCGTCGTGAATGCGTCCGGGGTGGGCTTTCTGGGTTGGCTCCGACAAGGTGCCTCCGGCTACGACGGATGGGCCGCGCGGTTCAGCTTCCTGGACGGAGTGTCGACGCCGCAGGCCTTCCCCTCCTCGCTGGGAGCCAATGAGCAATCCACGTCCCCGCATCTTGCCGTGAACGCCGCGGGCGAGGGACTTGCGCTGTGGCTCCAATTCGGCGCGGACCTGCAGGGACCCGCCACCGCGCACGGCGCGCGTTTCGGGAATGGCGCGTGGGCGCCGGGCCAGCAGCTCACCGCGGACAGGAACCTCAACCTCGTGGCGTTTGACGTCGTCATGGATGATGCCGGGAATGGTATGGCAGCGTGGATCAAGGCGGACGAGGGCGTGTTCACCTCGCGGTACGGCACCGGTCCGGGCTGGGGTCTCCCTCAACGCGTGAGCGCAGAAGGTCCCGCGGAAACGCTGCGCATGCGGGTCGACAACGTGGGCGTGATCACGCTGGTGTGGATGAGCCTGGTGGACGCCCAGACCGGTTATGACACCGACATCTGGACAGCACAGACGGCGCCCGGCGCGTCCTGGTCGACGCCGGAGTTGGTGGGCACCATCCCGGTGGTGTTCCACGAGGAGAGCGTGGCGCTGGCGGTTGCTCCGTCGGGAGACGTGCTGCTGGTTGCCGCCGCGCGTCCCACCGAGGGCCCCGAGCCCGACACCATCCGCGCGTGGCGACGTCCCGTCGGGGCTGCCTGGGAGACACCGCGCATCCTCAGCAACGCAGCAGGTTACTCCGTCACCCGCCCGGACGTGGCATTCGCCGGCAGCACCGCGATCGTCGCGTGGGAACAGGATGGGGCCGAAGGTTCTGTCGTTGCCGTCAGCACGTTGGAGTGATCCGGATCAGAACGCGCCTTCGCTCTCGGTGCGCTTGAGCACGTGGGTGACCGTGGCCTTGGTGTAGTCGCGGTTCATCCGGGCAATGTTCGTCACGCTGATGTTCTTGGGACACGCGGCCTCGCACTCGCCGGTGAGCGTGCAGTGGCCAAAGCCCTCGGCGTCATGCTGCGCGATCATGTTCTGCACGCGGTCCATGCGCTCCGGCTGGCCCTGCGGGAGGATGCCCAGGTGCACCACCTTGGCCGCCGTGAACAACGACGCCGACGCATTGGGACACGCCGCCACGCACGCGCCGCAGCCAATGCAGGCCGCCGCGTCCATGGCAATCTCCTGCGCCCACTTGGGCACGGGGATGACGTTGCCGTCGGGGGCGCTGCCGGTGGGGACGCTGACAAAGCCGCCCGCGGCGATGATGCGGTCAAACGCGGAACGGTCCACCGCCAGGTCGCGGACGACGGGGAACGCCTTGGCGCGCCACGGTTCCAGGTACAGCTCGTCGCCGTCCTTGAAGGAGCGCATGTGGAGCTGGCACACCGTGGTCCCGTCGTCGGGGCCGTGGGCAATGCCGTTGATCATGAAGCCGCACATGCCGCAGATGCCCTCGCGGCAGTCGTGGTCAAAGGCGACGGGCGCCTCGCCCTTGGCAATGAGCTTCTCGTTGAGGCTGTCCAACATCTCCAGGAAGGAGGAGTTGGGGCTGACGTCGTCCAGCTCGTAGCGGACGAACTTTCCAGCCTCGTTCCGGTTGCGCTGCCGCCAGACGTGAAGGGTCAGTTTCACTTGTAGCTCCGCTGCGTGGGGTGGACGTACTCAAAGGCGAGCGGCTCCTTGTGCCGCACCGGTGCCTGGCCCTCCCCTTTGTATTCCCAGACCGAGACGTGCATGTACTTGCTGTCGTCGCGCAGGGCCTCGCCTTCCGGCGTCTGGCTCTCCTCGCGGAAGTGACCGCCACAGCTCTCGGCGCGGTCCAGCGCGTCCATGCACATCAGCTCCGCGAACTCCAGGAAGTCCGCCACGCGACCCGCCTTCTCCAGGCTCTGGTTGAACTCCGCGTTGTCACCGAGGACATTCAGGTTCTTCCAGAACTCCTCGCGCAAGGCCGGGATGCGCTCCAGCGCGGTCTTGAGACCCGCCTCGGTGCGCGCCATGCCGCAGTAGTCCCACATGATCTTGCCCAGCTCACGGTGGAAGCTGTCGGGGCTGCGCTTGCCCTTGATGCTGAGCAACTTCTTGATGCGCGCGTCCACCTCGGCCTCCGCGGCCTTCACCGCCGGGTGGTTCGTGTCCACCTTCTCCAGCTTGGTGCGCGCCAGGTAGTCGCCAATGGTGTACGGGATGACGAAGTACCCGTCGGCCAGGCCCTGCATCAGTGCGCTGGCGCCCAGCCGGTTCGCGCCGTGGTCGGAGAAGTTGGCCTCTCCCAGCACGTGCAGACCCTCAACGGTTCCCATCAGGTTGTAGTCCACCCACAACCCACCCATCGTGTAGTGCACGGCGGGGAAGATGCGCATGGGCACCTTGTAGGGATTCTCGCCGGTGATCTTCTCGTACATCTGGAAGAGGTTGCCGTACTTCTCGCGGATGCCGGCCTCTCCCATGCGCTTGATGGCGTCGGAGGAGTCCAGGTACACGCCCAGGCCCGTCTCACCAATGCCGCGACCCTCGTCGCACACCTGCTTGGCATTGCGGGAGGCCACGTCGCGCGGGACCAGGTTGCCGAAGCTCGGGTACTTGCGCTCCAGGTAGTAGTCGCGCTCGCCTTCGGGAATCTGGTCGGGGGAGCGCTTGTCGCCCTTCTTCGCCGGCACCCAGATGCGCCCGTCATTGCGCAGCGACTCACTCATGAGCGTCAACTTGCTCTGGTGCTCGCCGGAGACGGGGATGCACGTGGGGTGGATCTGCGTGAAGCAGGGGTTCGCAAAGCCCGCGCCGCGCTTGTACGCACGGTAGGTGGCGGTGACGTTGCAGCCCTTGGCGTTGGTGGAGAGGTAGAAGACGTTGCCGTAGCCGCCGGTGGCCAGGATGACGGCGTCGGCCACGTAGCTCTGCATCTTCCCGTCGATCATGTTGCGCGTGACGATGCCGCGGGCCTTCCCGTCGATGACGATGAGGTCCAGCATCTCCGTGCGCGGGAACATCTTGACCTTGCCCAGGCCAATCTGCCGCTCCAGCGCCTGGTATGCGCCCAGCAGCAGCTGCTGTCCCGTCTGACCACGCGCATAGAACGTGCGGCTCACCTGCGCGCCGCCGAAGGAGCGGTTGGCCAGCGTGCCGCCGTACTCACGCGCGAACGGGACGCCCTGCGCCACGCACTGGTCAATGATGTTCACGCTGACCTGCGCCAGCCGGTACACGTTGTGCTCACGTGCGCGGTAGTCGCCGCCTTTCACGGTGTCGTAGAAGAGGCGGTAGATGCTGTCGCCGTCATTCTGGTAGTTCTTGGCGGCGTTGATACCGCCCTGCGCGGCAATGGAGTGCGCGCGCCGCGGGCTGTCCTGGTAGCAGAAGCACAGGACGTTGTAGCCCAGCTCAGCCAATGAGGCGGCGGCGGAAGCACCGGCCAGGCCACTCCCCACGACGATGAGCGTGTACTTGCGCTTGTTGGCCGGGTTGACGAGCTTGAGATCGAACTTGTGCTTGTCCCACGACTTCTCGATGGGGCCGGAGGGGACCTTGCTCTTGAGTTCCATGGACGGCACGCCTCTCAGGCCTTGATCAGGCCGGTCAGCACGGACACGGGGATGGAGATGTTCCCGACGACAATGGCCAGCGCAATCAGCTTGCCCAGCCGGCGGAAGGCCAGGTTGTACTTCTGGTGGTTGATGCCCAGGGAGGAGAGGAAGCTCCAGCTCCCGTGCCAGAGGTGCATGCCCAGCGCCACCATGCAGAGGATGTAGAACGCGCTGACGTACCAGACCTGGAACCCGCTCACGACGTTGGCGTACACGTCCGTCTTGTTGAAGTTGGGATGCGCGTTGCCCCAGGTGAAGTGCGCCAGGTGGTAGAGGATGAAGAACACCAGGAAGGCGGCGCTGAAGTGCATGGTGCGGCTGGCCAGGGAGGACTGGATGTTGCCGGGCCTCTGGTACTTCACCGGCCGCGCGTCCGCCCGACGGGAATAGAGCTGGATGGCGCAGATGGCGTGGAGGAGCACGGCCAGCAGCAGCACCACGCGGGTGCCCCACAACAGCGGCGGCGTGGCTTTGAGTGCGGCGGCGTAGGCATTGAGCGCGTCGCGCCCCGCGTACACCAGCAGGTTGCCGGACATGTGCACGAAGGTGAAGCCAAGACCAATGATTCCGGTGATGGCCATCAGCGCCTTCTTGCCGACGGAAGAGTTCCAGTACTTCAACGCCCAATTCATCAGGTCTGCTCCGGGAGGGACGTCGGTTGGCGTGCGCGCTCTTAGTGGCGATCCGCCTTCTGATCAAGACCCAGTTTCACGGCGTGCCGGCTGACCCGTTGACGTCAGGCCCGCGGGCCGGTCGCATGCGCTGCGACGTTGATGCGTGATGCGTGATGCGTTATGCGTGGTGGAGGGGTGGAGGCGCCATGAGGACCACGCTGGTCATTGATGACGACGTGCTGGCCGCCGCGCGCGCCCTGGCGGAGCAGCGTCAGGAGAGCATTGGCAAGGTCATCTCGGACCTGGCGCGACAGGCGCTGACGCCGCGGAGCGCGCCCCGGACCCGCAACGGCGTGCCCCTGTTTCCGCTGCGTCCCGACGCCACGCCCGTGACCATGGAGCTGGTGAACCGCCTCCGGGATGAGCAGCCCTGATGCGGTACCTGCTGGACGTGAACGTGCTCTTGGCGCTGATGGACCCCGCGCACGTGATGCATGGCGCGGCGCACGCGTGGTTCGAGAAGAGCGGGAGCCGGAGCTGGGCAACCTGTCCGTTGACGCAGAACGGCGTGGTCAGGATTGCGGGTCAGCCGTCGTACCCGAATTCTCCCGGCGCGCCTTCGGTGGTTGCGGACCTGCTGGAGCGGTTCACCTCGCACGCCCGGCACGAGCTCTGGCATGACGACGTCAGCATCCTGGAGACGCGCGTGTTCAACCGCGGCGCGCTGGGCTCACCCGCGCAGCTCACCGACGTCTACCTGCTGGGCCTGGCCATGCGACACAACGGGAAGCTCGCCACGTTCGACCGGCGCATCCCGACGGGAGCGGTGCGCGACGGAGCGGCCCATCTCACCGTGATCCCCGCGACGTCCTAGCGCGTCTCACGCTCCTCTTTGCGGAACGGCGCCGCGACGGCCTCGTCGGAGGCCCCGGTTCTTGCCCGCGCGCCCGTCCCTCGCGAACGACCACCACTCCCCCGGCGTCGAGTTCCGCGTCCGTTCGGCCGGCTGAAGCGAGTTCCAGATCGAGGCGAAGGTGCTCTCGAAGAGAACGCATCCGTTCAACCCAGCACACGCGGATAATGGCCTGCTCATGTGACGGCAGCACGTCGTAGTCGCGGCGGCCTTGCAGCGCCTCAGCCACGTTGACGAGCGACGTTTCCGGGCTCCGTTCCAGCTCCCGTCCGATTCGCGCCCAATGGGCTACTTGCTGCGCGACCGTCCGCCCGTTGCTGGCCGCGGCCAGACGCGCGAGGGCGACGAGCTCGTTGTCGACCCGTACGGACTGCCGGCACCTGGTAGCGGAATCGCGCACCAACTCCCATTGTAGCAGGTCACTCGCGACGGGATGGACGCCCGTCAATCCCGGTTTCACAGGCCCCAACCGCACGCTTCCGCCCACGCCTGGCGACGTCCGCCACAAGACTGTCACGGAGTCCATGCCTGCCGACCCCTTTTGGAGTAGGTTGCGCCCCCCATGCCGAGCCTTCGTTACAGCCCCAAGAGCGGCAGCCCCGTTGCGTGGAACCTGTTCAAGAGCATTTCCACCGTGGGCTCGTCCCCCGACGCGGACATCAGCCTGGGTTTTGACCCCTCGGTCACAACCCTGCATGCGCAGATCCACAAGGAAGGGGACCGGTTTGCCATCCTGTCGTCGGACCGGACGGCGGATGTCGTCGTGAACGGCAAGAAGATCAAGCGCCATGAGCTCAAGGACGGGGACACCCTGCGCCTGGGCGGCACGGAGCTGGTCTACCGGGATGAGGACGCCCACGACGAGGAAGAAGTCGACCGCTCCCCCCCGCCCGTCAAGACGGTGACCACCACGGTGCCCACCCCGCGCGCCACGGCAAGGCCGGCCACGCAGGGCACGGAGCTGGCGGCGTACCGTCGGCTGCACGCGTTCAGCCAGAAGCTCATGGAGGCGCCCAAGGTCCCGGAACAGCTGGACCTCCTCCTCGACGAGGCCATCCAGGTCACCGCCGCGGACAAGGGCTTCATTGTGCTGATGGAGGACGGGAGCCCGCAGGTGGTGGCCGCGCGCAACATGGATGGCGCCACCATTGCCAACGGCGTGCAGCAGCTGTCCGACAGCATCATCAAGCGCGTGGTGGAGACCAAGAGGCCACTCATTGTCAGCGACGCGCTCCACGACGAGAACTTCAACGCCGCGGAGAGCGTCCTCTCGCTGAAGCTGTGCTCCGTCATCTGCGCGCCGCTCATGTACAAGGGCGAGCTGTTTGGCCTGCTCTACCTGGGCAACGACCGCATCGCCTCGCTGTTCGACGAGCGGAGCCTGGAGCTGCTCACCGTGTTCGCCAGCCACGCCGCGCTGGTGGTGAAGAACGCGCAGAACCTCCATGAGCTGAAGACGCAGAACCAGGTGTTGCGGGAGCGGCTGGAGAGCCAGAAGTACGGCGACGTCGTGGGCGGCTGCGACGGGATGCGTGAGGTCTTCAAGAAGATCGACAAGGTGGCGGGCACGGACATCAGCGTGCTCATCACCGGCGAGACGGGCACCGGCAAGGAGCTCATTGCGCGGGAGATCCACCGGCGGAGCCACCGGGCCAAGGGTCCGCTCGTCGTCATCAACTGCGGCGCCATTCCGGAGAACCTGCTGGAGAGCGAGCTGTTCGGTCACGTGCGCGGCGCGTTCACCGGCGCAGTGGCCACCCGCGTGGGCAAGTTCCAGGCAGCCGACAAGGGCACGCTCTTCCTCGACGAAATTGGCGAGATGCCGGTGGCGCTGCAGGTGAAGATCCTGCGGGCGTTGCAGGAGCGTGTCGTCGTGAAGGTGGGCGACAGCCGGCCGGAGACGGTGGACATCCGCATCATTGCCGCCACCAACCGCCGCCTGGACGAGGAGATCAAGGCCGGTCGGTTCCGCGAGGACCTGTACTACCGGCTCAACGTGGTGCAGCTGCACCTGCCCCCGCTGCGCGAGCGTGGCGACGATCTCATCGTCATCGCCAAGTACCTGCTGCAGAAGTACGCCAAGGAGACGGGCAGCAAGGTGAAGGGCTTCAGCACGGAGTGCATTGCGGCCATGCGCAAGTCTGCGTGGCCGGGCAACATCCGGCAGCTGGAGAACCGCATCAAGCGTGCCGTCGTCCTCGCCGAGAAGAGCACGTTGACGCCGGAGGACATGGACCTGCGCCCGGAGGACATGCAGCCGCTGTTGGCGCTGCAGGACGCCAAGGACCAGTTCGAGCGGCGGTACATCAACGAGGCGCTGGGGCGGAACGGCGGCAACCGGACGCAGACGGCGCGGGACCTGGGGGTGGATCCCCGCACCATCTTCCGCCACCTGGAGCGGGAGCGTGCGGAGCGCCTGGCGCGCGGGGAGCCGGCGGGCGAAGAACTCGTCCCCGCGGACGACGAGAAGTAGGCTGCATCCCGACCTGCAGCACGGCACGGCTGTCAGGGTGTGAACGCCGGGTGGGTGAGGCGCCACAAAGGCAAGTGCCCGGATTTCCTTGGGAAGCGGGGCTAGGGGCGAATGGCACCGGCGTTGCTTGGGACCCTGGTGATGTGCGCGCTGGCGCTGATGGCGTGCATCCCGGAGTACTACGCCGTGGAGCAGGACAACACGAACCACCCGGTGGTGATCGACAAGACCGCCGTTGTGCCTCAAGTGCCGTGGGAGACCGACGGCCACGTTGTCTGGGACCCCGCGCAGCAATCCACGTACGAGTTCCAGCTCCGGTCCATTGAGGACGCCGACGCCAGTGACACGTTGTACGCGACCTGGTTTGTTGCGTTTGACCAGAACGTCTCCGGCCTGAACTCCTACTCCGACTTTCACGAAATCCCGCCCCCAGCCGAAGGTCCGAGAAGGGACATCTACGTCCTGACGGCGTCGAAGTTGGCCGAGATAGACCGTTTCCGGAACGCCGCGGTGGATGGGGGCGCTGTGGCTCGTCGTCGCTACCTGGTCACCGTGAAGGTTGCGGACCGTCAGCCCCAGATCTCACGGACGCTCGACACCTATCCGTCCGACGCCACCACGGATCAGGTTCACTGGACCCTTGAGGTTGCGAGCACGGGATCGCCATGAAGATGCCTCGCGCCCTCGTCACATTGGTGGTGCTGGGAACGCTGGCAAGCGCGTGTCCCGACGACACCCTGCTTCGTGAGGGCGCCCCCTGCCAGGCCGACGAGGAATGCGGTGGTCCCCTGCTTTGCCTCCTGGGCACCTGCGTCGACCCACGCGCGCGTGACCTCGGCAAGGTGGACCTGCAGGTGTCTCCGCTCGAGGACAGCGGACTCAAGACCCAAGCGTTTCCCGGCAAGGACACCCGACGTTCAGAGCGTGAGGACATCGTCCTGAGACAGACCGTTCATGCCACCGTGGAGGTCTGCTTTGACTGCTCCACGACGGAACGCGGCACCGTCCCAGGGGACCTCACGCTTGCCGGCCTGGAGCGCATCAAGGGGCACCGGGACTTCGAGACCGTCGTCGTGGGGCCGGATGGGATGGCCACCGCGAGCCTCCTGGACCTCACGCCCTATGACCCCGTCCTCTTCCCCACCGACCCGGACCTCCCGCTCCTGCGTGGTCGCCAGGTGGTGCCCAGTCAGCAGCTGATCGCCGCCGTGGTACAGGTGGAAGTTCCCAGCCCGCACGAGGTGTACATGCTGACCGGTCGCGTGGTGCTGGACGGCTACACCGGTGAGCCGCGCGGCGTGGACGGAATGAAGGTGTGGCTCATGGAAGGTGAGCTGCGCGCCACACGTGATGTGCTCACCTCCGACGGCGGCAATTTCCGTCTCAAGGTCCTCAAGAGCCAGGCCAGCGGACTGACGTTGCACATTGCGCCGGCCAATGCCTCGGACCCCTACCCTGCCATCACCGTTTCCGACGTCAACCTCGACGAGGACCGCGACATGGGCGACGTCACGCTGGGCCCCTTGGACCCCGCGGTGCTGGTGCAAGGAACAGTGCGTGGGCCCAATGCGCTGGGCATTGAAGGCGCGGTGGTTCGTTTCACCGGGCCAGCGGGCAAGGGGATCCTGGAGGCTTCCGTCGTCAGTGGGGCGGGTGGAGCGTATGAAATCTCGCTGCCTCCGGGGACCTACCAGCGTGCCGTGGTTCCGCCGCAAGGCGCGGGCGCGGCACTGAAGCAGGAAGCCGGTTTCAAGGTGGACCCCGACCCTTCTCGTCGGAGCGACCCCAACGTCACCCTCGATATTGCGTTCAATCTCTGCGGCACCATCCGCGCGCATGATGGCTCAGCCATTGGGAATGCGTCGGTGCGTGCGTTCCGCGTGGGCAACAGCGGCGCGGCACCGGGTCCAGCCTCCGACGTCACCGTGGACGTCAAGGCGCGCACCAACGGCGACGGCCGTTACTGCATGGCGCTGGACCCAGGTCAGTACCTCGTCACCGGCACGCCTCCCGAGGGCGTCCGTCATCCCGCCCGCACCGACCTCGTCGACATGGGCTCCGCGGAGCTGGTCCACGACTTCGCCCTGCCCCCCGCGGCGCTGCTGGTGGGCACGGTGAAAGCGCCGGATGGGACGCCGTTGAAGCTGGCGCGGGTGAAGGCCTTCAGCCCGGTGTTGACCACGCGCCAGGGCGCCTTGGACCTGGGCGAGACCTTCACCAACGACGACGGGACGTTCACCCTGGTCGTGCCCGATCTTGCTGGCGTGGGCGCGCGCTGACTGTGTTGTCCAAGGTCAGCGTCGTCGCCAACCGCCTCGAGCGGTCAGCCCGCTCCTTCACCCTGCTCGCACGCCGGCGGCGCGGAAACCACGTCAGCCGTGTTCACCGTCGTGAGCAGCTCCGGGAGCGCGGAGGAGAACTCTCCCTGCGTCATCACGCGGTGGCAGCCCGCCTCCTTGGCGCTGCGGATCAGCTCCACCGACGTATGCCGGCAATAGCCAACAATCTCGACGTGCTTGAGCGTGGGGTCCTGCGCAATCGCCTTCACCGCGTTGGGGCCGCCCAGCGTGGGATTCGCCAGGTCCAGCAGGACCCGACGTGCACCGGTCCGTTTCACTTCCTCCACCAACGGCGCGGTCTTCTTGGCCTTCTGGATGGCCACGCCCAGCTGCTTGGCGGCGGCGTCAACCTTGCTCCCAAAGAACATGTCCCCAATGGCAACCAGGATGTCGCTCACGGTGCACCTCCAGACGATGAAACAGAACCCCCCGACGTGATGACGGATTCCCTCCCCTCCAGCACGGCCAGCTCAGCCTTGGACTGGTCAATGGCTTCCAGAATGACCACGGCCTTCTTGAGCGTCTCGCGTTTCTCCGCGAGCTGACGCGCCAGGATGGCCAGCTGGCCCGCGTCGGGGGGCAGCGTGGTGAGCGCGTCCAGGTTGTACTCCTTCCACTTCTGGTTCATGGCCACGTACGTGCTGTACGCCTGCTGACTCAGCGCCGAGAGCGGCACTGGCTTCCCCTGCAATTCCTTCACGCGACGCTGCGCCTCCTCCTCACCCAAGCGGGTGCGCGCCGCCTTCAACCGCTCATTGATGGCCATGGCCTCGTCCCGCGCCGCCGGGAGTCGCTGCAGGATTCCCTCCGCGGCATTTCCCAGGGCCTGGATGACCGCCAGCTGGCTCACCTCATCCACCGGGCGTTGCGACGTCGTGGGCGCGGGGCCCTCAGGCGCGGGGGTGGTCACGTCCGCGCGGGAGCACGGGCAATGGACAAACCCCGGAATGAGGAGCAGGAGAGGCACCGCTCGGCGGAACACATTCACGGCGGGGGACGATACCATGGTGCTGATCCCCCGGTGACCAGATGTGCAGTGGTCGGGAGAACTCTCATGAAGCTCCGTGGCATCTCGCGCAACCTCTTGGGAATCCTGGTGATTCTGGCCGTTGGCGCATGTGACAGCGGGGTGACGGAAGACCCGGGTGACGCGGGAGACCAGGCCGCATCCAGCAGCGGTTTCATCCGACCGAACAACAGCAGCGGGGTGGTCAACTCCTCAACCGGGGGGAGCACCAGCGGCGGGTCGTCGTCCAATGGCGGGAGCAGCAGCGGGGTGGCCTCCAGCGGCGGCGGCAGCTCGTCGGACGGGGGCACGTCTTCCGGCGGGGGCTCCTCGGGATCCACGTCCTCGGGGGGCCCGGGAGAGCCGCTGGCGTGCAACAAGACCTGCTCCGCGCCCTCGGACTGCGCGGGGTTCGGCGCGTTGATGGACGCCGACAACTGGGAGTGCGCGCAGGGCCTGTGCGACTACCTGGGCTGCCTGACGGACGGCGAGTGCTCCTCCACGGTGGGCGCCGGCTACGTCTGCGGTGACGACGGCGCGTGCGTGAAGACCTGCACCACGGTCACCGAGTGCGCCTCCTCCGCCGGTCAGCTGTTTGGCGAGGACAACTGGTCCTGCGAGTCCAACACCTGCCGCTACCTGGGCTGCAACTCCGACGACGAGTGCGCCGCCGACAATGGCGCCAACTACGTGTGTCGCGCGGGAGCGTGCGTGCGGAGCTGCACCGGTGCCTCCGACTGCGCCTTCGACGGAACCCAGGCCAACGACGCCGACAACTGGGCCTGCACGGGCGGCCTGTGCGAGTACCTGGGGTGCAACACCACCTCGGAGTGCCAGGCGGACCTGGGAAATGCGTACGTGTGCGGGGAGAACGGCGGTGGGGCCAGCTCGTCGTCCTCATCGGGCGGCGGCGGGTCCTCCTCGTCGGGCGGAGGGAACGGCTCCAGCAGCAGTGGCAACCCGGGGTCCTCCAGCGGTGGGCCGGGCTCGTCGTCGAGCAGCGGCGGGGGCGGCAGCTCCTCCTCGGGTGACCCGAACTGCCAGTTTCCGGCCGGCGACTCCGACGCGGACAACATCCCGAACGACGTGGAAGCCTGCGCGGACCCCGATGGCGACAACGTTCCCGCCTACCTGGACGACGACGCCGACGGCGACGGCCTCCTGGACATCAACGAGCTCCTTACCGACAGCGACGGCGACGGTCAGCTCAACAGCCTGGACTCCGACAGCGACAACGACGGCCTTGGCGACGGCGCCGAGGGGCCGCTGGGAACCAATCCCTACAATGCTGACTCCGACGGGGACGACCTGCTGGACGGCGACGAGGTGAACACCTACGGCACCAATCCCGCGTCCCGGAACACCGACGGGGACGCGTATGATGACAACGTGGAGGTGGCGCTTGGCACCGACCCCACCACGGTCACCAACCCCGGCGACCCGGGCGCCCCGGAGTTCTTCTTCGTCCTGCCGGTGCGCGGGCTGGAGCAAAATGACGACCTCCCCTTCTCGACGAACCTGCGCCAGGCAGATGTGCACATCAACATCGACACCACGTTCAGCATGGACGGAGAAATCGTGAATCTCCGTCAGGCCCTGTCCAACACCATCATCCCGGGGATCAACGACCAGGTCGCGGACGTGGGCTTCGGCGTCAGCAAGTTCGAGGACTTCCCGATGGGCACCGACCCCATCGAATACACCGCGGACGGCATCACGCTTTTCGGCGGCTACGGTTCCGCCAACGAGCTGTTCCTCAACGCGTTCTTCAACGTCTACAACGGTTTCAACGCAGCGCAGGCCTACTCGGCGGGACTGGCGGCGGGCACCGGAAACGCCACGGATGACAAGCCGTTCGAGCTCATCCAGCGCATCACCACGAATGAGGTGTTGGCGCAGCAGGCTGTCGACGCGCTGGTGCTTGGACTCGGTGGCGACGGACCGGAGAGCGGGTTCGAGTCCCTGCGCCAGATCGCCACGGGCTCAGGCATCACCTATCCGCGCGACCCGAGCGCGAAGGAGTTCCTTGAGTACTACGTGAACAACAACGGGAACCTCCCGCCGGCCACGTACTTCAGCGACAACGAACGCACTGGCGTCGTCGCCCCGTTCGACGGCAACGCCGCCGGTGAGGGGACCATCGGCGGCGTGGGCTTCCGCTCCGGGTCGCTTCCCATCGTCTTGCACATCACGGACATCCTGAGCCACGAACAGCAGCACTATCTGGGTCGTGACGACAACGGGAACCCCATTCCCGAGCCCGCACAGGGTTTCCACGGCAACGTCTTCTGCGGTACCGGCGCTGGAAACCGCGACGCGGTCGGCTGCAGCCCCAGTCCCGCGTCGCAGTCGGAGACCGTGGCGGCCCTGCAGGGCATTCGCGCCCGCGTGATTGGCGTCGGAACCGTGGACCCGCAGCTTCCCCCGGAATTCGACCCGCGCCCCCAGCTTGAATCCATTGCGAACGCCACGGGCGCCGTGGTGCCCGCGTGCTCCTTCGACTTCGCCGCCGGTGGTCGGCCCGCAGGATGCGCCGTGGGACAATGCTGCACCGGCATCAATGGCGCGGGCCGTGCGGCCAACGCAGGACAGTGTCCGCTTGTCTACGACTCCGCCGCGGATGGCAGCGGGCTTGCCGGAACCATCGTCACTGGCGTCACCACCCTCGTGGACTTCTCCACCAACACCGTCACCGCGCGCGTCGTCGGTGAGCCGGCGGTGGACGCGTTCAACACCCCCGTGGACACCGCGTGTTTCATCAAGCGCGTGGTCCCCACCAGCGCCACCAACCCCTACCCCGGCTGCGCCCCGGACGCCGTGCCCGCGGACCTCTCCCCCGTCGACGGCGTCAACGACTCCTTCACATCCGTCACCCCCGGCGCGACCATCGCGTTTGACGTGGTGGCGCAGAACCTGAACGCCGCCGGCACGGACCCCTGCGCGCGCGCCGACGTGGACCCGCTGATCTTCTCCGCCACCATCCAGGTCGTGGCCGACAACGTCACCGTCCTCGACGAGCAGCAGGTGGTCATCGTGGTTCCGCCGGGGGATGGCGCCTGATGCACACCCGCTCGCTGTGGGGGGCTCCCGGCGGAATCGGCCTTGGCCACCCCGCTGATGACGTCACACGCAAGGACCTGCTGACGGCGGTGGAGCGGCTCGGCGTGGAGCTGGATGCCCTGCCCGTCCACCTCGCGTCCCTCGTCCAGGAGCTGCACAACGCGTACGGCGAAGTGGAACGCATGCGGGAAGCCATGGGCCCGGACCGCATGGATGCCGACGAGAGACGCCAGGAGCTCCGTCGGGCCGCGGCCCTGGCCGGCGTGACCCTCCAGCGCGAGTACGCCCACCTGGGCACGTGGTTCGCCCCGGCGGATCCGGAGGCGGAGTCGTTCCTTCCCGCGCAGCACATGAACCCGCGCGCCACGTCGCTGGAGAAACGCGTGGCCCGGCTGGATGCGCTGCGCCAGGCCTACCTGGACCACCCCCACCTCCCCGACGCCGAGACACGCGCGCAAAGGCTGAAGGACGCCTCGGTGCGACTCTTCCGCGCGCAGATGGGCGCCATGGGTGCAGGCCAGGAGCCCGTCCCCCTCGCCGAGGCGCGACAGCTCTTTGACCGCACCTACGTCACCCTCCGCGACAGCGTTCGCGCCCTGCGCGTGCTCCCCAATGACAAGTTGGTCCGTGTGTTCCCGGATCTGGATCCTGGTTGGCGTCAGGCGGACCTGGAGCGGACCGCCTCGCAGCCCGACGCGGTTGGGCCGTGATACGTGGCGCGGATCGGGCGGCGGTCGGTATAGGGCGGCGCGGAGGAAGCTCGTGCAGAGGCGTTGGCAACAGAGGCCGTTGGTGGGGGATCCGACGGCGTTGAGTCGGGAGCTGGGCATCCCGGCGCTGTTGGCCACTCACCTGTGCCTGCGGGGCCTGACGGATCCGGGCGAGGCGGAGCGCTTCCTGGATCCGCGCCTGGGCCACATGCTGGATCCCAAGCTCATGGCAGGGATGGACAAGGCGGTGGAGCGCCTGGTCCGCGCGGTGCGCAACAAGGAGCGCGTTGCCCTGTACGGGGACTACGACGTCGACGGCGTCACCAGCACCACCCTCATGACCCTGGTCCTGCGCCGCTTTGGCCTGGATCCCATCCAGCACATCCCCCACCGGATCCGCGACGGATACGGCCTCAATCACAACGCCGTACGCTTGCTGAAGGAGCGGGGCGCGTCGCTGATTGTGACGTTGGATTGCGGGGTCACCGCGGTGGAGGAGGTCAAGGCCGCGGTGGACCTGGGTGTCGACGTCATTGTCGTTGACCACCACACCGTCCCGGTGACGCTCCCGCCCGCGGTGGCCGTCCTCAACCCCCACCGCCCCGACTGCGCCTTCCCCTTCAAGCAGCTCTGCGCCGTGGGCGTGGCGTTCTACGTCTGCGTGGCCCTTCGCACCGCGCTGCGCGCCGCCGGCCTGGCCGGCCCGGACGGAGGCCCCGACCTGCGCGACTACCTGGACCTGGTGGCGCTGGGCACGGTGGCGGACCTGGTGCCGCTGCGCGGGGAGAACCGCATGCTCGTGGCGCACGGGCTCCGGATCCTGGCGCAGGCACGTCGACACGGGATTGCGGCGCTGCTGGACGTGAGCCGCATTCGTCGGGAGGACGTGGATGCGGGCAGCGTGGCGTTCCAGCTGGGACCGCGCATCAACGCCGCGGGGCGACTCCAGGACGCCATGGTGGGCGTGCAATGTCTCCTCGCCGAGGACCGGCTCACCGCCGACCGGCTGGCGACGCAGCTGGACGCGGAGAATCGCGCTCGGCGGGCGGAGCAGCAGCGGGTCATCGACGAGGCCCTGACCCGCGTTGCCGACGAGCCCATCCACCACGACGCCCGCGCCCTGGTCCTCTACGACGAGGGCTGGCACCCCGGCGTGGTGGGCATTGCCGCGCAGAAGATGGTGGAGCAGTTCCACCGGCCCAGCGTGCTGATTGGGGCGGGGGGCATCGGGAGTGGTCGCAGCATCGAGGCGTTCCACCTGCACCAGGCGCTGGCCAAGACCGGTGAGCACCTGCGGGGCTTTGGCGGCCATGCCCACGCCGCCGGCCTGCGGATTGCAGCCCAAAATGTGGACGCCTTCCGGCGGGCGCTCTATCAACATGCCAGCGAAGTGTTGAAGCCGGAGGACCTGACGCCGGCCGCCCACCATGATGGCCCGCTCTCGGCGGAACATCTGACGGATGACACCGTGGATACCCTGCAGCGTGCTGCGCCGTTTGGTCGAGGGAATGCCGAGCCGTGCTTCCTGCTGACGGGGCTGCCGGTGGCGCAGACGCGCGTGGTGGGCAAGGACCATCTCCAGCTGGAGTTCACCCGCAACCTGCGCGGCATCGCCTTCCGCATGGCCGAGCGCGCCGAGGAGCTCCGCGGCCCGGTGGAGTTCCTGGCCACCCCCGAGCACAACACCTGGCGCGGCGTGCGTCGCTTGAATGTGCGGGTGCGAGACTTCCGGCCCGTCGGGGTGCCCGCATGAACCTGCGCCCCGCATTGCCCCTGCTGGTGGCCCTGGCGTTTGCAGCGCCGGTGGTGGCGCCCGCGCAGGAAGGCGGCGAGGAAGACGTCACCCCGGAGGACCCCAAGGCATTTGCCAAGACGCCAGAAGGACTTTGGGAGCAGGTCGACAACTTCTACTTGAACAAGCAGTGGATTCAGACCTGCGCTCGCCTGGACCGCCTGCGTGAGCTGGGCGAGAGCCTCAAGAAGAAGAAGCAGAAGGCCGGCTACGCCTACATCCGCTGCGCGGCCATCCACATGAAGCTCAAGAATCTCAACGCGGTGGACAACGCCCTGGAGCTCTCCAAGGAGCTCATTGGCGACCACCCCGACCGTCGTCCCGTGGAGGCCGAGCTGCACCGCCTGCTGGCCCGCACCTCGCTGGAGAAGAAGGACCTTTCCCAGGCCCTGGCCCACTTCGAGATTGCCGCGGCCAAGCACGCCGACGAGCGCAAGGAGACCGACGCCTCCCTGCTGCTCAGCAAGTACGCCTCCGCCCGCTACGACGAGGGCAACGCCAAGGAAGCCCAGGAAGCCGTCAACGCGGCGCTGATGTACTACCCGGAGAACCGCGACGCGCTGAAGCTCAAGGACGCCATGGCCAATCGCGGCAAGGCCGTCTACTTCATTGGCGGAATCGGTCTGCTCGTGGTGGTGCTGGCGGTGGTGGTCCTGGCCCGACGTCGTCCCCAGGCCAGCTACGACCCGTACGACCCCTACGCGACCTGAAGAGCACCTTCGCGGCGCCGCGAATCCTTGCGCGGGCGCAGGTGTTCGCGACGACGCCTGAACCCTTGCTTGACCACCACCGTGAGCCGCTCGACCCTCGCGCTCAGCAAGGTCAGCTGTCTCGTGGCGTCGCGCTGCGCACGTTCCAGATCCTCGAAGCGGGAGTCCCATCCCCCAAACCTGCACCACAAACTGAAGCGGTTGCGCGCTCGCGTTCACGTCTCACCCGGAAACCACAACGCGCGCCGCCGTCGTCTGTTGACACCCCATGACGCAGGGCGTTAACCGTGAACGCAACCCACTGACTTCGAGGGAAGACGCATGGCAGCCAGCCCGGGAAATCCGTCGGACAAGACGCCTCCTGAGGCGGACGCTGACGCCACGCAGGACGCCAAGACCGCGGAGGTCCTCAAGGAGGCCTGGCAGGCCACCCTCGGGGCGTTGGGGAGCGCGGAGGAGGAGACGCACGCGCTGCTGGGTCGCCTGGTGGGGCTGGGGAAGCTCAACCGCGAGGACGGCGCGCGCATGTTCAATGACGTCCTCAAGCTGGTGGAGACCCGGCGCAATGAGCTGGAGGACCGCGTCAACAAGAGCGTCCTGGGCGCCATGAAGCGGCTCACCATCCCCACGCGCGAGGAGCTCAGCGAGGTGGCGCAGAAGCTGGCCGAGCTGGAGCGTCGCGTGGAAGCGCTGGACGACGCCACGCCCCCGCCCCCCAAGGAGCTCCGCGCTCCCAGGAAGCGCGCCAAGGCCCGTTGATGCTGGTGGACGCGCACTGTCACGTCGACGACCCCAAGTTCGACGGTGACCGCCCGGAGATGCTCCGCCGCGCCCGGGAAGCCGGGGTCACCCACTTCGTCACCGTGGGTTGTGAGCCCGCCACCTTGGACCGCGCGCAATCCCTGGCGCACGTGCACTCCGACGTGTGGTGCACCGTGGGCATCCACCCCCACAACGCCGCGGAGGTCACCAACGACTTCCTGGACGCCCTGGAGCCCCGCTACGCCGACCCGCGCGTGGTGGCCGTGGGGGAATGCGGCCTGGACTTCTATTACGACAACTCCCCGCGTGAACGGCAGAAGGAGGTCTTCGCGCGACAGGTGGCCCTCGCCCGTCGGGTGCGTAAACCGCTGATGATCCACGTGCGGGACGCGTACGAAGAGCTCTACGACATCCTCGTCGCCGAGAAAGCGCGCGAGGTGGGCGGTATCATCCACTGCTTCACCGGCACGTGGGCGTGGGGGAAGAAGGCGCTGGACCTGGGCTTCGACCTCTCCATTCCCGGCGTGGTGACCTTTGCCAAGCCCGGTGAGCTGCCCGACGTGGTCCGCGAAGCCCCACTGGACCGGCTGCTCACCGAGACCGACAGCCCCTACCTGGCGCCCGTGCCCCACCGCGGAAAGCGTAATGAGCCCGCGTTCGTGGCGTGCGTGGCGGATCACATGGCGGAGCTGCGGGGAATGCCAGCGGCGGAGCTGCGCCACCAGACGGCTCTCAACGCCATCCGGCGGCTGGGGCTTCAGGCGGGCTGAGGCGTGTTGGAGCTGCCTCCCGGCTCAGAAGAGGTGGCCGGGGCGGCGGGGGGTGGGGTGGAGTCGCGGTCGTCGTCGGTGTCCGGCTGCAGCGGGGCGGTGCTGTGGTCCACCCGCTCCCGGAGCTCCTTGCCCACCTTGAAGAACGGGACGCGCTTGGCCGGCACGTCAATGGGCTCGCCGCTGCGCGGGTTCCGGCCCTTGTACGCCCCGTACTTCTTGGTGACGAAGCTGCCAAACCCCCGGACCTCAATGCGGTCATCCCGCTTGAGCGCGTCCACGAGCATGTCGAAGACGAGGTCCACCACCTGCTCCGCCTTCTTGCGTGGCAGCTTCCTCTTCTCCGCAATCACGTCCACCAGCTTGCTCTTGTTCATCCCGACCCCGTCGCGCCCCTGACCCCAGCGCGGGACGCCCACGCTCTGGTCCAGACCGCCTGTTGTGAATGCTTGGTGAGCGGAGAAGCCCCCGTCAAGCCTGCCGCCGTCCCCCCAACGGGTTATGGCGCGCTTGCCTCGCCCATGCCGGGCGTGTCATGGCGCCTCCCCTTTTGCCTGAGCTCCAGGCTTCCCTGTCACGAGAAGAAGGACCCCGCTGTGCCCCGTCGTTCCGATATCCGAAACATCGCCATCGTTGCCCACGTTGACCACGGCAAGACCACCCTGGTGGACGCCATGCTCCGCCAGAGCGGCATCTTCCGAGCCCATGAGCAGGTTGGCGAGCGCGTGATGGACTCGCTGGCGCTCGAGCGTGAGCGCGGCATCACCATCATGGCCAAGAACACGGGCGTCTTCTACAAGGACACGCGCATCAACATCATCGACACGCCGGGCCACGCCGATTTTGGCGGTGAGGTCGAGCGCACGCTGATGATGGTGGACGGCATCCTCCTCCTCGTCGACGCCGCGGAAGGTCCGCTCCCCCAGACGCGCTTCATCCTGCAGAAGGCCATGGGCCTGCACCTGCCGGTTGTCGTCGTCATCAACAAGATCGACCGCGCCGACGCGCGCCCCGCCGAGGTCCTGGACGAGGTGTACAGCCTGTTCATCAACCTGGGCGCCTCCGACGAGCTCATTGAGTTCCCGGTGGTCTACTGCGTCTCCCGCGAGGGCACCGCCACGATGGACCTCAAGGTCCCGGGCAAGGACCTGCAGCCGCTGTTCGAGACCATCATGAAGCACCTGCCGGGGCCGGAAGCCGACGTGGACGCGCCCCTGCAGCTCCGCGTCAACCACCTGGACTACAACGACTACGTGGGCCGCCTGGCCATTGGTCGTGTGCACAACGGGCGCGTGAAGCCCAACACGCCGGTCATCCTGTGCGGCCGTGACGGCACCACCACCAACGCCAAGCTCACCCACGTCTACACCTACGTGGGCCTCAAGCGCACCGACGCCGACGAGGCCAAGGCCGGCGACATCGTCTGCGTGGCAGGCGTGGAAGACCTCTCCATTGGCGACACCATCTGCAACGTGGACCAGCCCAAGCCGCTCCCGCGCATCGCCGTGGACGAGCCCACGCTGGCCATGATGTTTGGCGTCAATGACGGGCCCTTCGCCGGCAAGGACGGGAAGTATGTGACGTCGCGCCAGCTGCGTGAGCGCCTGATGCGGGAGGCACGCAACAACGTGTCCATCCGCGTGCTGGAGACGGAGCTGCCCGACCGGTTCAAAGTGGTGGGTCGTGGGGAGCTGCAGCTGGCGATTGTCATCGAGACGATGCGTCGGGAGGGGTATGAGCTGACGGTGTCCCGTCCCGAGGTGGTCATCAAGGAGATCGACGGGCACCAGCATGAGCCGGTGGAGCTCGTCAGCCTGGACATCCCGGACACGGCCATGGGCGCGGTCACCGAGGCGCTGGGCCCCCGCAAGGGCCAGATGCTGAAGATGGATCCGCCCGCGGGTGGTCGGGTGCGGTTGGAGTACCGGGTGCCCACGCGCGGTCTCATTGGCTTCCGTGGTCAGTTCCTGACCCTGACCCGCGGCCTGGGCATCATGAACGCCATCTTTGACGGGTGGCAGCCCTACCAGGGCGAGATTCCTGGCCGAATGAGCGGCGCGCTGGTGGCCGACCGCGTGGGCGTGACGACGCCATACGCGATCTATCACCTGCAACCTCGTGGCGTGATCTTCATCGCCCCCGGCACCGACGTGTACGAGGGCATGATCGTGGGTGAGCACAACCGCGAGAACGACCTGGACGTGAACGTGGTCCGCGAGAAGAAGCTGACCAACATCCGCGCGGCCGGTCGCGACGAGAACATCATCCTGGTTCCTCCGCGGGTGCTCTCCCTGGAGCAGGCGCTGGGCTTCATTGACAGCGACGAGCTCGTGGAGGTCACGCCCAAGAACATGCGGCTGCGCAAGAAGATCCTGGCCGCCAACAAGCGCCCCCGTCCGTCCAAGAAGGAAGACGAGGAGTGAGCCCTGGCGCCCCTGCCCTCACGGCGTCATCATGAGGGCATGAGGGCGCAGCCCTGGACGTCCGCGGCACCGATGGCCCTGGAATACCGGGGCGCTCCGCGTTTCCGCATTCCATGGCGCAAGCCCGTGGTGACGGCGTTGCTCGTGGTGGCGGCGCTGATCCTGGCGCTCCGTTCTCCCGCTCCGGCCTCCAACATGTCCGTGGGGTCCCAGGGCGGCCCGCCGCAGCACAGCGGGAGCTAGGACCCGCGAGGTCACCTTGTGCTGAGTGAAAGCGGTACTTCATACCGCAGTCCGAAAGTGCCGGCCTTCACAGGGGACGCGCTGCCGGCACAAGTCCCTTCCGACGACGTCGCGGCGTGCGGAACCACGAACCATCAGGAAACGGCGTCCCGCACTTTCGGACTGCGGTATGAAGTACCGCTTTCACTCGGAGGGGCCGTCAACGCCCACCCAGCGTCACGCCTGCTTGAGGCCCTTGATGCGCCAGGGGCCGCTCAGCTCGTCGGCGTTGGTGGGCACCGGAACGCGGCTGATGATCTGGCGGATCTTCTTGGTCATCGGGTCGCGGGGAATCTCGTCCGCCTCGGTGAACTCCACCTCGACGGTATTCCCCAGCCCGTGCTGCGCCAGGTAGCGCGCGAAGTTGTCCTTCAACGCCCGCAACACCGACTCCGCGTCCACCTGCGACTCCCGCGTGAACGTCACGCGCAACTGGTTCTGCTGCTCATGCACCAGCTGGTACTGCTTGAGCCCCTCCACCTCGAGGAACAACGCCTCGAACGGGATGGGCGTGTGCGCGTGGAAGCGGTTGTCCTCGCCGCGGAGGTAGAACGTGTCGTCGGTGCGGCCCAGCACCTTCACCGTCTTGAACGGGAACCCGCACGGACACGGCTCGCTGTTGATGACCACCTGGTCGCCAATCTCGTAGCGGATGATGGGCTGCGCGTAGGCCATCAGGTTCGTGATGTAGACCTTGGTCCCCGGCCGCCCCTCGGGGACCGGGTAGCCCGCCGCGTCCACGCTCTCCAGGATGCACACGTCCTCGTTGACGTGCAGCCTCCCTTCCCGGCACTGCGTGGCAATACACACGCACTCCGTGGTGCCATACGTCTCCGAGACGTACGCGCGCGGAAACGCGGTGAGCAGCGTGGTGCGCGCCATGGCCGTGACCGGCTCACTCCCCAGGCTGATGACCTCCGGCGCAATCTCCAGCCGCCCCTGCAGCTTCTCGTGCGCGAGCGCCTCAAGGAACGTGGGGTAGCCATGCAGGTAGTGCGGCTGGAAACGGTTCAGCTCCTCGCAGAGTTGGGCCATGGGCGTGAGGATGCTGAACGCGTGGCGGTCCATCATCATCCGCGCCAGCAGCGGCGGCCTGAGGCCAAGCAGGTAGGTCACGTAGTGCCCGCCCGTCGCCGTCACAAACGCCATCTTGTACCGACGCCACGGACCAAACCGCAGCACCTCGAACGGATTGGCCAGCTTGTGCCGGAGGATCCGCGCGAACAGCGTGCCGCGCAGGTACTCGAACGCCTTGGTCTCGGTCAGGAAGTAGCCCACGCGCCCCGTGGTCCCGCTGGTCATGGCCAGCAGGAGGTCCTTCCCCAGCGCCTGACCCACCGCGGTCTTGTCGCGACCGAAGGCCTGCACCTGCTGGAAGTTCACCGCGCGGTTCGCCACCGTGTCGTCAAAGCGCTCCATCAGGAACTGCTTGTCCACGGGGGGCAGGTCGGTGAGCTCGAAGTTCCGGGGGTCAATGCCCGCGTACAGGTTGCGGTACATGGGCACGCGCTCGGCGGCGTGGGCCACCAGGCGGGCCAGTCGCGCGTGTTGCAGTCGCGTGATGCCCTGGCGACTCAGGGTGCGCTCCCGCCAGAGGGCGGCGGCACATGCAAGGAGGAACCTGGTCGCGGACATTTCGGCTTGCGGCGGCGCATCGTTACCACGGTCACGCCAAAGCCAACCAGAAACCTTTCTCGCCCGGGCGTGGGTCAACTGGCGGCTTGACGGGGGTCAAGGCCCCTGGGGAGGATGCGCGCTTCTCGCCCACGGGGCGGAGGGACGGGAGCACCATGAGCAGCGCCGAGACCAGGTCCAAGCACAAGCAGCACATGTTCCCGGCGGTGGCCAACTACTACGAGGAGCCCCTGGTCCTCCGGGAAGGCAAGGGCCGCTACGTCAAGGACGCCGACGGTCGCGAGTACCTGGACTTCTTTGCCGGCATCCTCACCACCAGCGTGGGCCACGCGCACCCCACGGTGAACGCCGCCATCCACGCCCAGGTGGACAAGCTCCTGCACACCAGCACCCTCTATCCCACCGAGCCCATGGTGGAGTTCGCCGAGGCGCTGCTGAAGAAGATGCCCAAGCACCTCACCAAGGCCTTCTTCACCGCCTCCGGCACCGAGGCCGACGAGACCGCCGCCATGATGGCCATGGTCTCCACCGGCCGCAGCGAGCTGATTGCGTTGCGTCACGGCTACAGCGGTCGCAGCGCGTTGGCGCAGTCCCTGATGGGGCATGCCAACTACCGCGCGCTCCCCACGCAGATTGCCGGCATCAAGCACGCCATGACGCCGTACTGCTACCGGTGTCCCATGGGCCTCAGCTACCCCAGCTGCGAGGTGAAGTGCGCCCAGGACCTCGAGGAGCTCATCCGCACGACGACGACGGGCCAGATTGCCGGCATGCTGGCGGAGCCCATCCAGGGCGTGGGTGGCTTCATCACGCCGCCCAAGGAGTACTTCCAGACCGCGATTGCCATCATCCGCAAGTACGGCGGCGTCTTCATTGCCGACGAGGTCCAGACCGGCTTCGGTCGCACCGGCGGCAAGATGTGGGGCTTTGAGCAGTACGGCATCGAGCCCGACATCGTCTCCATGGCCAAGGGTATTGCCAACGGGATGCCGCTCGCCGCCACCGTCACCACCGACGCCATTGCGGCAACGCTGAAGCACGGCTCCATCAGCACCTTTGGCGGCAACCCGGTCTCCTGCGCCGCGGCCACCGCCGTCATCACCGTCATCGACAACGAGCAGCTGTGCGACAACGCCGAGGCGCGCGGGAAGGAGCTGCGCGGCGGCCTGCTGGAGCTGAAGAACAAGTACGCCATCATTGGCGACGTGCGCGGCATGGGTCTCATGCAGGCGCTGGAGCTGGTGGTGGACGAGCCCAAGCGCGACCGCACGCCCAACCCGCAGGCCACGGTGCGTCTCTTCGAGGAGACCAGGAAGCGCGGCCTGCTCATTGGCAAGGGCGGTCTGTACGGCAACACGGTGCGGATTGCCCCGCCGTTGAATGTCACCGCCGGTGAAGTGGCGGATGCGCTCCGCAAGTTGGATGAGAGCTTTGCGGCTCTGTCCAAGTGAGACTCCAGGTCATGAGGCTCCAGGTCGTTCACGCTTTGGTGATGGTGTCTGCGCTGCTCGCGTTGTCGGCGGGCTGCGGTATCCGCAATCTCGGGGAGACCTGCTTCCCCAGCCCGGAATCCATCTACGGACCGGACCGCTTCAGCGCTGAGAAGCCGCCCACGGGCGAGGACATTCCGTGCGCGCCGGGCCGTTGCCACCCAGACCTGAAGGTCTGCGTGGAATGCCTGGACGACAACGACTGCGCGCGCAAGGACATCTTTGACCGGCCCATCTGCAACGACCCCATCCCGGTGAATGAGGGTGGCGACGGCCTTCCCTTCTGCACCTACGAGCCCCGCAAACTCCCACAGTGACATCCCACCCTCTCTGCCTGCACCAGGGGGAATGACGACGTGACCACCACCGAAAACTACGCGAAGCTTCCCGCCGGCCGTCCCGAGGAGTCGCTCCCGGACCATCACCCCAGCTACTCGCGCGCGGACGCCGTGGTGGAAGCACGCCGGTGCCTCTACTGCTACGAGGCCCCGTGTCAGGACGCGTGCCCGACGGAAATCGACATCCCCACCTTCATCCGCAAGATCGCCACCGGCAACCTCCGCGGCGCGGCCAAGACCATCCTGGCCTCCAACGTGAACGCGCTGTCCTGCGCACGCGTTTGCCCCGTGGAGGTCCTCTGCGCGGGCTCCTGCGTCTACAACCACCTCGACGGCGGGCAGCCTCCCATTGCCATCGGTCGCCTGCAGCAGCACGCGCTGGAGCACGCGTACACGCAGGGCACGGTGCACACGCTGCTGGGCCCCAAGGACCCGCCCACGGGTCGGAAGATTGCGTTGGTGGGCGCGGGTCCCGCGTCATTGGCGGCGGCGGCGGAGCTGACCCTGCGGGGTCACTCCTGCGTCATCTTCGAGGGGCGCGACTTCCCGGGCGGTCTCAACACCACCGGCGTGGCGCCGTACAAGATGAAGGCCTCGGAAGCACTGCGCGAAGTGCAGATGGTGCTGGACCTGGGCGTGGAGCTGCGCACGAACACCATGGTGGGTCGTGACGTCACGCCGGAGGAGCTGCTGGACCAGTATGACGCCGTCTTCCTGGGCGTGGGCCTTGGCCCCGACGGTGCCGTGGGCGCCGACGGCGAGGACCTGCCCGGCGTGCACGGCGCGGTGGCCCTCATTGAGCGGCTGAAGACGGAGCCCGGCCCCGTGACCGAGGGCGTGGCGCACGCCGTGGTCATTGGCGGCGGCAACACGGCCATCGACATTGCGCGGGAGCTCAAGTTCCTGCGCGTGCCGGAGGTGACCATGGTCTACCGTCGTGGCGAGCCGGCCATGAGCGCCTATGAGCATGAGCAGGAGGCCGCCAAGCACGAGGGCGTGCGCTTCCTGCATTGGCACCAGCCCGTGGTCTTCCGCGGCACCGACCGCGTGCGCTCCGTGCAGCTCGCCCGCACCAAGGAGGGCGCGAATGGGCGCCTGGAGGTGACCGAGCAGCTCGTCGAGATTCCCTGCGACCTGGTGGCGCTGGCCGTGGGTCAGGGCAAGCTCAAGGAGCTGTGCGAGAGCTTCCCGGGCGTGCAGTTCACGGGCGGTCGTGTCGTGGTGGATTCCCAGACCGGGCGCACCGGCAACCCGCGCGTCTTCGCCGGTGGCGACGTGGCCAACGGCGGCAAGGAGGTGGTCAACGCCACCGCCGAGGGCAAGCTGGCCGCCAAGGCCATCCACCAGATGCTGTCCAACGGTCACGCTGCGTGATGAGCCCCGCCACCACGCCCGACGACGAGGACGAGGTTGCCAGCCCATCTGCGGGCCGGCGCGCGTTCCGCCTGGGCCTGGTGGCCATGTACGTCACGTTCTGCATTGCCTTGATTGCGTTCAACCAGATCTATCCGTCGCAAGGCAGCCTGCAGATCCTGACGTACCTGTTCGCGGTCTACATGGCCGCGCGCGCGCTGGCGCAGTGGCTGACCTACCGGAGGGAGACGCGCCCTCCCCGCTATTCCAAGAGCTACATCCGCGCCGACGACCTCTTCCCACCACAGAACAAGTCCGACACCGACGAGAAACCCAACGGGAGTCCCCATGGCTGACCTCTCGATCAACTGCGCAGGCATCAAGAGCCCCAACCCGTTCTGGCTGGCCTCCGCCCCGCCCACCAACACCGGAGACCAGGTGATGCGCGCGTTTGACGCCGGCTGGGGTGGCGCGGTGTGGAAGACGCTGGGCGAGCCGATTGTGAACGTGACCAGCCGCTTTGGTGGCCTGGACATCAACGGTCAGCGCCTGGCGGGCCTCAACAACATCGAGCTGATCACCGACCGTCCCCTGGAGGTGAACCTCAAGGAGATTGCGGAGGTGAAGCGGCGCTATCCCAAGCACGCCGTGATCGTCTCGTTGATGTTCGAGACCAAGGACGAGTGGCGCGACATCATCAAGCGCTCCGAGGACACCGGCTGCGACGGACTGGAGCTCAACTTCGGCTGCCCGCACGGCATGTGTGAGCGCGGCATGGGCAGCGCGGTAGGCCAGGAGCCGCGTGTCCTCGAGGAGATCACCGGCTGGGTGAAGGAGTTCGCCAAGACGCCGGTGCTGGTGAAGCTCACGCCCAACATCACGGACATCCGCCTGCCGGGTCGGGCGGCGGCGCGCGCGGGCGCGGATGGCATCAGCCTCATCAACACCATCAAGAGCCTCATTGGCGTGGACCTGGACAAGCTGGTGCCGTTCCCCGTCGTGGGGAACAGGAGCACCAACGGCGGCTACTGCGGTCCGGCGGTGAAACCCATTGCGCTGCACATGGTGGCGCAGCTGGCGCAGGACCCCGCGGTGCGCAAGCCCATCAGCGGCATTGGCGGCATCAGCAACTGGCGCGACGCCGCGGAGTTCATGGCCCTGGGCGCCACCAGTGTGCAGGTGTGCACGGCGGTGATGCACTACGGGTTCCGCATCGTGGAGGACATGATCGAGGGGCTGGACGCCTACCTCGACGAGAAGGGCCTCAAGAGCGCCATGGACCTGGTGGGCATGGCCGTCCCCGCGTTCAGCGACTGGGGCAACCTGGACATGAACCACAAGGTGATGGCCAAGATCGACCCGATGAAGTGCATCGGTTGCGACCTGTGCCACATCGCCTGTCGCGACGGCAGCCACGACTGCATCCACTTCCACGACCAGGGCAGCCCCGCGCTGGAGGACGTCAAGGCGGTCATTGCCAAGCGGGAGGGCGCGCCGCCGGCGCATCGCATTCCTTACGTCGCTGCGCACGAGTGCACGGGGTGCAATCTGTGCAGCCTGGTGTGCCCGGTGGAGGGCTGCATCACCATGGTCGACGTCACGCCGAACAAGAGCCCGGAGAGCTGGAACGAGCGCATGGAGCGCCTGGGCAACCACCAGGACGCCGTGGCGTTCACCAAGAACTACCAGGGCTGGCACCGCAGCGGTCACTGAGCCGGCGGCCTCGCCCTTCCCTTCCGCTCCGCGGCCATCCTCCCAATCCCGCGCGAGCACGCCCCCATCCCCAGCAAACACAACCACGCCGGCCAGCGGAGCCCCAGCGGGCCTCGCTCCGTGGCGACGTCAACCCACGGTCCCAGCCGTGCCGCGTCCACGCCGGTGCGGACCTCCGGGAACTTGGGATACGCCGCACCCTCGCGCGCATGCGTGAACACCACGCGCTGCACCGGCTCCGCGAATTCGACCCGCACCCATTGCCCCTGACGCTGCGTGCCGCCGAGCCACGCCGTCGTGAGATTGGCGTCCCACATGGCTTCCGGGCGCATGCCTTCCTTGGTGGCCACGTTGACCGGCTTCACCTCCGCGCCCTGCGACGTCACGCCCTGCACCTCCGCGACTTCCCAGTTGTCGCGCAGGGCCTGGGCCTTGAGGCGCACCTCGACGACGCGCTCGCCCTCGCGAGCGGAGACCACGAGCGGGCCGCGCGGGCTGGTGCTGAGCCACATCCAGTTGACGTCGTCAGGGAAGAGCGTGGCGTTGATGAGACTGCGCGGGAGTGCGGAGAACTGCGGGGTGTAGACGTCCAGGTAGTCGTTGAAGGGCTTGTCGCGGATCCAGAACTGCTGGTCGTAGGAGAACATGAAGAACGTGCCCACGAATGACGCCGCCACCGAGCCCATGGTCGTCACCGTGAAGGCCACGCGTACCGCCGTGGAACGCAACCGCCCGCGCTGGAACTCGACGAGCAGCGGCCCGATCCCGAGCATCCACAGCCCGATGAACGGCGTCATGAGCCGCGGGCCGTAACAGGTGCCGCCATGCCAGCTCCACCACTTGCTGTAGACCAGCATGGGCACCAGCGCGCCCAACGCGAGCCACGGGGCGGCGCCGAGCCAGCGGTGTCTGAGCGCGTAGAGGGCCCAGAGGCCAAGCAGGCTCAAAGGCGCGTAGAACGCCAGGCCGCGCCCCGCGCTCATCACGAGCCCGTAGAATCCGACGAGGAACGGCGCGGAGAACCCAGGGCGACCGTCAAAGACGTCATTGGGAATGGTGGTGTCGTGGTAGCCGGTGCTGAAGGGGCTGCCGAACTTGAGGAAGTTGGTGAGCAACCAGAGCCCCACCAGCGCCGTGCCCGCTCCCACCGCGACCATGGCCGCACGCTTGTCGACGGAGAAACGCTTCCCCGGCTTCAGCGCCGTCATCCCGGCCAGCACGGGGAGCAGCACCAGGACCACGCTGTTGTTGCCCAGCGCGCCCAGCAGCGAGAGCCAGGTGAAGACCAGGGAACGTCGACGACCACGCGTGCGGTAGGCCAACGCGGCGGCGAAAGCGCACAGCACGAACAGCGCGGTGAAGGGCTCGCTGTAGAGCCGCTTGGTGTACGGCCAGACCGGGTTGGCCAGCGCAAAGATCGACGCCGCCACGACGGACGGCCCCATCCCCACGCCCACCGCCCACAACGCGCGCTGGAACGGCACCACGCAGGCCACGCCGGCGAGGACGGAGGGGAGCATGAGCCATGCGTCGTCACCGCCGGGGATGGCGCGTTTGAGGAGCACGCCAGGGACGAGCAGCACGCTGGTCAGCGGGGGGTACTTGGTGTGTCTCCCATCGGCGCCGCGCAGGGTGCCGTGGTCGATCAGGCGCTCGGCGGCCTGGACGCGTTCGCGCTCGTCGGGGGCGCCCCAGCGGTTGCCCAGGGTGAGCACCTGCAGACACAGCGAGAGCAAGAGCACGAGCACACGCGCGCGGTAGCGCTCCACCGGGAGGCCACCGTCGAGCTCACGGGGATCCGGTGGGGCGGGCGCTGCCGGGGGGACGGGCGCCTCGGTCCCGGTCACGGGCCGCGGGCCTCCGCGGGTCGTCGGGGATGCCAGAGCGGCTCGGGGACGCCCGCGCGCCGGTTGGCCACGCGCGACAAGGTGAACAACAGGTCACTGAGCCGGTTCACGTAGGTCAGCACGATGGTGGGCAGCGGACTCTCACGGTGCAGCGTCACCAGCGAGCGCTCCGCCCGACGCACCGCCGTCCGCGCCACGTGCAACGCCGCCGCCTGCGACGTTCCCCCCGGCAGCACGAACGTGGTCAACGGCGTCAGCTCCGTGTCCATGCGGTCGATGATGTGCTCCAGCTCGGCCACGCGCGCGTCGTCGACGGGGAGGCTCATGCGCTTGTGCAGCGTGGCCTCCTTCTGCGGCGGCGTGGCGACGACGGCACCGAGGTCGAACAGGTCCACCTGGATGGCGCGCAGGATGGCGGCAAGCTCCGGGTCGTTCCCCAACGAGATGGCCAGGCCCACGGCGGAATTGGCCTCATCCAGCTCACCGTAGGCGCTCACGCGCAGGTCATCCTTGAGGACGCGGGGACCGCCGAAAAGGCCGGTCTCACCTGCGTCGCCGGTGCGCGTGTAGATCTTCATGCGGGAGGGCTCCTACTTCTGCTCGCGCGTAACGGTCATGCGCGTGGCGGCGGGCTTGTCGGAGGTGCGCGCGTCCAGCTCCTCCAGCGGCGGCGCGAACGACGCGGCAAACAGCGCCCCACCCAGCCCCAACGCCGCCAGGCTGAGCAGCGCGAACACTCCCGCGACGACGAGGTCACCGCCCATGGCGGGTCCCACGTGCTGCTCCTCCTTGGCCGCGTACCGCCACCCCAGCCCGCAGACGTTGAGGATGTTGGTGTTGGGCATGGGCGGGCTTGTGGTGGCCGAAGACACGAAGTTGGCCTCACACGTCTGCGGCGACATCACCGCCATCGGGCCCGCAAAGGCCACGTCAGCGAAGAAGAGGCTCCCGACGAGCAGCGGCGGCAGGAAGCCCAGCGCCACCACCGGGCCCAGCCAGGTGGGGACGCGGAGCGGCGAGGACTTCTTGTCCGGCGTGGCCACGCGACCGTCGTCGGTGATGTAGGGCTGCGGCTGGTTGCTGGAGGTGCTCACCAGCGAGGTCCCCGGCGGAGGAATCTGGAGGACCATGATTTCCTCGAAGCGGATGTCCAGCACCTCGGTCATCACGGGCTTGCCGCCGCGGGTGACCTCCAGGTTGTGCTTGCCCACGCGCAACGGCACCCGCAACGAGGTGGTCCCCGACGACACCGACTGCCGCTGGCCATCCACGGTGACCTCGGCGGTGGGCTCATAGGCATTGAGCACCAGCGTGCCCACGTGTTTCTCCGGCGTGGCCAGGCGGACCACCACCTCACGCAGCTCCAGCTCACGCTGGCGGGAATTGGCGGAGAGCAGACCCGAGACGCGGCCCAGCTCACGCACCGCTTCCACGTCGACGAGGCGCAGCTCCAGCCCGGTCTCGGTACCCACGGTGCGCAGCGTGCCGGCCAACACCCGACCGGCCTGAAGCTTCCGCCCCGCATCCGCCAGGCAGCGGTTCTGGTTGGCGCATTCCGGACCGGCCTCCTGGCGCGCAGCGTCGACGTCACTGTTGCTGACCAGGCGCGGACCCAGCGCGGTCTCCAGCTGGACGCGCAGCGTGTTGCCGACCTCGTTGGCCAGCTCCGGGGGCGTGCCCTCAACGGCCAGCGGCCACCACACCACACGCTCGGCAACGGTGGGCTCACCGGACGCCACCGGGGGCGGAGCGGCCTGCGGCGCGGGTGCGGCGTCCGCGGGTGCAGGTGTGGGGGCTGGTTGGGCAGCCGCGGGGATGATGCAGGCCAGCCACAGCAGCCCGGTTGTCACGCCAGTGCGAATCCTCGTCGTCATGCGCCCCACGTTGGCCTCCCGTGCGGTCACGGTACCACACGCACGCTCAGACCATCGAGACGCGACGCGGATACAGCGGGAACTTGCGCGTGAGCGCGTGGACCTTCGCGCGGATGGCGCCGAGCGCGGCGTCGTCGTCACGGGCCTTGATGGCGGCCAGGCACAGCTCACCAATGAGCTCCATCTCCTTCTCACCCATGCCGCGGGAGGTGACCGCCGGCGTCCCGAAGCGCACACCGCTGGTGACGGCGGGTTTCTGGGTGTCGAAGGGGATCATGTTCTTGTTCACGGTGATGCCGGCCTTGCCCAGCGCGTTCTCACACTCCTTGCCGTTGCTGTTGAACGGGCGCACGTCGAGGAGCATGAGGTGGTTGTCCGTGCCACCGCTGACCAGCTTGCCGCCGCCCTGCGTGAGCACCCGCGCCAACGCCTGCGCGTTCTTCACAATCTGCCGCTGGTAGTCCTTGAACGCAGGCTGCAGCGCCTCCTGGAAGCACACCGCCTTGGCGGCAATGACGTGCATCAGCGGGCCACCCTGCGTGCCCGGGAACACGCGGCTGTCCACCACCTTCTGCTCGGAGGCCTTGCACAGGATCATGCCGCCACGCGGGCCGCGCAGCGTCTTGTGCGTGGTGGTGGTGACGAACTCCGCGTGCGGGACGGGATTGGGATGGATCCCCGCCGCCACCAGGCCGGCAATGTGCGCCATGTCCACGAACAGCTTGGCGCCCACGCCGCGGGCAATGGACGCGAAGCGCTCGAAGTCGATGGTGCGCGGGTACGCGCTGGCGCCGGCGAGGATCAGCTTGGGCCGGTGCTCCTCGGCGAGCTTCTGGAGGTGGTCGTAGTCAATCCGGTGGTCCTCCTCGCGCACGCCGTAGGGGATGATCTTGTAGAGCCGGCCGCTGAAGTTCACGGCGGATCCGTGGGTCAGGTGCCCGCCGTGATCCAGGTTCATGGCCAGGACCTTGTCGCCCGGATCCACCGCGGCCATGTACACGGCGAGATTGGCCGAAGCGCCGGAGTGCGGCTGCACGTTCGCGTGATCGGATCCGAAGAGCTGCTTGGCGCGGTCGATGGCGAGTTGCTCGATGACGTCGTGGAACTCGCAGCCGCCGTAGTAGCGCTTGCCGGGATAGCCCTCCGCGTACTTGTTGGTGAGCGGGCTGCCCATGGCCTCCAGCACCGCCTCGGAGACAAAGTTCTCGCTGGCAATGAGCTCCAGCCCCTCCGCCTGGCGCCGCGTCTCCTTGCCGATGAGGTCGAAGATCTGCGGGTCGGTCCCGTGCAGCGGGCTGCCATTGGCTGACTGTGCCTGCGCGTCAAAGGCGCCAATCTTCTGCACGCGCGTCTCGTGACGCCCGCCCTCGAAGGAGGTCTTCAGGAACGCGTCCACGATGTCGGCGGCGACGCCGGAGCCCACCACGCGCTCCCCCAGGCAGAGCACGTTGGCGTTGTTGTGCGCCCGGGCCATGCGCGCCTGCCACTCCAGCGTGCAGTTGGCGGCGCGGATGCCAGGCAGCTTGTTGGCGGTGATGGCCACGCCGGTGCCGCTGCCGCAGACCAGGATGCCCAGGTCGGCCTGACCGCCGGTGACGGCGCTGGCGACGGCGGGGACCACGTCCGGGTAGTCCACCTTGGCTTCACCGGTGGGGCCCACGTCCGCGACGGGGATGTTGCGCTCCTGCAGGAGCTTGAGGACTTCCGACTTGAGCCGCTGACCGGCGTGATCCGCTGCGATGACCAGTTTCATGGCCGCAGCGGCCTAGCACACTCTGGCGCCGTGTTCAGGCCTCTTTGCAGAGCGAGAGGAGGTCGCGCAGGCCGTCCCGCAGCTCCTCCAACAGGCGGGCGTCGGCCTTCCCCAGGGCCAGCGTGAGCTGCTGGGTGCTCTGGGGCGTGAGCGAGGGAAGCACGCTGGCCGCGCTGCGGGCCCGGGCCGCGTCCGGCACCTCCGAGGGCGCCACCGCGGCGGGCACCACCGACGGGGCGTCCGGTGCCAATGGGACCACGGACTCCGCGGCGGTGGGCGGTGAGGTGGGCGGCAGCGACGTCTGGCGACCGGTCCCGCGCGTGTCCTCCTGCTCCTTCAGCACCTTGCGCGCGCCGGCAATGGTGAAGCCGCGCTCATAGAGCAGGTGGCGGATGTCAATGAGCTGTTCCACTTCTCGTCGACGATACAGGCGCTGACCGCTCCGGCTCTTCTGCGGGCGGACCTGCGGGAACTCCGTCTCCCAGTAGCGCAGCACGTACGGCTTCACGCCCAGCAGCGTGGCCACCTCGCCAATGCGGAAGTAGCGACGGTCCGGCAGCTGCGCGGCGCTCTTGACCGGGACCTCCACGGCGCCCGGGACCTGCGAAGGCGGCCGGGACCGACGCGCGGCGGTGGGACCCGCGGTGCCGCCAGACTCCGCCCCTGCCTGGGCCCGCGCGGACTCCTCCCATCCCGGGTCCGAGGCCACGGCCACGCCACCTGGAGAGACGGCACCGGTCTGACGCGGGGCGGTCATGAACTGCGCCTCCACAGAGCTCAATGGGATGGGGGTCAGGAGGAAGGGGTCTAGGGGTTCAGCCGTTCAACGCGTTCTTGAGGACCTGGCTGGGCTTGAAAGTCAGCACGCGGCGCGCGGAAATCTCAATCTCCTCGCCCGTCTGCGGATTGCGCCCAATGCGCGGCTTCTTCTCGCGCACCACGAAGTTGCCAAATCCGGAAATCTTGATCTTGTGGCCCTGTTCCAGCGTTTCCTTGATGGTGTCGAACACCAGCTCCACGATCTCCGCGGAATCACGCTTGGAGAACCCGATCTTCTCGTAGACCGCCTCGATGATTTCTGCCTTGGTCATTGTGGAGCGCCTCGCTGGTTCTCTGTTGGGCCGGGCGCGAAAGATGTTGCCCACCACGGTTCACTGTCAAGGCTTCTGCCGCGCTCGCGCGTTGCGTTGAAGGCGCTTGACGCCGGCGCGCGCCAAGGGGGTGCCGGTGAGCTCCGGCAAGGACGCAACCGTCGCGCGGGAGTCAAGCGCTGAAGTGGGGATGAAGGCCAACTCCGCGCGCGACGCGAGCTGGGGGTTGAGCACACCACGGGAACCCCAGGGGCAGACCTCCTGGCAGATGTCGCAGCCGAAGACCCAGTCGTGGAGCGGGGGTGCGTGAGGCGGGAGCTCGTCGTCAAAGCACTCCACGTTGAAGGCGGTGATGCAGCGGCGCGCATCCAGCGTCCGCGCCTCCGTCAGCGCACCGGTGGGACACGCGTCCAGGCAGCGCGTGCACGTGCCGCAGTGGTCCGCGGTGAACGGCGCGTCGGGGGCGAGCTCCAGCGTGGTGATGAGGGAGCCGAGCAGCGTGTACGTGCCGTGCGTGCGGGAGAGCAGCATGGCGTTCTTCCCAATCCAGCCCAGCCCCGCGGCGCGCGCCCAGGAACGCTCCAGCACGGCGCCGGTGTCGGCGGCAACGTAGGCGTCGGTGCCGGGGTACTCGGCGCGCAGGCGGCCGCGGAGGCTGCGCAGTCGCTTGATGAACGGGTTGTGATAGTCGCGACGGGCGGCGTAGCGCGCGACCTTGAGGTGCGGCTCCGCGGGTGGCTCCGGGCGTGGCTCCAGGTAGCCCATCATGACCACGACGACGCTGCGGGCGCCGGGGAGGAGGACGCGCGGGTCGCAGCGCTCGGGCACGCGCTCGGAGAGGTACGGGATGGGGTCCATGCGGCCCTCGGCCAGGGCGCGACGGAAGTGGTGTGCGTCGGGGGCGAGGTCGGCGCGGGCGATTCCCACGTCGTCAAAGCCGAGGGCGCGCGCCTGGGATTTCACCCACGCGGCGGCGGTGACGGGGTCAGGTTGCGTTGCCGGGTCCGCCATTGGCCCACTGGGCTTCCAGGATGGACAGCGCTGCGGCCGCTGCCCGCTGGGTGGCCTCCTTCTTGTTGCGACCTTCACTCGATGTAATCACCTTGTCCTGCACCAGCAGCTCGACGACAAACCGGTCCTCCCGGCCATCCCCGCGGTCCGCGGCGATGCGGTAGCTGGGCACCTGCTTGAGGTGACGCTGGACCAGCTCCTGGAGCTCCGTCTTGTAGTCGCGACGACCGGGGCGGTCCCCGGCGGCGGAGAGCGCGTCCTCGAACCAGCGGCCCACCGCGGCGTCGGCGGCGGAGAGGCCACCGTCCAGGAAGATGGCGCCCAGGATGGCCTCCACGGCGTCGGCGAGGATGCGCGGCTTCTGGCGGCCACCGGTCTTCTCCTCGCCCGCGCCCAGGCGCAGCGCGTTGGCCACGCCGAGGCGGACCGCGGTCTCGGCGAGCATGGCCTCGTTCACGATGGCGTTGCGCATCTTGCTCAGCACGCCCTCACCGGCGGCGGGATGCGCGCGGAGGAGGCGGTCGCGGATGATAAGCTCCAGCACGGCGTCACCCAGGAACTCCAGGCGCTGGTTGTGACGCGGGGCCTCCCGGGGGTTCTCGAACGCGTAGGAGGGATGGGTCAGCGCTTCTGCGAGGAGGACGGGGTCCTTGAACTGGTGCCCCAGCGCGGCAACCAGGGCGACGACGCTGCCGCTGGACATCCCGCTGGCGGCCGAAGGCCGGGGGTTGAGCTTGGGGGGAGGCGGAGCCACGTCGAGAGGGTCTACCACGCGTGGCGGGTGTCTGAAACGTGGACAGGGTGTCTGAAAAACGGACAGCGCGGCCGCAGGGGCACGTGCGACGGGTGGTGGCGGGTCGTCCCCCCCCACCCGGCCGCCTGCCCGGCTTCACTGGTTTCTCGTCGTGGCGGCCGACCTCCCCCACGGTGTGGGGAGGCGTAGATGTGCCGC
>JBFMGU010000280.1:0-13608 GCA_040752415.1 Myxococcota bacterium
GCGGGTGGCGGCGGAGTTTCCGGGGCCGGGGCGGGTGGGGCCTCCGTGGGCTTGGCGCCGGGAGCGCGGGCCACGTCGAAGTGGATCTGCAGCTCGCCAGCGGGGATGCGCACCGTGCGCGTGAAGGCCTGGCCAGCGATGCGGAAGTTCAGCTCCACCTCGGCACCGGGCTCCAGGTCGTCGTACTCGGCGGGGAGCTTGCGCGGCTTCTCGTCGCCCAGCGCCACGGTGCCGTCCTTGCCGGGCGCGGTCACCACCAACCGTGACGACGTCAGTTCCGGCGCCCCGCGCACCACCGTCTCACGACCGCCCTCCACCGAGGCGGTGATCACCGTGGGCTCCGCGCCCTCCGAGCGCATGACCACCACGTGGGATCCCGCGGGAAGCTGTTCCAACGTCACCGGCGCCTTGCCCACCGCGCGACCGTCGAGCTCCACGTCCACCACCTGGTCCTCGGCGGTGCTCTCCACGCGAAGCGTTCCCGGCGGCGGCAGGCTGCTTCCCCCACCGGCGGCCTTGATGAACGCGGCACCGAGGAGGAAGCCCAGCACAAAGCCCAGTCCCAACGGGACCACCGGCCGCCCCGTCGACGGAGCCGGCGTGGCGCGTCCCTTGGGCTGCACGTACTCAACGGGCCCCTGCCCCTTGTTCCCCGTGCGCTCCGTCCAGCGCGCCACCAGCGGGAAGTCCTGCGGAGACGCCGTGGGCAGAGCGGGCACGCTCAGGTTCAGCGTCACCGCGCCCCTCTCGCCGACGGACAACGTGGGAACGCCGTGGGCTTGTCGACGCGGCGCGGGCGCCTCCTGCAACACCGGTGTGGTCTCGCTGGTGCGCGAGGACGGCGGAATGGGCGAGCCAAACGCCGGCGTGGGCGGCGGAGGCGGCGGAGGGCCGGACGCGCTGGTGGCGGCGATCACTTCCGGCTCCGTCAGCACCTCCGTGAAGCTCGGCGTCACCGGCGGTGACGACGGCGGCGGGATGCTGGGAGGCGGCACCGGAGGCGGCTGCAGGTGGGCCGCCGGACCGGGCGGCGGCATGGCCGGCGGTTCCGGCACCGTGATGGGCTGACCAAACGAGGGCGCCGGGGTGCTCGCCGCTGCCGCCGCTTTGACGACGACGGGAGAGGCCACCACCTCCGTGGGAGGCTTGCCGAACCCCGGCGTGGGAGAAGGCGCAACCTCCGTCGGCGGCTTCCCGAACACGGCATTGGCCGAGGGCCGATCCGGGTCGGTGACCGGCTGCCCGAATGAGGGCGTCGTCGTAGGAGCGGTGGTCGCGGCGGCTTTTCCGTCGGCGGGGAGCGGGCTCGCCGTGGGGTCGGAGCGCGGGCCCAGCCACTCATCAATGACGTTGACCTTCTGCGTCTCCGCCAGCTCGCCGGTGGCGCCGAATCCACCCGCGTTTCCATCGGAGGCCTGGGCAATCTCCGGGAGCGCGGTGGCATGGGGGCGCAGCGCGTTGGCCAGGGCGGCGGCGGTGGGTCGCGCGGCGTGGTCCGGGTGCAACGCGCCAGCGAGGATGCGTCCCAGCTCGGCGGGCACCTGCCCCACCGACTCCAGAGCTGGAAGCACCAGGCCCGCTTCCGTGCCCGGAATGGCCGACTGCCACTTGCGGAGCGCGTTGGTGCCGCACGCGGAGGCCGCCACGCACAACGTCAAGGCAAACACGTCGCCAGCCGGGGTTGCCGGTCCCCCCAGGCGCAACTCCGGCGCGGGGAACTGGCGGACCGAGCCCAGGGTCAACGTGGGGACGGGAGACAGGCCCAGGTCCGTGAGCACCACCTTGCGCCCCGGCACCAGGAAGACGTTCGCGGGGCAGACGTTGCCGTGGCTCACACCAACGGCGTGGGCCGCGGCCAGCGCCTCCGCCAATTGCACGCCGAGCGCGCACATCTCGGCGGGGAGCAGCGCTCCACCCTCGGGCTCCATCAGCTCCGAGAGCGGCGCGCCCTCCACCATGGGCATGACGAAGTAGACCACGTCCTTGCCGCGCAGCTGCCCCTCGCCGCTGTTCAGGGGCCGCAGCAGGCGAGCATCCTGCACCTTCTCCAGGCGACGCAGCGGCTCCATGAGGCCGGGCACGCCGAGCGGACCGCACGCGGCCTTCTCCATGACGCGAACCACCACCGTGCGCCCGGAAGCATCCGATGCCTGGAACGTCTCCACGCCGCCGCGCGCCGGCGCGAGCGAGCGCACCAGCGAATAGGAGCCCAACTTCACGGACTCAGTCTGGGAGGCGAGGGTTCGGTTCATGACCCCAACGTCACGTGGCCGGGGAGCGTAGTGGTGTTCCGTCCCTGGGACCAGAAACGGGCCATCCCACATGACCCCCCATGGACGCCAGAGCAGCTTGGACGGGGGCAGGCCTCTGCTAGGGTGCGCGCCCCGTGACGGCCCCCCGACTTCTCCTGGATGCCCGCATGGTGGGCCCGCAGGTCCACGGCATTGCCCGCTACGTGGTGTGCCTGGCGCGCGCGCTCAAGCGGGTGGCGCCGGATTGGCGCCCTGCCCTGCTGCTGGCGCGGAACGCCCCGCCCGAGCTCCGGGATGAGTTCACGCATGCGGTCTCCCCCGTCCCCTTCCTGCACCCCGCCGAGCCGGCCACGCTGCCCGCGGTGGTGGAGCGGCTTCGCATGCCGCTGTTCCATGCCACGTCTTTCGCCTGCTCCCCGCTGCTACGCAAGCCCTTTGTGATCACGCTCCACGACGCCATCCACCTCGAGCGGCGGGGAGACTACGGGCTGGCGCAGGCGGCGTACTATCAGCTGGTGGTCCGGCCCGCGGCGCTGCGCGCGGATGCGGTGATCACCGTCAGCCACGACGCACGCCAGAAGCTCACGGACCACCTGGGCCTCCCCTCGGAGCGCATCCAGGTGATCCACAACGGCGTGGAGCTGGAGCAGTTCGGTCAACCGTCGGATGCGCCTCGTCATGGGCCGGTGCTGACGGTGACGGGTCCCAAGCCGCACAAGAACCTCGTGACACTGTTGCACGCGCTCCGTCACGCGCCCTCGCTGGTGCTGGAGGTGGCGGGGCGTCCGCAGGACGGGCTGGAGCAGGTGGCGACGGGGCTGGGCCTGGGGGAACGCGTGCGCTTCCTGGGCCCGGTGGATCAACCCACCCTGATGCAGAAGCTGGCGGAGGCGAGCGCGGTGGCGGTGCCGTCGTTGACGGAGGGATTCGGGCTGCCGGCGTTGGAGGGGATGGCGGCGGGCTGCCCCGTGGTGCTGAGCGACATTGCCGTCTTCCACGAGGTGGCCGGGGACTGCGCCGTCTACGCGCCGCCACTGGATCCGCTCGCGTGGGCGCAGGCGCTGACGTCGCTGCTGGGCGATCCCTCGCGTTGTCGGGAGCTGTCACGCGCGGGTCGGGAGCGCGCGGAGCAGTTCACGTGGGATCGCACCGCCACGCAGACGGCGCAGGTCTATGACGCCGTGATTCAGCGACGCTCGCCCTTCAGCTGATACGCGCTGACATTCCCGCACGCGACGCAGATGAAGTGCATGATGTTGATCTCGCCGAGATTGAGGAACGGATCGATGTCGCCCCAATAGCGATGCGACGGCTTCTCGCTGATGGTGGTCTTGCGCTGCATGAAACCCTCGCACTTGGGGCAGATGGTGGTCGGACGCAGCCGCCGTTTGCGAGTGTTCATGCGTGCACCGCTCCCTCAAGTGGCCAGCCTAGCGGATTTCAGACCGGGATCACGCCGTGCTTCTTCGGGAACCGCGGATCCTTGCGCGTGACGGCAAACTCCAGGCGCGCGCTCAGCTCATCCCTCAGCGTGTCCGAGGGAACGACGCCGTCGATCACGAGCTCACTGGCCAGCTTGTAGAGATCCACGTCCTGCCGGTACTCCGCCCGCAACTGCTCCACGAACGCCGCGCGCTCCGCCTCCGGCTTCTCCTGGATCTTGTTGAAGTAGACCGCGTTGACGGCGGCCTCCGCGCCCATCACCGCAATGGACGCCTGCGGCAGCGCCAGCGACGCATCCGGCGAGAAGCCCGGCCCGCACATGGCGTACAGACCCGCGCCGTAGGCCTTGCGCACCACCACGCAGAACTTGGGCACCGAGGCGTCGCTGACGGCGGAGATCATCTTGGCGCCGTGACGGATGATGCCCTCCTTCTCCACCTTGCTACCGATCATGAAGCCCGGCACGTCGGCGAGGAAGATGAGCGGGATGCCGAATGCGTCGCACAGGTTGATGAAGCGCGCGCCCTTGTCGGCGCTGTCGGTGAAGAGCACGCCACCCTTCCACTTGGGCTGGCTGGCCACAATCCCCACGACCCGCCCCTTGATGCGCGCCAGCCCGGTGATGAGCTCCTTGGCATAACGCTTCTTCACGTCGAAGAAACTGCCCTCGTCGACCACGGCGTTGATCAGCTCATACATGTCGAACGACTGGTTCTCCTTGGGCGGGATGATCTCGTCGATCGGGCGGCTCTTCTTGGGTGGCTTGGGCTCCGCCAGCGGGGGCGCTTCGAACGCGCGCAGCGGGAAGTAGCGGATGTAGTCGCGCGCGGCCTGGAGGGCTTCCTTCTCGTCCTTGCAGAGCATGTCGCCGCAGCCGCTGACCTCGCAGTGCATCCGCGCGCCGCCCATCTCCTCGAGGGTGACCTTCTCGCCAATCACCATCTCCGCCATGCGCGGGCTGCCCAGGTACATGCTGGCGTTGCCGTCGACCATGAAGACCACGTCGCAGAACGCGGGGATGTACGCGCCACCGGCGGCGGAGGGCCCGAACAGCAGGCAGATCTGCGGGATGGCGCCGCTGAGCTTCACCTCCATCTCGAAGATCTTCCCCGCGTGACGACGTCCCGGGAACATCTCCACCTGGTCGGTGATGCGCGCGCCGGCGCTGTCCACCAGGTAGAACAGCGGGATCTGGTACCGCCCCGCCTGCTCCTGGATGCGCACAATCTTCTCGACGGTGCGTTGGCCCCAGCTGCCCGCCTTGATGGTGCTGTCGTTGGCCATCACGGCCACGGGACGACCGTCGATGCGGCCGATGCCGGTCACCACGCCGTCGGCGGGGAGGTCGCCGGCCAGCACGTTGGCCAGCGCGCCGTCCTCGACGAATGAGCCGGGGTCCAGCAGCAGGTTGATGCGCTCACGACAGAAGAGCTTGCCTTCCTTGGCGTTCTTCTCGTGGTAGCGGGGGGCGCCACCCTTCAGGACGGTGGCGAGCTTCTCTTTGACGATGTCGGAGGGCGTGGACATGGCGCGCGCGATTAACCTTGCGTGGTGGGCGGAGGCAAGCCTGGAATCGCACGCTCAAGGCCGCGCACAAGACGCCTCAGCGGACCGCCCAGACCGTGTAATTCCCGCTGCGTGCCACCACCGCCGGCCCTGCCTCTCCCCCAGCAAGCCACGGTCACGAGCAGCTCCTGCGGACCAAGCCGCCGCCTCACAGTCTCCGCCGGCCCCGGCAGCGCCCCTCGCTCCACCGCGTATTTTCGCCACATCACTTTGAAAATACGCGCTAGGCGCTCCCTGGCACGCCGCCGCCCGCCACGCTTGCGCGCTACTGGGCAATGCTTGCCCATGTTCACGGGGAGCTGCTGAACTGGTCGGAGCTGGGGCGCTCCATGGGCGTCTCGGATGCCTCAGCCAGGCGGTATGCCGACCCCCTCGAAGGAACACTGATGGTCCGGCAACTGCGGCCTTGGCATGAGAACATTGGCAAGCGCCAGGTCAAGAGTACCAAGTTGTACTTCCGGGACAGCGGCATGCTGCATCTCCTCCTGGGCATCCGCACTGGCGAGGAACTGGAAACCCATCCGCGGGTCGGCGCGAGCTGGGAGGGCTTCGTCATCGAGCAGCTTTGGCGGCTCCTTGGTGCCGAACCAGACGAGATGTACTTCTGGCGCACGGAGCACGGCGCGGAGCTGGATCTGCTGTTCGTGCGTGGCGCGGTCAGGATTGGGTTCGAGATCAAGCGGACCACAGCACCCGTGATGACGCCATCCATGCGGCACGCGCTGGCGGACCTCCAGCTGGACCAGCTCTACCTCGTCCATGCCGGCGAACATCGCTTCTCCCTGGGCGCGCGAGTGGAAGCCGTTCCCTGGACGCAATTGCTCGACGTGGCGGCCGCACATTCCTGACGCGGCGACTCCGCATCCCGGGTTGGCGTGCCGTCATTTTGGCGGCTCAGCGGGCCGCCCAGACCGTGTAGCTCCCGCTGCGTGCCACCACGCGCCCCACGTCCTCCAGCGCGCACTCGTGCCCCCGGGCGCACAGCAGGACCTGCGCGTCCTCCCCCGACGAGATCTCATTGGCGCGCGCAAAGACGAAGCGGCTCTCCCAGTATCTCCGCGTGGGGCTCCCGTCGGCGGCGCGGGCGCGCTTGCTGCGTGACGACGTCATGGCTGGCCCCATCACCCGGGTGAAATCCCGGTCCAGCGCCAGGCCGCGCGCGTATTCCAGCTCCACCGCCGTCAACGGGGGCACGCGTGAGAGCAGCACGGCGAGCACCAGCCAGCGCGGCCAACGCCCTCCCAGTCCCTCCCCCACCCACTGCGCGCCCAGCGCCACGCCCACCATGATGAGCCCGAGCGACAGCGTGCCGATCTTGAACCCGTAGTACGGCTTGATCCCGCTGCCCGCGCCCAACCACACCGACGCAGCCCCCGCGCCCAGCCCCACCAGCAACGCCGCGCCCACGCGCACGTTCCCCGACGTCACCAGCCGCAGCGCCGCCAGCAACGCGAGGATCAGCAGGAGCAACGTGGCGCCCGGAACCAGCACCGCTCCCAGCAGCCACCACAGCGCGCGGAACGGCTCGGCGCGGGCGCGGCCCAACGTCGTGGTGAACATGCGCGCGGAGCGCAGGAAGTGGTCCCGGTACGGAGAGACTCCCACCACGTGCGCCGCGGTGATGTTCCACTTCAACGCGGAGGACGGGTCGCGGTTCTCGCTGAGCGCGTCCACGTCGGGGGAGAGCACGGAGACGGGATCCGGCGGGGCGTCCTTCACGCGCTGCGCGGCCTTCACCGGGTTCTGCGGCACGTCGCGCGAGCCGCCAAAGCGCTCCGTCAGACGCCACACACCCAGCGGCGCCAGCACCACCGCAACCAGCCCCGCCACGACGAGCCTGCGACCATGCACCACCAGCGGCCGCTGGATCATCGCCACCACGACGACGGGCGCGGCCACCGCGACGGCCAGCCCGTAGCAGGACAACAGCGCCGCCATCACGATTCCCAGCGGAAGCGCGGAGCGTGCGGTCCCGTCGTCATCCTGAAGCGCGGCGGCCAGCGCGCCCGGGACCAGCGCGGCGGCGGCCAGCTGCGGGGCAAACTGTTCCATGCTCGTGAACAGGAGCAGCGGGTGCACCGCCACCAGCAGCCCCGCCAGGTTCGCATGACGACGTGAAGCACCACACGCGGTGGCCAGCCACGTCGCGGCGGAGGCGGCGATGCCGACGAGAAGGACCACCGTCACGCAGAACGCCTTGAAGACGTCCACACCCAGCGCCGTCGAGAGCGCGCTCATGAACGCGTGCAAGCCCAGCGGATAACCCGGCGCGGGCTTGAGCCCCTCGGAGACCAGGAGCGTCATGATGGCGTGCAGCGGCCCGTCCTGGTGCTGCAGCGTGTCCACGTCATGTCCCGCCACGCTCCACGCGCCACCCCACATGAGCGGCAGCCACGACGACACCACGCCCACCACCAGCACGCCCGCGGTGTCGCGCGTCACCGTCACCGGCGGATTGGTCCCCTTGGTCCCGGAGGGCGCCTGCGGGTCCATCAAGGACAGCCCCGCCCATGCAAACCCCAGCACCACCGCCAGGAACTGCGCCGTGGCGCCCAGCCCGACGAGGGGAGGCACGCTGGCCAGCACCACCGCCGTGGCCAGGCCCATGACGGGCGCGGCGGCGGGAATGTGCACCCGCAGCGTGCGCATCACGCCCAGCCCCAGCACGGTGAGCCCGCACGCGGAGCTGAGGACGGCGGCCAGGAAGCTCAGCGCCCCGTCGTCAATCGCCACGACGCGCAGCAGCACGGCCAGGGCCGTCAGTAGCAGCGGGACAAACCGATCCATCAGGGTGCCGCGTTGTCCTTGGGCGCGGGCGTGGTGAACTTGATCGACTCCATCATCGCGCGAATGGCGGCGTCGAGCGCGGGCTTGTCGTCCTCCAACATCATGGCGGTCACCGTGATTCCCGCACCGCCGTCGACGAAGATGCGCGCCACCTGGTGCAGCGGCGTCCCGCCTCCCGCCGCCGTGGGCACGTTCATGCTGTCGCGCAGCGAGAAGCCGGGGCGTCCGTCGCGCTCAACGCGCTCCGTCTCCAGGTGCGTGACCTTGGTGCCCGCCTGCTTGCTCTGCTCCGTGCGCAATGCGCTCAGGTACTGGCTCGCGGTGGTTCCCTTGGGCAGTCGACGATCCACGGTGACGAGCAGGAACGGATCCACGCGCCCCGTCGGAGAGGGGATGCTCGCGCGCCAGACCTCCACGGTCTCCGCAAGGTCGATCATGCCCGGCGTGGGCGTGTCCGGCAGCGGTGTGTCCGCGCCGTCGAGTCGCTCCGGAATCCAGCCGCGTGCCAGGCGCAACGTGGCGTTGGTCAGGGGAATCTTCTGTGGCGCCCCCACGGACACGCCGCTCTTCACGCCGGCATCCGTCGACGACGTGGCGGGTTCCTTCTTGCAGGCGGACAGCGCGAGTGCCGCGCCCACGCTCAAGCCCAGCAGCCAGCGGTGGAGCCTCATGACCGGACCTCCCGTCTCCCTGCCCTTCTCCCACGCACCCAACCCCTGTCCAGAGGCGGCCGGTGTTGCTAGGCAGTGCCCGTCATGACCCTGGAATCGTCGCCCCGGCCTGCCGCCGGCTCCCTGGCCTTGCAGAGGCTGGTGGATCGTCTCAGCCAGTCGGCCTACCTGCTGGCCGTCCGCGACGGCGTGGTGGGCGCGCTCCCGCTGATCCTCGTCGCCAGCGCGTTCCTGCTGATTGCGCAGCCGCCCATTCCCAGCCTGCAGCCGCTGGTGGATCCGTACCTTTCCACCATCCTGCTTCCCTTCAAGATGCTCACCAAGGTCATTGCGCTCTACGTGGCCTTTGGCGTGGGCCATTCGCTGGCCAAGCGCTACGGCACGGACCCGCTGGCGGGCGGCCTGCTGGCCGTGGCGTGCCTGCTGGTGAGCACCAACCCCATGGCCCTGGCCCCCGACGCCACGACGGGAAAACCGCCTCCCGGCTTTGGCCTGCACAGTGAGCCCGTGGGCCCGGCCGGCATCTTCCCCGCGCTGGTGCTGGCCATCTTTGCCGTCGAGGTGCAGCGCTTCATGGTGCAGAAGAAGCTGGTCATCCGTCTGCCCGGCGGCGCGCCGGAGCCCATCATCCAGAGCTTCATTGCGCTCCTGCCCGCGCTGGTGAGCGTCACCATTGTCTGGCTCGTCGTGCACGTGGCGGGGTTTGACCTCCATGGCGTCGTCACCATGCTGGCGCGACCGCTGGTGAAGGCCGGCGACAGCTACCTCGGCATGATCGGCATCGTCCTCATTGACAGCGTGTTCTGGCTCATGGGCGTGCATCCTTCCGCCGTCCTCAGCGTGGCCAAACCGGTGTGGTTCCAGATGCTGGGCGAGAACCAGATTGCCGCCACCGCGGGCGCGCCCCTCCCCCACATTGCGCCGCGTGAGACGTACCTCGCGTTCATCTGGTTCGGCGGCAGCGGCGGGACGCTGGTCCTCCCGTTCCTGATGTGGCGCGCCAAGAGCGCGGTGCTGCGGACCGTGGGGCGCGCGGCGGCGGTTCCGTCGCTGTTCAACATCAATGAGCCCATCCTCTTCGGCGTGCCCATCGTCATGAACCGCGCGCTGGCGGTGCCCTTTGTGCTGGCGCCGGTGGTGAGCGTGACGCTGACGTATTTCGCGTTCTCGTTGAACCTGGTGGACCGCCCGCGCCTGGACTTCCCGTGGACGCTGCCCGCGCCGGTATGCGCCTGGCTCACCACCCGTGGCGACCCGCGCGCGCTCATCCTGCTGACGCTCAACATCCTCTCCAGCGCCCTCATCTTCTGGCCCTACGTCCGACGCTACGACCGGGAGCTGGCGGAGAAGGAGCAACGCACCCGGGCCGCGGAAACGCAGGCGCCGGCGGCGTGAGTACGTCGTTTCCCAAACTGGCGCGGAGTGCTAGGCAGTCGCGCCCCGAGGCGGCAGGGAAGCCACGGCGCTCCAACCGCTGAGTGGCGGCACCGTCCCGGCGGTTCTGGGAAGCGTCCGGGCCCACCAACGTGTTTGTGTAGTCCCCCCAACTGACCCCGAGGAAGACCCATGGCAAACGCTACCGAGATCACCCGCATCCACGCCCGCGAGATCCTGGACTCCCGCGGCAATCCCACGCTGGAGGTCGACGTGGAGACCGCCGCCGGCGGCTTTGGCCGCGCCGCGGTTCCGTCCGGCGCCAGCACCGGTGAGCATGAGGCCCTGGAGCTCCGCGACGACGACAAGAAGCGCTACCTGGGCAAGGGCGTGCGCAACGCCGTCAAGAACGTGAATGACACGCTGGCCAAGAAGCTGGTGGGCTGGGACGCCGCGCGGCAGGCGCCGCTGGACCGCGAGATGATCCGCCTGGACGGCACGCCCAACAAGAGCAAGCTCGGCGCCAATGCGCTCCTCGGCGTGAGCATGGCGGCGGCGCGCGCGGCGGCGGACACCTACGGCATGCCGCTGTACCGCTACCTGGGTGGCGCGCAGGCCCGCACCCTGCCCTTGCCCATGATGAACCTCATCAACGGCGGCGCGCACGCCGACAACGGCCTGGACGTGCAGGAGTTCATGGTGCTCCCCGTCGGGGCCACCAGCTTCGCGGAGGCGCTGCGCATGGGCGCGGAGGTCTTCCACACGCTGAAGAAGATCCTCAAGGGCAAGGGCCTCACCACCGCCGTGGGTGACGAGGGCGGCTTTGCTCCCAAGCTCGGCTCCAACGAGGACGCGCTCAAGGTGCTCACCGAGGCCATCAGCCAGGCGGGCTACACCCCCGGCAAGGACCTCGCGCTGGGCCTGGACGTCGCCGCCAGCGAGTTCTTCGACGGCAAGACGCGCCGCTACACGCTCAAGGCGGAAGGCAAGACCGGCGTGGAGAGCCAGGCGGTGGTGGACCTGCTGGCCGGCTGGGCGGAGCGCCACCCCATCGTCACCATCGAGGACGGGCTGGACCAGGATGACTGGGACGGCTGGAAGCGCCTCACCGACGCCATTGGCAAGAAGGTGCAGATCGTCGGCGACGACCTCTTCGTCACGCAGAGCTCCCGCCTGCAGAAGGGCATCGAGTCCGGGACCGCCAACGCCATCCTCATCAAGGTCAACCAGATCGGGACGCTGACGGAGACGCTGGAGGCCGTGGATCTGGCGCACCGCAACGGCTACCGCGCCGTGGTCAGCCACCGCTCCGGGGAGACGGAGGACAACTTCATCGCGGATCTCGCCGTGGCCACGGGCTGCGGACAGATCAAGACCGGCTCCCTCTCGCGCTCCGACCGCATTGCCAAGTACAACCAGCTCCTCCGCATCGAGGAGGCCTTGGCGCCGGAGGGCCGCTTTGCCGGTCGTAGTGCGCTGGCCCGGCCGTAAAGCACACGGATGTCCCGCTCCCTGACGTCGTCACGCCCAACCAGCCTGCGCCTCATCCCGGGGCTGGTTGCGGCGTGCCTTGCGCTCTCCCTGCCCACGGCGGCGCACGCGTACTCCTTCCGCGCCACCTCCACGCTGGTCTCCGTGCAGACCGGGCCACGCGCCAACGTCATGCGGCTGGACAAGGGGACACGTCGCACGCCCGCCAGCGCCATGGAGCTCGGCGTCTCCGTCGAGACGGTGCTCTACGCGCCGCAGCACCTGCCGCACCGTTGGTCGCTGGTGTTGTCGGTGTGGCCGGATCTGCAGGGCACCTGGGACGCCCCCACCACCGGCCGGCGACCGGGCGGCTCCAACCCGCTGCCGGATCCCGGCGTGCTGAAGGACCTGGCGCTGGGGGTCGGGGGCAGCGCGGAGGTCCGCTACCGGTGGGAGACGGGCATGACGTTGATCCCGTACGTCCAGGCCGGCCTGTTCACCCGCGCCCACAAGCCCCTGGGCGTGCCCCCGCCCCACCTGAACCTGGGCGTCCGCGCCGGCGGCGGGCTCGAGTATTTCCCGCTGCATCGCGTGGGCCTGTTTGCCGGTTTCCACCTTCAGGGCGGCCCGTTGCTGTTCCCCGTCACCTCCCTGGTTCCGCAGCCGGAGCTTGCCGCGGAAGGCCTGGTGGGCGTGACGGTCCGCGTCTTCTGACCCCTGGTCCCTCCCACGCCTCGGCCCGGGCGCCAAAGATCTGAGTCCCTGACGCTTGCGCCCGCGCTTGGCTTGGCCTTAGGGTCCGCCGCCTCGTCATGGGGCGCCCTCGTCGCGTCGGCGCTTCCCCTTCGCTTGCAGGAGAACCGGTGAACCGCAACAGCCGCGTCCTTCTCTCCACGTGCATGCTGCTCCTCGGCGCGCTTGCGCTGCCCAGCGTGGCGCGCGCGGAGCAGAAGCGTCTCCCGGTGGTCGACAAGAAGCTCTATCCCCTGTCCCTGAGTCCGGAATTCGGAATCATGGCGGAGACCAGCCTCGCGGACCGCTACACCACCCACTCCGGCCTCAGGCTCAGCGGCGTGTTCCACGTCTTTGACATGCTCGCCTTCGAAGCGCACGGCGGATACCTGTTCGGGTCCGAGAGCTCCATCATGGAGACGCTGCGCGCCAAGCGGCAGAGCAAGGGCAAGCGTGAGGTGGCGCTCCCCGGCCTGCAGCAGCTCACCTACCACGGCGGCTTCGACGTCCAGTTCTCGCCCATCTACGGCAAGCTCAGCTTCGTCAGTGAGTTCGAGACCACGTTCCACGTCTATGGCATTGCCGGCCTGGGCTTCGCGGGCACGCGCACCGTCACCGACGCCACCAATGACAAGGGCTGCCCCTCCGGCGGCATCATTCCGCAGACGCCTTCCGCGGGCTTGGCGGGCTGCGCGCAGTTCTACGCCGGCCCCGCGCCGGTCCTCGGCATCACCGGCATCTCTCCCGGCGGCAATGACATCCTGGGCCCGGGTGAGTACCAGATCCTCCCGCTGGCCATTCCCGCGGAGTACGGCCTGGGCCTCCGCCTGCAGGGCGTGCCCCCGCCGCTGAAGCTGCTGGGCCTGAACCTGGCCATCCCCAACGACATCGGTCGCTGGTTCACGCTGCGCCTGGAGATTCGCAACCACCACTGGCTCGGCATCAACAACCAGATGAACCTGAACGTCGTCGAGGACCCGGAGGATGACGCGGCCTGCTCGTATGGCTACCGCCTGTCCAATCCGCCGCTGGACAACACGTTGAACACGTTCGCGGCGGGCACGGTGGTCTGCTACCCCAACGTCCACACCGTGACGACGGTGCGGGCTGGCCTGGCCTTCATCATCCCCGTCAACTCGTTCCTCTGAGCTCAAGGGCGGCGCGCAGACGGCACCCATGCCGCGCGGCCGCCACGCCTTTCATCCTGGGAGCAGTGGTCCATGACCCTCTCAAAGCGTCTCACCCGTGCCCTGTTGGCCCTCTGCCTTGGCGCATCCCCCGCCCTGGCGCAGGAGGAAGACGTCCCGCCCCCG
>JBFMGU010000281.1:0-13597 GCA_040752415.1 Myxococcota bacterium
GGAGAGTGCCACCCACGCGCTGCTGGAGCTTTCCCGTGACGCGAGTGGGGCACCGGAGATCATCTTTGGCGCGGTGCTGGGCGCGGTCATGGTGGAGCCGGAAGCAGCGCAACGGAACACGGCGGCCATCCTCCGTCACGGCGGGGCGGCGAGCGCGGGCGTGTCGACGTTGTTGGCGCTCACCGCGGCCGTCGGTGGCCTCAAGGTCATGCCGCTCACCTGGCTGGCGGGGCTGCAGCACGGTGAGGACCTGCTGAAGATGGCGGACGCCGTGACGGCGGTGAAGGGTCGCCACCTGACGCGCCCGGTGGCGGACCTGTGCTGGAAATGGAGTGACGACGAGGTGGCCTTCCGCGCCGAACGCGCCGAGGCCCGTCGGAGCATGCCGCCGCCCGCGCGCAAGGAGCAGCTTGCCCTGTTCATGGGCGACGAGAATTCGCGCAACAAGACCTGAGACGGAGAGATGGGCATGGAGAAGGCTGCGGTCATTGGACTGGGAACCATGGGCGCCGGCATTGCGCAGGTGCTCCTGCAAGCCGGCTACAGCGTCGTGGGCGTGGAGAACGAGGAGGGACGCCTCAAGGCCGGCCTGGCACGCGTGCGCAGTGGCCTCGAGAAGGCGCTGGAGAAGGGGAAGATCACCAAGGCGGACATGGATGCCGCGGCGGGGCGACTGACCGGCGCAACGAGCACGCAGGACGGTTGTCGGGGCGCGGACCTCGTCATCGAGGCGATCATCGAAGACATGGAGGCCAAGAAGGTGGTGATGTCCGCCGCCGAGCAGGCCGCCAAGCCCGACGCCATCCTCGGCACCAACACCTCCAGCCTCTCCATCACGGCCATTGCCACCGCGGTGAAGACGCCCGCGCGCGTGGTGGGGCTGCACTTCTTCAACCCCGTGCCTGCCATGGCGCTGGTGGAGGTGGTGCGGGGTGAGCGCACCGACGAGAACACCGTTGAGCGCTCCCGCGCGCTGGTGAAGCGGCTGGGGAAGGAAGCCATCGTCGTGCGCGACTCACCCGGGTTCGCCAGCAGCCGTCTCGGCGTCATGCTGGGCCTGGAGGCCATGCGCATGCTGGAGGAGGGCGTGGCTTCCGCCGAGGACATCGACAAGGCCATGGAGCTTGGCTACCGCCATCCCATGGGCCCGCTGAAGCTCACCGACCTCGTGGGCCTCGACGTGCGGCTGGCCATTGCGGAGCACCTCTGGAAGGAAGTGGGTGAGCAGTTCCGTCCGCCGCAGATCCTTCGTCGCCTGGTGCGCGCGGGGAAGCTGGGACGGAAGACCGGCGCCGGGTTCTACGAGTATCCCGCCGAGAACAAGGACCGCTGAGCCCCGTTGCGCTCGACGGGCGTCATGACCTCCGGACTGACGGAAACCTGGAACCGCCTGCGCGTGGAGGATCCCTGGTCCGCGCGTGCGTGGGTTGCGCTCGTCGTCACCGTGGCGTTCACGGTGGTGGAGCGCTTCCTGTTCGTGTTCCATTTCAGTCCGCCTTCGCGCGCGGTGTCGTCGGACATGGCGGGTTACGTGGACCGGGCCTGGCGGCTGGCCTCCGGTGCCCAGCTCAACCGCTTTGACACGTTCTTCCCGCCCGGCACGCATCTCCTCATGACCCCCGCCATGTGGATCGCCGGCGACAAGGACCGCGGTCTCATCCTCAACCAATACCTGTGGTGGTTCCTGGCCGTGGGGACCGCGCTCGTCGTGGCGGAGCTGGCGTGGCAGTTGTTCCACCACCCCGTTCCCGTCGTGCTTTCCCTGTGGGGGCTGTACGCGCACCAGGCGTTCCAGCAGTACGCGGGATTCTTCCTCAGTGAGCTGCCGTTCTCGTTCTTCATGGCGTGCACCGTCGTGGCGGGGATGGTGGCCGCGCGGCAGCCTCCATCGAGGAGCCGGGTGCTCTGGTACGCACTGACGGGCGTGCTGGGGGGCGTGGCCATGGTCATCCGCCCGCAGTTCGTCCTTACCGCTGGCGTCATGGGATTGCCGCTGCTGATGCGCCAATTCCCGTTCGTGCGGTGGCGGGAGGCGTGCGCGCTGGTCGGGGCGTTGGTGGTCTCACCGCTGTTGGCCATGACGCTGAACGCGCGCGCCGCCGGTGAGTACGTGGGGCTGGCCACCAATGGCGGCTTCAACTTCTACCAGGGCCATTGCCCGGTTGACGTCGTGGAGACGCGCACCAGTCACGGTGTCTACATCTGGGGCTCACCCGCGCGGCTGCAGCGGTTGCAGCGCGAAGGGCGACTGGAGACGCGCACCGTCATCCAGGGCCACATGGCGTGGGAGAACGACTACTTCATCCGCGAGGGACTGGAATGCATCCGCCGCGACGGGTGGGGCCATCTCGACCGTGTCGTCGGGAACGTGGCGGACTTCTTCCACACCACGAGCCCCTGGCCGGGAAGCGCGTCCCACGTGGGGCCGCTGCTGCTGATGGTGAACCAGATCTACTGCTTCGCCCTGTTGTGCTCGGTGATCGCCGCGCTGTTCGTGGTCCGACGACGGAAGCCGGAGCGCCTGCTGCTCATGCTCCTCTGCACCGCGTTGCCGGTGGCGCTCATCTTCTACGGGGACAGCCGCTTTCGTATCCCCTACGACATGTTCGGGGTGGTCCTGACGTCGGGCCTGCTCGCGTTGCGCTTCGGTTTCCGTCGGGATGACGTAGGGGCCGCGTCAGAACAAGGTGACCAATCGGCATTGCCGACGTCGTGAGCGGGCCACGGCCTGGAGTGCGGCGGGCCCTCGCCTCCCTGGTCAGCGCTGAGTGCGTCGTCAACAGACGACCGCAGAACCCGGGCTCCGCGACGACGGGGAATACACCGCAGCTCCGCCAGGCGGTCCGTCGGCGTGTGCTGGAACCCGCTCGGCGCTGGCCAGGGCGGCGAGGGCCCGCCGCACTCCAGGTCGTGGCCCGATCACGACGCCAGCAATGCCGATGGGCATCTCCGCGTCTTTCACCGTCGCTGGTCTCCCAGACCGGTTGCCCGCTGCCACACCACCTGATTTCACCGCCACGTGAATTGAGGGGTCGCGTGTGGCGCGTCACCCACTGGCGCCGGGTGCAACACACCACAAACACACCCCACCGCGCCGCCTGGAACGCCCTTCCCTCGGCGTCACGGGCGCTTTGCGCTTGGAACACTCCTTGCTCATTCCAAGGTCGTGAGCACCGCGCCCGCAACCCACCGACTGACCATCCATCGCATCGCCGCATTGGACGTGGCGGCGTTGGAGCGGGTGGCGCGTGCCCGGACGCGGGAATGGACCCGCCGCATGAAGGTGGTCACCAGCACGCCGCTGTGGTTGGGGCTGTTCCTGGCGGGGATTGCGTCGCTGGGTCAGGGCAGCTTCTGGCGGGGGCTGCTGGCGGGCGGCATCGTGGCGGGCGTGGCGTCGTTGTCGGTGATGGTGGTGAAGTTCGCGGTGCGTCGGGCGCGTCCATCCATGGCGTACAGCCTGCTGAAGACGTTGGACCGCTACAGCTTCCCCTCCGGGCACTCCTGCACGGCCTTTGCGGTGGCCATTGGCGTCTTGTTCCTGGCGCCCCTGCTCTTCCCCGTGGCCCTGGCCCTGGCCGCTGTGGTGGCGTTCTCACGGGTGTATCTGGGCGTTCACTACCCCTCGGACGTGCTCACGGGTGCGGCCATGGGTGTGGTGCTGGGGGCGGCAACGTTCGCCTCCAACCTGGTCACCGAGTTCGTGGGCCTGCTGGGCGGCTGAGCCCATCCTCCCTTCCCAAGAGGCGTGTGGTCGGGCGTAGGCTCCCGGGCCATGCCCGCATTGTTCGAAACCGAGCTGCACCAGGACGTCCGCGCCACCGCCCGCAAATTCGCGCAGAAGGAGATTGCTCCGCACGCGCTCCAGTGGGAGGAGGCCAACGAGTTTCCTCGCGAGCTGTACGCCAAGGCAGGCCAGGCCGGCATCCTGGGCATCACGTACCCCGAGGAGTACGGCGGGATGGGTGGCACCATCTCCCACGCCCTGGCGGCTTCCGAGGAGCTCATCCTTCACGGCAAGTCCGTGGGGACGGTGGTGGGCCTGGGGAGTCACGGCATTGGCATCCCGCCCATCCTGATTGCCGGCTCCGACGAGCAGAAGCGTCGTTTCATCCCGCCGGTGGTGCGCGGGGAGAAGATTGCCGCGTTGGCCATCACGGAGCCCAGCGCCGGCAGCGACGTGGCCCACATCCGCACCCGCGCCGTCCGCGACGGGGACCACTACGTCATCAACGGCTCCAAGATGTTCATCACCAGCGGGACGCGCGCGGACTACGTGACCACCGCGGTGCGCACGGGTGAGGACGGGCATGGAGGCATCTCGCTCATCGTCATCGAGCGGGGGACGCCAGGGTTCAGCGTGAGTCGGAAGCTGCACAAGATGGGGTGGTGGGCATCCGACACGGCGGAGCTGAGCTTCCAGGATTGTCGCGTGCCGGTGGCGAACCTGCTGGGCGGCGAGAACGAGGGTTTCACGACGATCATGCGCAATTTTGCCACCGAGCGCCTCTTTCTCGCCGGAAACTGCGTGGCGATTGCGGAGCTGGCCTACCAGGAGTCCATTGCATACGCGCGGGAGCGCATGGCGTTCGGGAAGTCGCTGACGGGATTCCAGGTGGTGCGCCACAAGCTCGCCGACATGGCGACGAAGATTGCCGCGGCGCGCGCGCTGACCCACGAGGTCGTGGAGCGATTCCTACGCGGGGAGGCCGTGGCGGGGCTGGCGGCGATGGCCAAGAACGCGGCCACGGACATGTGCACCGCGGTGTGCAACGAGGCAGTGCAGATTCACGGCGGGTACGGCTACATGCGCGAGTACGTCGTGGAGCGGCTGTATCGCGACGCGCGCCTGTACCCGATTGGAGGCGGAACGCGCGAGATCATGAACGAGATCATCTGCAAGGTGGAAGGGTACTGAGCCTCAGGGATTCGGCCGCTCCGACGCCTTCTTGAGCCACTTGTCCATGGCGCGCCACCCGTCGGCGAGGATGTTCTCGACGAGCCCCGCGCCCGGCGGCAACGCGCTCTCCGTCTTCACGCCCTGCTGCCGCAAGTCCTCGACGGTGTCATGCAGCGTCTCGTTGGGGTCGCGGAACTCCAGCCCCAGCTCCGACTGCGCCTTCTCCGGACTCACGTACCAGCAGTAGCTGGCCATCTCGACGCTGACCGGGTCCAGCGGATTGCGACCGTCGATGCGCTTCGCGAACTCGTCGAGGAAACGCGCGGACAACGCCCCCACGGAACGCGGCAGCGGAATCAGCGGCGCAGGAACACCACTCACCGCGGCCAGCCGCGCGAAGAAGTCCTTCACCGGCGTGTTGAGCCCGGTGACGAGGTAACGCTGACCTGTGCGCCCCTTCTGCAGCGCGAGGACCAGCGCGTGTGCCGCGTCGCGCGCGTCGACAATGGAGACGCCGCCCTGGGGAACGCCCGGAATCTGGCGCTGGATGAACATGCGGACGTCGCGGGTGCTCTCACCGCGCTCGTCGCCGGGACCGAGCAGCAGGCTCGGGTTCACGCTCACCACCTCGAGGTCCCGCCCCGCCGCCGCCAGCGCGGTCTGCTCCGCGAAGATCTTCGACAGGTAGTACGGCCACTTCCCTACCAGCGTGAGGTCCGGCTGCGCACTCTCGTCGAGGACGCGACCCGGTGGCTCGGTCACCCCCACCACGCCCGACGTCGAGCAATGGACCAGGCGCGGCACCCGCGCGGCCTTGCACGCGTTCACCACGTTCTGCGTCCCGCGCACGTGCAGCGCGTGGAGGTCGGCGGCGTCACTGGGGTCCCGGCTCACGCGACCGGCCAGGTGGAACACCGCGTTGCATCCCTTGGCCGCGGCAGCGACGGAAGGCTCGTCGAGCACGTCGCCCAGCGCGACCTGGACCTTCACCTCCTCCAGTCGGGGCGCGGGCTTGCGAGACAAGGCTTTCACGGTGTGCCCCGCGTTGAGCAGCTGCTCACACAGATGCAGGCCCAGGAAACCGGTTGCTCCCGTCACAAGGTAGGTGGCCATGTTGCGCTCCTGACGTCGTCACACCAGCTGGAAGATCTTCTGGAACTTGATGAGCAGGTCCGGGTCATTGCTCTTCACCACGCCACTGACGAACTCCATCACCGTGGGCGTGTACTTCTCCTCGACAATGCGCCGGAACATGTCGGGGCTGGTCTTGAGCACGCAGTCCGCGCTCCCGCTCTTCTCGTTGGTGATGGTGCAGCCGTCCTTGCGCACCTGCACGGTCCACTTCCCGTCGGAGCCGTCGCCGAGGCTGAAGTAGTACGTGACCGGGTCTTCAACCGCCGGCGGGTGGAACTGCTGGTTCAGCCGGTTGAAGAGTCGCGGCAGCAGCGGTCCCTCCTCCTGGGCGGGAGCGCCGTCGTCGTGGTCCAGGTCCAGGAGCAGGTCATCACGCAGCAGCTCCACCGCGCGCTGCACCAGGCGGGCGGCCTCCCGGTACGCATCACTCTGCCCCATGCCCTCCGTCCGACGAGCAAGCTGGTCCATGGTGATGGGAACGCCGATGCGAACCGTCAGCTCACGCGACTTGGGCAGGATGGCGCCCTTGGGCATGGAGTCGTAGGTGCCGCCCAGGTAGACCGGCAGCACGTCGACGTGATGGTGCATGGCCAGGTAACCGAGCAGCGGCTTGAACTCGTGAATCTGTCCGTCGCTGCTGCGGGTGCCTTCCGGGAACAACAGGAGGCTGCGGCCGCTGTCCAACACCTCACCCGCCTTGCGCAACGACTGCTTGAGGCTGCCGCTGCGCTCCATCGGGACGAGATTGGTGAAGTTCTCGAAGTAGAAGCGACGCAGCGGTCCGTCGAAGAAGTAGTCGCGTGCCGCCAGCGACGGGAGATCAAACCCCGCCTCTCCCAACGCCACCTTGCAGAGCCCCATGTCGAGATGGCTCGCATGATTGGCGGCGACAATCACGTTGCGGTTCTGCGGAATGCGCGCCTTCCCGACGACACGCGTCTTGAACACGCGCGTGTACAGCGCCCGCTGCCCCACGGCGAGCACGTCCTTGACCACGCGCTGCACCTGAGACGGCACCTCGATCTCCACCTCGTCGGGGGAGATGACCGGCGACGGGTCCTTGGGCGTCGGGTCACCCAGCATGGGGGGCGCGGCGTGCCGGATGACGTCGACCAGCTCCGCCACCGTCTCCGCGGCCTGCACCTTGTCCGGGTCAATGGGGCCGCCGTGCAGGCGCTCCAGGCTCACCAGGATCTCGGTGCGCGCCAGGCTGTCCACGCCCAGGTCCGCACCCAGTCGCGCGTCGACACGGACCTCACCGAGCGGCTTGGCCAACGCCTCCGCCACCGCCTGGCACACCCGCAACGCAAGCCCTTCCGCGGCCGCGGCCTTCTCGGTGGTCCCGGCCTTCCGCTGCGCTTCCAGGTGCTTGATCTCCTCGACAACCTGGCTGCGACGCACCTTGCGCGTGGCCGTGCGCGGCAGCGGCGCGTTGGTGGCGTAGATGACCTTGGGACGTTCGTTCTCGGGGAGGTTGCGGATGCGGTCGCGCAGGGCGCGTTCCGCACGGGCCATGACCAGCGCCTCGGTCTCGCCCTCGCCGGGAGCGCGCGGAACCCAGAGGCAGGCCACCACCTCACCCCCGTTCTCGTCGGGGAGACCCACAATGGAGAGCTCGCTCACGCCTTCCGTTCCCTCGAGCTCCTGCTCCACCTGGTCGGGGTACACGTTCTCGCCGGAGGCGCTGACAATGACCTCCTTGGCGCGCCCCACGACGTAGAGCCGACCCTTTCCGTCGATCTTTCCGAGGTCACCGGTGCGCAGCCAGCCGTCGGAGGTCAGTGTGGCCTCGGTGGCTTCCGGGTTGTCCTCGTAACCGCGCATGATCGTGGGACCACGCGCCAGGATCTCGCCCACGCCCTGTGCGTCGGGGGAGTCGATCTTGAGGTCCACGCCGGGGATGGACGTGCCCACGGTTCCGGGCAGCGCCAGCTTCCCCATCCGGTGCACGGTGACGACGGGAGACGCCTCCGTCAGCCCGTACCCCTGCGTCATCTCGAAGCCCAGGCCCTGGAAGAACTCCTGGGTCTGCGGAGGCAGCGCGGCACCGCCGGAGATGAGCACCTTGATGCGCCCACCCATGCGCTCGTGCGCGCTGGCAAAGAGCATGGGGCCCAGGTTGACGCCCAGCTCCCGCCACGCCCAGCGGTTCACGCGCAGCGCCAGCTCCATGAACGCCGCCCACACCGGACCGCGCGCCTGCACCTCGCTGCGGATGCGACGCTCCAGCATCTGCCAGAGTGCGGGCACACCCACCATCGCCGTCACGCCGCCGGCCTTGAGGCCCAGGCGCAACTGCTCGGCGTTGAGCTCCTGCAGGTACGTGATGCGCCCGCCCTTGTGCAGCGGCATCAAGAGCCCGCAGGAGAACTCGAACGTGTGATGCATGGGCAGCACGCTGAGCCCGGCGTCCTTGGCACCCAGCGGGAAGATCGGCGCCAGCCCGGCCATGAGGTGCGCAAAGTTGCGGTGCGTCAGCTGCACCGCCTTGGCCTTCCCCGTGGTTCCCGACGTGAAGATCAGGCTGGCCACGTCGGAGCGTTGCTCGCGTGGGACCAAAGCGCGCGGTGCATCCCAGGCCGCCCGCTCCGCCGCACGCGTCGCCATGTCCTCCGCGATGAAGATGCGCGGCACCGCCTTGGGGTTCTCGTCGGAGGAGCCCATCAGCTCACGCAGCGAACGGCCAATGGCCGCGTCGCGCTTGCCGCTGAGGATCACCGCGGTGGCACGGGACGCGCGGACCAGGCGCACCAGCGCTTCCGCCGACAACGTGTGGTCGACAGGCACCGCCGTGCCACCCGTCTTCATGATGGCGAAATACGCAATGGCCCAGGCGCTCTGTCCCTCGCTGCACAGGACCACGCGGTCGCCGGGCTTCACGCCGTTCTCGAGGAGCTCCACCGCCGCGGCGTCGGCGCGCGCGCGCAGTTGCGCGTACGTGATGCGGTGCAGACCTTCCGGCGTGAGATCCTGCAGCGCCACGCGGGTGGCGTGGGTGCGGCCCACCTCGTCGATGAGCTGCACGAGATCGTCGAACGTCTGGAGCGGCTGGGTCTCCTTGGCCAGGCGACGGTCGATCTCCGGGTAGACCCACTTCTCGAGGCCGGGGATGTGCACCTCGTGGAAGTAGTAACGCCAGTCGAGATGCTCGGGCCAATACGGAAGCTTGATGCGGTCCTGCTCGGTGAGATGGTCGCGCAGCTCACGCGCGTTGTAGCCCACGAACGTGTAGCGGTTGGTCCACACAAAGGGCTTGAAGACCTCGATGATCTTCGCGCTGTTGCCGGCCTGCTTCTGCAGCGCGCCAAATGCCTTGCCCACCGTCTTCAGCGGCGGCGCCACGGTGCCCACCGCGCCCAGCGTCTTGGCGAGGAGGCCGGACACATTGGCCACCATGGGCGAGCTGGTGCGCTCCCAGTCCTGCCAGCTCAGCGTGTGGCTCTCGATCTTCCTGAGCAACGGCGCCAACGCGGGCGGGCCCGCTGGTTTCACCTTGGCCTTCGTCCGCTTGTACAGACCAATGAGGTCGACGACGCGGTACATGGGCAGCGGGTGCAGGTCGCTGGAGCAGATCTGGTAGACCGGCCGCGCCTTCCCCACCATCAACGCCGCCAGGATGTAGATCGACGACGACGCCACGTAGTCGACCGGGATGATGTCCAGGCTGACGTGGTCGTCGCCGGGAATGCCCAGCTGACCCTTCAGCGACATGTACGTCATGGGCGCGGAGGTGTTGATGCCTTCATTCCAGCCCTTCACGGGCCACGCCATGGCGCTCTCGACGATGGCCGGTCGCACGATGGTGTACGGCAGGCCGCTGGCCTCCACCATCAGCTCGCCGATGCGCTTGCTGTACGTGTAACCATTGGTGAAGCCCCAGTGCAGCGCGCGCTGCTCGCCGAACTTGCTGAGCTCGTCGCGCAGCCACTTGCGACGCTCGTCGGCCAGCAGCTTCTTGTAACCGGTCCCGCTCTGCGGCTCACCGTTGCGCTCCGCGCGCTCCTTGGCCTTCAGCGCAAAACGCGTCTGGTTGTCGGCGTGGTCGGCGCGCGCCCGCACGCTCTCCACGATGGCCACGCACTCCTCGGTCTCGCGCTCGATGTCGAACTCGCTCGCGTCGATGCGGTCGGAGTACGGGAACGGGTCGAGGCTGGGGAGCTCCTCGCGGATGGTGCCCTGGCGGTCGCCGGCCACGTAGCACGTCGAGGTGTGGAACACCGGGATGTCTCCCAGGATGCGTGCCACGTCGATGGTGTGCTTGGCACCACGGATGTTGACGTCCACGAGCTCATCCAGCGGCGGATTGAAGTCCACCACGCCGGAGCAATTGAAGATGGCGGCAATGCGGCCGCTCAGCTTGCGCCAGCTCTCGTCGGAGGCGCCCAGGCCGGGGAGCGAGACGTCGCCTTCAATGACCTCGAAGATGTTGCGCGCGTGCTCACGCCACGCATCCAGGCCCATGGACTGCCAGAAATGCTGGAACGGGACGGAAGGCAGGAACTCCTCGTCCAGGCGCTCCCAGCCGCTGCGGAAGCGGCCCTTGCGCACCAGCATGTGCAGCTTGCCCACGGAGGGATAACGCGCCAGCAGCATGCTGACGGTGACCTTGCCCAGGAACCCCGTGCCTCCAAGGACGAGGAGCTCCTTGCCACGCAGGGTGGCCTCCACGTCCAGCGGCGGCCCCTGCAAGGGATTCTCGACGCTGCGCGGCCCTCTCATTTGCCGTTGCCCTCGTGATGGCGGTGCATCATCTGCTGGTGGTGTTCCGGGTTGTGACGGTCCGCGGGCTCAAGCGGCTTCACGGTCGGATCCTCGACGTCAAGCACCAGGATGGGCGGTGCATGCACCATGGTGATGTTGGGGCTACGCGGCGCGGTGTCCTTGGCCATCTCCACCGCCTCGGACAGGTTGCGCGCGGGCTCGTAGCCCAGGATGCGACACACGCTCTCACTCTTGGCGCCAGCGACGATGATGCGGCCCATGTGCTGTCGCCCCGCCTCACCCCAGTACCACATGTAGAACGGGTGGACGCCGTGGTACGCGTGCCCCCGACGGTACATCTGCCGGTAGATGGGATTCTGCGCGAATTCCTCCTCGTACTTCTTGTGCAGCGTCATGCTGTCCTTGGTGATGGGCAGCAGGCGGTGGAAGAACTCGATGTACGAGGGATGCTGCTCGGCGTCGAAGCGGTCCTCGGCGGGGTGGCTGATGATGAGCGTGCCACCCTTCTTCACCAGCGGAACGCCACGATACAGGTTGTGCATGTACCCCTGCGCCAGCACCTGCACGAGCACGGGGTTCAGGATGGAGTGCACGTTGTAGGGCGAGATGAACGGCATGCCCATGATGGCAATGTCGGCCTGGCCCTTCACGGGGATGGCGTACTGCTGGAAGACGCGCTCCAGGCACTTCCTGTGCACCGGCTCCGTCTTGCCCGCCCACACGCCAATCATCTCGTAGGGCGCCTCGATGCGGCTGAAGATCTCCGTGCGCCCGTCGGAGGGGAGCTTGGAGAGCGTGAACATGAGGCCCTTGAACTTCATCCACTCCAGGTCGGTGAAGTCCTCCTCGCGCTTCATCAGGAAGCTGAGCTGACCGCCGTACATGTTGTTGTTGATGGCGGTCTCGATATGGAAGACGTTGCAGTGCTGGTTGACCAGCTTGCCCATGCGGTTGGTGCTGTCATGGAGCGAGCTGCGCTCAGGGTCCATGTAGCTGTGGCACTCGCGCATGGTCATGGGGTTGTGGTGCGCGCGCAGGCTCTTGTACCCGGCCAGCCCCACGGCGACGGACTTGTTGCCGCCATCCATGGGGACCAGGTTGATGTTCACGTAGATGAGCAGGTCACTGTCCAGCACGCGACGCGGCAGCTCCACCACCTCACCGCGCTCCGTCTTGCCAATGACCTCCATGCCCTCGTCTTCGGCGTCGTGGTTGTAGAGGCGGTCGGGCCAGTAGGCGTTGAACACCTTGTCCCCGACGATGTGCCGCACCTCCCAGTCCTTCATGCGCCGGTGGAACGAGGTGGCGATCACGATCTCGATGTCGGTGACGCCGTGATCACCCAGGATCTGCAGGAGGATGTTGAGGATGCGCTCACGGATGTCCGGCCGCTTCATGGGCGGGAGCGGGAGCGAGATGTCGTCGATGGCGATGGTGACGGTCATCCCGGGGAAGAGCTTGGCGTAGAGCGGCTCATCCTCTTCCGGGTGGTTCAGCGCGTAGCGGATGGCGGCGTCCGGGTGATTCAGCGCAGCCATGGGCGGCTTGGGGAAGATGACGCGCGTGCCGACCGGGAGATGCTCCAGGCGGAAGTCGTCACCGTAATAGAGCACGCGGGGCGGGCTGTTCTTGTCGGTGTGGACGATGCCGCCGTCCCACGCGGGCTTCACGTTGTTCCGCGGGATGCTGATGGTGGGTGCCTGCACCGCCGGCTTGTTGAGCGGCTGGCGCGGGATCTTCGTGGGCGGCGAGGGCACTTTGGTGGACGTCATGGCGTTTCCGTCGGGTGCGAATCAGTTGAGCTCGATGATGGGCCACCGCTGGCTCTGCGCCATGATGCGCAGGCGCGGGCCGGGATTGACGGCAGCGGGATGGCCCACCACCGACAACATCGGCGCGTCGGCCATGTCGTCGGAGTAGGCGAAGCACGCGTTGAGGTCGTAACCGCGCTCGGTGGCGAGCTGGCGGATGAGCGCGGCCTTGGCGGGACCGGCCAGCACGGGAGGAATCACGTTCCCGGTGGCGACGTTGCGCAGGAACTCCAGCCGGTTGCCAAAGCAGTCACCCGCCGGAATGCCCAGCCGTTCCCCCAGCTTCACGACGACAAAATCCGGTGAGCCGGAGATGAGGATGGGCGTGATGTCGCTCTTCTTGCAGCTCTCCACCAGCGTGCGCGCGCCCTTGTACATGGCGGGGAGCATGACGCGGTCCACCACCTCGTCGGAGAGGACGAAGAGGCGGTCCTCGCTCATGCCCGCGTAGCCCTTGAAGAGCTGCTGCATCAGCGTGCCGCGGTCCATGGCCTCCGCGATGGCCAGCGAGGGCATGCGGACGGCCTCGCGTGCGGCACGGAGGGCGGAGAAGAGCGGGTTCTGCTGGCTGCGGATGTAGTAGCCCAGCGCGGAGAAGAGGCTGGTGCGGGTGAGCGTTCCATCCACGTCAAAGAAGGCTGCGCGCGCCATGCCGGACCTGCCTGCTGACGGCGACGACCGGTCTGGCCCCGGACCGCCGCGGTGGGCGCCCCTTGTGTGGCCAAGCCCGCGCCAAGTCAACTGATTTGAGCCTTGTTACGCTCCCGCCAGCGCCCACGCCGTCAGAGCTGGGGGCTGTTGGTGGGGAAGTACTCGGGATCCAGCGTGTTGGGGTCCGCGCCCATGCGCGCCGCGGCCACGCGGTTGTGCACGCGAACCACGTCGCGGAGGTAGCGCTCACGCTCAAAGCGGGCGAGCAGCGAGAAGAGGTCGCGCGCCAGGTAGCCCACGGCCATGCCGGCAAACCCCAGAACCAGTCCGCCGATCACGCCCAGCAACATCCCGCCCGCCGCCGCCGAGCCGCCCGCCG
>JBFMGU010000282.1:0-13500 GCA_040752415.1 Myxococcota bacterium
CGCGCGCGTACTCGACGGCCCCGAAGACCAGCTCGCGCGCGGTCTCAGGAGAAATCCTCTCGAATTCCTCCTCGTTGCGCTCCGCCAGCATCGCCACGAAGTTGCGTGCCCCGGCGAGCACGAGGTCCTTGCGGCTGTAGCAGTCCTTCACGCCGAGGGCGCCGGTGTCGATGAGGAAGACGTGTCGGTCCACGCGGCTGGGGGAGTCCCCCGCAATGACCACAAGCTCGACCAGGGGAAGCCCCTCCTCCTTCGCTTCCTCACGCCACTCCGGAGGTGCTCTCCCGGGGTCCGCCAGCGTGACGGCCTGGCGCCAGGACCTGCTGACGTAGCACTCCAGGAACGCGGGCGGTTTCTCGACGACAGGGTGCTGACCGGCAAACTCCCGCACCACCTCGGCCACCTCCGCGGCGTGCAGCTTGAGCGCCTTGCCTATCTCCTTGGGCGTGAGACCCTGCGCGCGCAGCTCCGCAATGCGCTCCCGGTGGGCGTTGTCCATGATTGGCTCCTGCGGTGTCGTCGGAAGCTACCCATCAGGACGCCGCGCGCAGGTGCGCTGGTGTCCAGGCCACAGGCGCGGAGCGCCGCGGTTCGATAGCATGCAGGACGTTGCGACCCCGGAACGGAGGCATGGGAACCGTGCGTTGCCGTGACAAGGCGTGGCAGTGGGTGAACCTGGCGTCGGCGGGAGCGGTCCCGTTGTCGTTGGTACCCATTCCCGGATTCTCGAGCACCAGCCTCACCGCCATCGAGGTGGCGCTCATCTACCAGGTGGCCAAGATCTACGGCGTCAGCCTCAGCCAGGTGGACCTCACCGTGCTGGCGGGGACCATTGGCGTGGGGAGCCTGGCGCTGAAGGCGGGCGTGGCGGAGATGCTGAACTTCGTGCCGGTGGCGGGGTGGGCGGCCAAGGCGGCCATTGCTCCGTCGGTGGTGCGCGGGATTGGCGGCCTGGTGATCAAGCACTTCGAGGACAAGTACCCCGGCCGGGAGTTCACGGCGAAGGAGTACCCCGGCGCGGCGACGACGGAGAAGAAGGACCTCGTCGTCACCGCCAAGCCGGAGTCGTCGCAGACGCACTGACGGCGTGCCTTCCCTCGTCGGAGCACGGCGTCCCCCTCAAGCCCAAGCCCATTCCGTTGAAGCCATGAGGCCCGTGGCGCGTCCCAGGATTGCCGGGCCCGCCGCGCGTTGGCCACGCTCTTGAAGCCATGGGAAGGGCCGGGTATGGAGCGCGGCCCTTGTTCCAAGAAGGCCAACGCGTTCAAGCACGCCTCGGCAAGAAGGATGGCTCCCATGCGCAACATTGCGCTCCCACTCGCTTTGTCCCTGCTCATTCCCGTCGCTGCGCACGCCGAGGAGGTGAAGATCGGCTACGTGGACGTCCAGCGCGCGCTCAATGAAGTGGAGGACGGGCGCCAGGCCAAGGCCGCGCTCAAGAAGGAGTTCGACGAGAAGCAGCGCATCCTGGACGAGAAGCAGGAAGAGCTGCGCGTCATGAAGGAGGAGCTGGACAAGCAGGGCATGATGCTGAGCCCGGAAGCCAAGCAGGAGAAGCTCAACGACTTCCAGAAGCGCATGCTGGAGATGCAGCAGCTCTACTTCAACCTGCAGCGCGATCTCTCCACGCGGGAAGCGGAGATGACCCGCGGCATCTTCGAGCGGATGAACCGCATCCTGAACCAGATTGCCGAGGAGGAAGGCTACACGGTCATCCTGGAGCGCAATGAGAGCAGCATCCTCTACGCGCGTCCGCACATGGACCTCACCAACGAGCTCATCCGGAAGTACAACAAGGAGCTGGAGAGGGAGCGGAAGGCCGCGGGTGGCAAGGGCGGCTCCGCCGGCAACGGCGCCCCGCCCGAGAAGGACAAGAAGCCCAAGAAGAAGAAGGAGGCCGCGGCTGGCACCGAGCCTCCTCCCATGGGCGGCCAGTGATGGGCATGCGGCTTTCCGCGCTGGTGGAGGCCGTGGGCGGCCGGCTGGAACGCGCCGCCCCCTCCGACGGAGACCGCGCCATCACGCGCGTCATGACGCTGGAGGACGCGGACGGCTCCTCCATCAGCTTCATCACCAACCTGAAGTACCTGGACGCGCTCAAGACCACGCGCGCCGCCGCCGTCCTGTGCGACGCGCGCACCCTCAAGCTCCACGGCGAGCTCTTTCCCTGCCCCGTGGTGGTGACCGGCAATCCCTACCTGGCCATGGCGCAACTGGTGACGGAGCTGCACCCCGCTCCGCGCCATCCCGTGGGCGTGAACCCGCTCGCCGTGGTGCACCCGGAGGCCGTGCTGGGAGCGGGCGTGACGGTGATGGCGCTGGCCTGCGTGGGCAAGGCGCGCATTGGCGCGGGCAGCGTGATCTACCCGCACGTCTTCATTGACGACGACGTGGAAATCGGCCCCGACGCGCTCATCTACCCGGGCTGCGTCATCATGCGCGGCACGCGGGTGGGCGCCAGGGTCATCCTCCAGCCGTCGTGCGTCATTGGCAGCGACGGATTCGGGTTTGCGCCGGACCGTGAAGGGCGCATGCACAAGATCCCGCAGGTGGGCAACGTGGTCCTGGGTGACGACGTGGAGATTGGCGCCTGCACCACCATTGACCGCGCCGCGCTGGGCAGCACGCGCATCTCCAACGGCACCAAGTTGGACAACCAGGTGCAGGTTGCGCACAACGTGGTGCTTGGTGAAAACGTGGTGATGGCGGGACAGAGCGCGGTGGCGGGCAGCTCGCGACTTGGCAGGAGCGTGATGATTGGCGGCGGCTCGGGAGTGGGGGGCCACCTGACCATGCATGACGGGTCCAAGCTCACCGGGGGCAGCTTTGTCATGCATGACGTCCCGGCCGGTGAAACGTGGATGGGCGCGCCCGCTTTCAACCACATCAGTCGCGCCAAGGCGGAGATCCACTACCGCCACCTGGACGAACACGTCCGCACCCTCAAGCAACTTCAGAAACGCGTGGCCACACTGGAAGCGCAGCTGGCCGGCGCCCCGAAGGCCGCGGGTGAAGGAGAGAAGTCATGAGCACCAACCAGGTTCCCCGTCGGGTGGAGAAGCCCTGGGGTCACGAGCTGATCTGGGCCCACACCGACCGCTACGTGGGGAAGGTCCTGCACATCAAGGCGGGCCACGCGCTCAGCCTGCAATACCACATCGTCAAGGATGAGACGCTGCACTGCCTCTCCGGCCAGATGGAGCTGGAGCTCGACGAGGGCAAGGGCTTCTACAAGCGCATGCTGAACCCCGGGGAGAGCTACCACGTCAAGCCGGGCACCAAGCACCGCATGACCGCCATCACCGACACCGACATCCTGGAAGCCTCCACCGCCGAGCTCAATGACGTGGTCCGCCTGGAGGACCGCTACGGCCGCGTGGGCACCAGCGCGCCCTGATCACGCAGCACCCTGCGCAAACCGGGCACCGCACCTGAGGCGCCCGCGCATCACCCCTGGCGGCGGCAACGGTGTGTGGCGCGTGTGAAGACCGTGCGTCGCCACGCACCCCGCCACCCAGGCGCGCCAACCCCTGGTCCCAACTGCGCTTTTGCTCCCTGCATCAGACGTTGCGTCGGTGGGTTGCCGACCTGCAACGCGTGAACATCCGGCAACACTGTGGCCGGGAATTCACGAATGCGCGTGACACGTTCACGCAGACGTCCAGCTTTGCCTATGGCATAGTGTCTGCTTGGTTGTCGCGACGTTCCGGGGCGGGCGGGGGCGCTCGTTTCCGGCGAACCATGAGGGTGTTGCGGCGCCAGGCTGCACACCAGGGAGCTCAAAATGAAGCGTCAGTGGCTTGCCTTGCCGGCATTGGTGGCGCTGTTGGCCTGTGAACCGGCGCAGCGTTCCATCGGTCCCGGCAGCCATCCGCAGTCGGGCACCGTGCAGATTTCCCGGGACGGTCGCTTGGTGTTCGTCCTCAGTGAGGATCACAAGGCGGTCTTCGTCCACGACCGGGAGAGCGGGCAGACGCTCCGCCAGGTCGAGGTGGGCGAGGGTCCGGTGGCCATGACGCTGATGGATGACGGGAAGCTGGCGGTGGCCAACAAGCTGGATGGCACCGTCTCCCTGGTGAACCCTGACGGCGCCGAGGAGAACCGCATTGCGGTGGGCACGGAGCCCACGGCGCTGGTGCAGCGCGGTGACAAGCTGGTGGTGGTGCTGAGCGGCGACCACGCGCTGGCGGAAGTGGACCCGCGCGCCGGCCAGGTGACGCGCACCATCCCGCTGCAGCTGGAGCACCCGCGCGGCATTGCGCTGCTGGCCAACGGTGACATCTACGTCACGCACTTCTACGCGGGCCGCATTGCCGTGGTGGACATGGAGGCGGGCGCCGTGACCCGGCACATCCCGCTCAACATGCCCAGCAACCCGCTGCTCTACCCCAACCAGCTCTCCTCCATGACCACCAACCCCGACGGGGACGAGGTCAGCGCGCCGCACAACGAGTCCAACAACGACCCGGGCAACCTGCAGAACGGCGGCCAGAACACCGGCGCGTACTACGTGCAGGGTCCCAGCGGCATGCCGGCGGTGGTCGGCAGCATTGCCACCGTGGACACGCGCACGCACGTGGCCACCAGCGACACCGACAAGCCCACCTTCGCCACCTGCAGCACCTGCGGCAACGGCAACACCACGGGTGAGGCGCCCAAGAAGAATGACCCGTCCGTGGCCGCGCCGCCGCCCTCGGTGTTCAACGTGCTGGACCCGCGCTTTGGCGACGCGCTCATGAACGGCCCGGTGGCGGTGGCGTATGTGGATGGTGGTCGCGGGAAGATGGTGGTGTTCCGCGGCACCAACAACGTGATGCTCATGCGCACGCGCGTCTACGGGGACCAGAACCCGATGATCGCGCAGTTCCCGGTGGGCGCCGGCGCCAACGGCATTGCGGTCTCTCCCGACGGGAAGAAGGCGTATGTCTGGTCGCAGTTCGACTACAAGCTGCACGAGATCGACGTGCCGATGGTGGAGGAGCCGACGACCAAGGAGAACAGCCTGGGCGTGGCCGGTCCGGACCAGAGCGCCAAGAGCCAGCAGGTGACCAACAACGGCAACATCGAGAAGCGGGGCACCGCGCGGGACCTGCTCGTCACCTCGGTGCGGCCGTTGTCTCCGGCGGTGGAGCGTGGTCGTCGGCTGTTCTTTGACGCCACCAACCCGGCGCTGACCTTCAAGGGCGCGGTGAGCTGCCAGGGCTGCCACCCGGACGGCCGCAGCGACGGCATGCGCTGGACCTTTGGCACCGCCAAGATCCGCAACACCCCGCAGCTGGGCGGCCGCATCAGCGAGACCGCGCCGTTCCACTGGGACGGGGACCGCCCGGAGAAGGCCTCCATGAACATGACCGTGGAGTTCTTCATGGCCGGCACGGGCCTGGCGGAGAACCAGATCGAGGACCTGTTCTCGTTCATTGACACCATCCCGGTGGCCCGGAGCCCGGTGGTGGGTCGCGCGGAGCTGGCGGCGTCCATTGCGCGCGGCGCCGAGATCTTCTTCTCCACCGAGACCAGGTGCGCCGACTGCCACACCGGCAACCTGTACACGGACAACCTGGCGTGGGACGTGGGCACCTCCAACCTGGAGCAGGGCGTGCGGTTTGGGACGCCGGTGCTGGCGGGTGTGGCGGCCAGCGCGCCGTACTTCCACGACGGTCGTGAGGATGCCGCCACGCTGGAGCAGATGGTGGACAACTACGTCCGCACCGACAAGATGGGCGTGGGCTCCCACCTCAACGACCAGCAGGCCAGGGACCTGGTCAACTTCCTGAAGTCGCTCTGAAAGCCAACACCAAGCGCTGAATCCCGGCTGCGCCCCATCCCTGACACCCGGGGGTGGGGCGCAGTTGTTTCCGCCTTCGCGCAACTTCGTGATGTAGGTGCGCGTCGACGCTACAAAACTGCGTTGCGCCGTGGCAGCATCTGCGCGGGCATCACCCTCGGAGGAGGTTCACGTGAAGAGATTGCATCCTGGTGCGCTGCTGCTGTCCGCCGCCGTGCTGGCCTGTGAGCCGGGCGCGCGCTCGCATGATCCTGCCAGCGCGCCGCAAAGCAGCACCATAGGCGCTCTCAGCGACGGAACCATCGTGGCGCTGGACGCCGACCACGACGCGCTGGTGTTCCTGGGACGCAACGGCGGCCAGCCGCAGAGCGTGGCGGTGGGTCGCGCCCCCTCCCAGCTGACGGTGCGCGGCGACATGGTGGCGGTGTCCAACCGCTACGGCCGCAGCGTGTCACTGGTGAGCACCAGGGACCGCACCGTGTTGCGCACCATCAACGTGGGCGTGGAGCCCGTGGGCCTGGCCTTCCTCCCAGACGGACGCCTCGCCGTGGCGCTCGCCGGTGAGCAGGCGCTGGCGATTGTCGACGTCAACGCGGGCGCGGTGACCGAGCGCATGGCGCTGCGCCACGCCAACCCGCGCGCGGTGGCCGTCCTCCCCGACGGAAAGATCTACGTGACCCACACCCTGAAGGGTGAGCTGAGCGTGGTGCGTCCGGACCAGTCCAGCGTGGAGGCCCTGCCGGTGGAGCTGCGCGTGCCCTCCACGCCGCTCAACGCCAGCCTGCTGACCAACCTCACCGTCAGCCCCGACGGCAACGAGCTCAGCACCACGCACGTCAACCTCAACAACGAGAGCCTGCGCCCGGACCCCAACCAGGGCGGCGGCGGCTACCAGGGCACGCCCGAGCAGCTCCCCGGCGTGAACCCCACGGTGACACTGGTGGATCCGGGTCGCGACGTGATGGTCTCCGACGCCACCGCGCAGGACGAGCCCATGATGCGTGACGGCTGCTTTGAGGGGTGTGGTGCTTCTCCGCAGCCCGCCACCGCGCAGGATGACCAGGACAGCCAGCCCACCAGCGCGCTGCTCAGCAACCGCAATGGGCAGCTGCAGGGCCGGCAGATCAATGAGCCGGTGGCGTCCGCGTACCTCGACGGTGGTCGCGGGTTTGCGGTGCTGGGGCGCGGCAGCCGGAACGTGATGATCTGGCGTCGGGATGAGCGCGGCAACCGCAAGGAGCTGGTGAAGGTGGTCTCCGTGGGCCACGGCGCCGACGGCCTGGCGGTGACCCCCGACGGCAAGCAGCTCCTGGTGCACAACGCGTTCGACCTCACCGTGGACGTCATTGACGTTCCGCTGTTTGACGACGAGAAGACCGCCCAGGGCGGCATGCTGCGCAGCCCGCGCGCCAGCGAGCCGGTGAAGAAGGTTGGCGTCGCCGACGAGCGCCCCGCCGCCACGTTGAAGATCGCCGACGTGACGCTGCCGGCGAACGTGCAGGAAGGCCGCAAGCTGTTCTTCGACGCCACCAACGCCAGCATGACCGGCCTGTCCAACGGCGCAATGGGCATCAGCTGCGGCACGTGCCACGTGGATGGTCGCAATGACGGCCGCAACTGGCAGTTCATCGACGGTCCGCGCAACACGCCCAGCCTGGCGGGCGCGGCGCCGGGTCGCACCGGCATTGCCACCACCACCGCGCCGCTGCACTGGGGCGGGGAGCTGGAGAACCACCGCGCCCTGCAGCGCACGGTGACGGAGTTCATGGGCGGCTCCGGCCTCTCGGCAAACCAGCTGGACCAGCTGGCCGCGTTCATCGACACCATCCCGGAGCCGGACAACGTGTACCGCACCAAGGAGGAGCTCCTGGCCCAACTGCAGCGCGGCGAGGAGCTGTTCCATGACCCGGTGGTGGGCTGCACGGAATGCCACCAGGGCGAGCACCGCACCGACAACCGGAGCTGGGACGTGGGGACCGGCATGCGCGTGCAGACCCCGGTGCTGCACGGCGTGCACCTCACCGCGCCGTACCTCCACGACGGCAGCGCCCCCACGCTGGAGGACCTGCTGGACCGGCTGGTGCGCTCCAACCTGATGGGTCGTGGGGATCACCTCAGCGACGACGACATGGCGGCGCTGGCGGCATACCTGCGCTCGCTCTGAGCCTTCCCGACAACGTGGTGCCCCCAGGGCGCGGGTCCAGGTGAAGCTGCCTGGCTCGCGCCTTGGCATTTCCAGGGCTTTCCCGTCCTCCCACGTTCGGCTTGACGCCCCTCGAGGGTGCCGGCAACCTGCCCGCGCCGCGGCGGCTCCATTCCCGTCAGGCCGCGGTGGAATGGGATGTCGTGATGAAGGCCCTGCTCATTGGCGCGCGTCGCCTTGCCCCCCTGCCGTTCCTGCTCACCGGCCTGGCGTGCGGTCCCGGCACCGGCTCCACCAGCTCCTCCTCCGGGAACTCCTCCGGCGGGAACGTGGCGGCCTGCGAGGACGTGGCGGGCGCCATCACGCTGTGCAACGTGCAGCACGACGGCAGCCACGCCGGCGCCACCGTCACCTTCCCGGACCCGCTGGTGGTGACGTACGCGCCCTTCGTCCTCACCCGGAATGGCACCACCGTCACCAAGGCGTTCTTCGTGGCCGAGGGGACGGGCGGGCCCAACCGCGGGGCCATGGTGACCTTCAGCGGCACGCAGGAGCAGGTGGACGCCATCACGCTGACGGCGGGAACGGAGATCAACCTGACGGCCACCGTGGAGGAGGTGGACAACGAGACGCGCCTGGTCATGGAAGGCACCCCCAGCGTGGCCAGCCAGGCCGGCGCCATCCCGCAGCCCACGGTGACCACGGTGGCCACGCTCTCCGCCGACAGCACCGCCGAGCCCTACGAGGGCGTGCTGGTGCGCGTGGAGAACGTGAAGGCCACGCGCTTCTCCTCCGGCGCCATCCAGGAATACGGCGCGTTCCTTCTCGAGGGCGGGGTGCAGGTGGATGACCAGCTCTTTGGCTATGAGAACGGTGTCGACGAGACGTTCAGCCAGATCACCGGCTTTGTCCGCTACTTCGCCGGCGCGTGGATGATCCTCCCGCGCGACGCCGCCGACGTGGTCTCCAGCGGCAACCCGCGCGCGCCGCGCCTCACGCACATCAACGAGATCCAGGACCCCGCCAACCTCTCCACGCTGCCGCACTGCGGCCCCACCGCGGAGTGCGACCCGCTGCGCTTCGAGCGGCTGGTGGTGGTGAGCAACCCACGGCAGGCGGATGACGACGCCAACGGAAAGAGCACGCTGTTCTCCGTGCACGTGCAGGACCCCACGCTGCTGGACGCCAACAAGGAGCCCCTGCCCTACTCCGGCGTGAAGCTGGTGTTCCCCCGTCGGGAGAACCTGCCGGAGAGCACCTATGAGCTGCCCGTCTACGGTGACCGCGACCTCCCCAACAACCGCGACTTCCCCGACCAGTGGCCCAAGCCGGGCGACATCATCGACGTGGAAGGCAGCGTCACGGAGTTCTTTGACAACACGCAGATCAGCAACGTGGTGAAGCTGGTGAAGGTGGGCACCGTCACCGAGAACCCCGAGATGGTGACCATCCCCGTGGCCAAGAAGTTCAGCGGCGACGCGCTGGCCGCCATTGGCGCGGGACAGCTGGAGGTGGATGGCTGTCGCGAGGGTGTGGCGCCCGGCTCCGACGTGGAGAAGTGGGAAGGCATCCTGGTGGAGCTGCAGAACGTCACCACGACGATGGCGTGCGTTCCCACGCCCACCCAGGACACCGCCGCGCCGGAGTGCATCCTGCGTGACTTCGGGTACATCCAGGTCACCGGCGGCGTGGAGGTGGGGACCGGTCAGGGCTTCTACTTCACCGAGTTTGGCGCGTGTCCCTCCGGTGCCATCTGCACCTGCGACGGCGCCAACGGCACGCAGACCATGGACCCCAACCTGGATAGCCGCGAGGCTGACAAGGTCTACACGTCCATCACCGGCGTGCTGGACTACTCCTTCAGCGTGTTCCGCGTCAGCCCGCGCGGCGACGCCGACGTGGTGGCTGCCCCGTGACAACCCGAAACGCCCTACCCCTGGCGCTGGTGGCGACGTGGATGGGGACTGGCTGCATCGTGCAGTCGGAGCCCATCAACCTGCGTGACCAGGACATCCGCCTCACCGTTCTGCACACCTCCGACTGGCACAGTCGACTCATCCCGTACGTGATTGACCCGCCAGCGCCGGTGCAGACCCTGGGCCTGCTCCCGGAGAACGCTCCCTTTGGCGGCGCGGCGCGGATGAAGACCATCCTGGACCAGGAGCGGGCGCGCAGTGAGCGCGTGCTCCACGTCGACAGCGGCGACTGCTTCCAGGGCGCGCCCATCTTCAACCAGTTCAGTGGTGAGCCGGAGATCCGCGCGCTGACGCTCAGCGGCATCGACGCCATGGTGATCGGCAACCACGAGTTCGACCTGGGCGCCACCAACTTCGTGGACCAGGCGGCCAAGTGGGCGGGCTTCCCGTTCCTGGCGGCCAACTACAACTTCCGTGACCCGCGCCTGCTCGGGAACAACGGCCTGGCCGACGTGGCGCAGGACGTGGCCGTCATCAACGTGCAGGGCCTGCGCGTGCTGGTCATTGGCCTGGGCAACATCAGCAGCCTCACCAGCATTGGCAAGGGCGGCAACAGCCTGCAGATCACGCCGTGGGAACCCAATGACGTGGTCCGCAACTACGTGAACCTCTACGCCGGCAGCGTGGACCTGGTGTTCGTGCTCAGTCACCTTGGGCTCGAGGTCGATGCCGCGCTGGTGGAAGGCTACGACCGCTTCTTTGACCTGGCGGAGGTCAGCCCCGACGAGCTGCAGCGTCACTGGGACTGCACGATCATCGAGGAGGCCAGCACGGCGAGCTGTCGGATTCCGCCGGTGCGTGGCATTGACGCCATCTTTGGCGGTCACCTGCACATCGTCCTCAATCCGCCGCGGGTGTTGAAGGACGTGGATGGTCGTGACGTGCTGCTGGTGCACTCCGGCGCGTTCATGCAGTTCGTGGGGAGGCTGGACACGGTGGTGCGGGAAGCGGAGCGCTTCAACCCGCCGCGCGACAAGTTCTACGGCTGGGAGATGCTGACCCACCGGTACCGGCCCATCCCCGTCGACAAGAACACGCCCCCCGACCACGAGATGGTGCGCCTGCTGGAGCCCTACCAACGTGAGCTGGCCGAGAACGTGGACCTGGCGCGTCCCGTGGCGTGGGCGCTCAACAACATCGTCCGCACCAATCCCAACGGCGGTGACAGCCAGATGGGCAACCTGGTGGCCGGCGCCATGCTGGTCCGCAACCGCGTGCGCAGCGACTTCGTGATGACCAACAGCCTGGGCATCCGCGACAACCTCAACACCGGCACCATCACGCTGGAAGAGCTCTACAACGTGTTCCCCTTCGAGAACACCATCACCACGATGTTCCTCAGTGGCCGCGAGGTGCAGGAGCTGATGGACTTCATTGCCATCCGGTCGCGGGCGCGTGGATGTCGGACGCAGGCGCAGGTGGCCAACGTCTCCTTGGTGATGCGCTGCGACTGCGCGGTCAGCGACGACGGATGCTGCGCGCCGGGCCCGGGCGGAGTGAAGCCCTTTGCCTGCTCCGACGACGTGCGCATTGGCGGCGTGCCCATCAACCCCAACGGCAGCTACCAGCTGGGCACCAACGACTACGTGGCGCAGGGTGGTAGCGGGTTCGAGGTGTTGCGTCGGAATACCACGCAGAAGGACAGCGGCATCCCGCTGCGCACGGCGGTGGAGGAGTTCCTCTCCACGTTCCCGCGCTGCGACTACGAGCGGCAGGTCAAGCCGCAGATCGACGCCACGCTGGCCAGCCAGCCCGAGGAGGGGGAGCGGCTGCAACGCGAGTGGGAGAGCATCACGCGCTTTGGTACGCCGCCCTGCATTGACGGCAGCCACCTGGTGGACGGGCGCATCAAGAGGAGGCTGGGCGGATGAAGCGCGCGTACTCACTCCTGCTGGCGACGCTGGCGTTGGCCTGCCAGGACCCCTTTGCGCGGCAGGTCACGCTGGGCGCGGAGAAGCTGTCCTCCCTCGACGTGGAGCTGGTGTTTGACGGCGTGGACCGCACCGGCTGCCTGGACCTGCCCTCCGACGAAGGACCGCTGCCCGACCCCAGCGTGGAAGGCGACTTCTGCCCGCGCGGCGAGGGCACGCCGGAACACAAGCTGGCATTCCAGTCCGGTCGTCCCGTGCGCGTGAACGTGCGCGTGGTGGCCATTGGCTCCCAGCAGACGCGTCCCTTCGGCATCACCGGCATCGTGGCGGTGGGGAGCAACGTGGGGACCATCCTGACCGGCCCGCTGAACCTCAACAACGGCGTCAGCAACGTGGTGCCGGTGCGGTTCATGGACGGCCCGGGCCGGGTGCAGATCTGGGCGGAGGCGTCCACCGCCATGCGCATCAACGGCGAGCGCGTGCCGCCCACCTACAGCATGGGGACCAGCAACGTGCTGTGGTTCGAGCAGCCCGCCCTGCAGGACATCCAGCGCACCACCGACGACGCCGTCAGCCCCCTCGACGGAAAGCGCATCGAGATCCGGGGCGGAAACCTGTGGGTGACGCGCATTGCGGGCAACGGCTTCACCGTGCAGGACCTGGACGCGCAGCCGGGTGTCGACGGGAAGCTGTGGAACGGGCTCTTCGTGTTTGCCTACAACGGCGTGGAGAACCTGGCGGTGGGCAGCCGGCTCTTGAAGCTGGGCGGCGCGGTGACCGAGTTCCAGGGCATGACCCAGCTGGCCGAGCCGGAGTTCGTCAGCGTGGGTGGCGTGTGCAAACCGCCCGCGCCCGCCGCGCGCTACGGCGTGGAGGACGTGGAGACGGATGAGGGCGGGTTGGCTCGTCGGGCGCGGTGCCCGGAGGAGGCGGTCTGCGAGAACGTGGGTGGCGTGGACCGCTGCATCCCCCGCGACGCGCCCGAGGGCGAGGAATACGACCGCTTCGGCCGCCTGCTGTGCAACACCGCGGAGTCCTGCGACGGCGCCGCCAGCTCGCAGTGCCCCGCCGGGATGGCCTGCATGGACCGAGCGGAGTGGAACAGCTTCCGCGCCGACGGAACGCCCGCGCACACCTGCCAGGTCTGCCCCAAGCAGGCTGGGACGGAGCTGTGGACCCCCGTGCCGGCCACCACCAGCCTGAACTGCTATCCGCTCTACAAGGCGCAGAGCGAGGAGAGCCTGGCGGCGCGCCTGCGCAATGAGGCCCTGGAAGGCACGCTGCTCCAGATCAACGACGTCACCGTCACCGGCCTGGACCTCACCAACGACTTCACGCGCTCGGGCTTTGAGAGCTTTGGGCAGTGGAAGGTGGTCTTCCCCGACGGAATCACCTGCGTCACCGTGGTGAGCGAGGCCGCGCCGGACTTTGACGTGCTGGCCGCCAACGCGCAGCGCCTGCAACTGGAAAGCCTCACCGGCACCCTGCGACAGGTCCGCTTCAAGACCGGCAGCGCGTTCTGGATGCTGGATGTCCGCCACAAGGACGACCTGGTTGTGCGCACGCCCAGCCCCTGAGCCGTTGCTCTAGCCCCACCCTCTCGTCCAACCTGCACCGCCTTTTGCTGAGCCTGGAGCTTGCTCATGAACCGCCGTGTTTCCGCCGTTGTGATGGTCGTGGCCGCGCTCACGTCGACAGTGGGACGTGCGCAGACCGCCGAGCCCG
>JBFMGU010000283.1:0-13439 GCA_040752415.1 Myxococcota bacterium
GCCGTATGGTGTTGTTCACTTGAAAAGCCCTTTCGTCGGTTCCGGCTCTCGTCGCTGTGAGCTTGGATTGTCGGGGGCTTTTCAAGTTTGATCCGTCATTTCGTGTCGTCACGCGCTTGTTTTGGGATTAGGCTGCCATGGCGGTGATCGTCCCGCGCGGACGGGGCTGGGAGCGGTCGGTGAGAGGCGCGGTGCTGCTGGTGATCGCGGACGGGACGGCGCGCTCGGCGTTGGGCGAGGCGCTGTCGGCGCGCGGGTTCGCCGTCTTCGAGGCGCCGGATACCGCACACGCCATGGCCGCGCTGGGGCGCGCACGCTTTGAGCTCATGGTGACCGAGCACGGGCCCCGTCCCCTCGCGCTCAAGGGCCTGTGCCTCCTGGCGCGCAAGCGTCACCTCACCATGCGAATCTTCGTCCTCAAGGCGCCCACGGCACAGCTGGACGCCGCCCATCTCCCCGACGTGGGAGAGCGCTACCTGGACGCGCGCATGAACGCCACCATGCTCGCCAACCAGATCTTTGCCGAGATGATGCGCGGCGGCATGGAGGAGTTCGACATCCCCAGCACCACGCAGGTGTGGAGCACGCTGGAAGCCGCCGCCGAGGAGCAACGCACCCCGTTTGATGAGCCCGCCACCGCGGTGACGCCGCCACCGCAGATGATGGAGCCGTCGGTCACGCAGAACCTGGGCACCTGCGTGCTGATTGGTGATTTCGAGGAGCAGAACGGCTCCGCGCTGCTCATGACCATCCTGGCGCAGGACCTCACGGGTTTCCTCAACGTCACCAACGGGCCCGCTGAGGGGCTGCTGTACTTCTACATGGGTGAGCCGGTGTGGATGGAGGACGTCACCGGCGACGCGGGATTGCTGGTCCAGCTCATCCGGATGGGTCGCCTGCCGCAGCGCGTGCGTCGCCCGGAGGTCCCGGAAGGCCAGCTGGTGAACGCGCTGGTGCAGTCCGGTGCGTTGTCCGCGCAGGCGGCGCAGGAGGCCATGCTCGTCCTCATCCGGCAGCGCGTGATGTCGCTGGTTGGTCAGCGGACGGGAACCTACAAGTTCCACGAGGAGCGCACCTTCGTCGACCGGCTTCCCCTGCTCAAGGTGAACAGCTTCGGCCTGCTCCTGGAAGCGCACCGCCAGCAGATGGGCGGAGACCGGCTGCGCGAGCTCACGCGCGCCTACGAGAACCATGCCCTGGTGGCGGGGCCCGCCCTGGATGCCGCCGCGCCGCGCATTGCGCCGTTCGTGCGCGGGGCGTACGTGGACAAGGTGTTGGCGGACGCCAAGCCGGTGACGACGTTCTGGCGCGAGGTGGGCCTGGATGCGTTGGCCGGCACGCTGCTGGTGCACACCATGGTGGAAGCGCGCCTGGTCACCGTGCAGCGCAGCGTGGCCAGCTGGCGCGTGCCCACCGTGCGCCTCACGCCCCTTGCCCGCCAACGCACCGAGGAGTTCATGACGCTGCCGGACACGGAGATCGAGAACGTGTCGCTGGTGCAGGGTCGTCCCGAAGAGCAGAAGACGCGCGAGGAGATCATCCAGCTCTACCTGCGCATCAAGCCGCAGACCACCGCGTACGCCGTGCTGGGCGTGACGCCGGGCGCCGACCTGGCCACGGTGGAGCGAGCCTACCGCGGTCTGCTCACGCAGCTGGAACCGTCGCGCGTGCCCGGCGGTGCCAGCCAGGCGCTCCTGCAATCCCATCTCCACGAGCTGCGACGGAAGGTGGACGCCGCGTACAACGTGCTGATGCGCGCGCAGACGGGACCGCGACGTTCACCCTGGTGATCACGGGCACTCCGTCAGCGTGGTGATCCAGTCCGAGATGAGCTGGACGCCCTGCTCGTCCACGCGCGTGGTGGCCAGCGGCGGCATGGCGTGCGCGTCCCGACGATCCATGCGCGCACGGATGAGTGAACGCGCCGCGTCCCCGGGCAACAGGAGGCGCGCGCCGGTGATGCCCAGGTCTCCGAACAGCGGCGGCTCGTCGCACACGCCCAGGTCCGCGTCCGGCGTCCAGTGCAGGTAGTTCGCATTGCCCTGGCCGGTGCTCCCCGGGCGGTGACAGTACGCGCAGTTCACGTGCAGGTAGGCGCGGGCGCGTTCCGCCAGCGGCGCTTCACCGTCCAGCGCGGGGAGCGCGGGTTGCTGCTCCACCGACGGAGAGAGAGGCACCTGGAAGAGGCCGATGTGCTCCCAGGTCTTGAGCTGATTGGAGATGCGGTTGGTGGAATAGAGATGCTCACCGTTGAGCTGGCGCACTTCCAGCCCCAGGGAACGGCCCGCCGCACCGGTGTGACAACGCATGCATTCCCCGCGACTGGGATGAATCCACGCATTGGCGCCCACCACCCGCGTCTTGCCGGCGGGCAGCAGCGCCGCGTCGGTCTCCGCGTCATTCCACTCGTAGGAATAGCCGCCCCATTCCCCGTCGGGATGGCGCATCAGCAGACGCGTCTCCACCAGCTTCCCCTCCAGCCGGAAGCTCTTCATCAGCACCGTGCCCACCGGCAGCTCCATGTCGCCGTTCTCGTCGATCTTGATGGTCTCTCCGTCGGGCAGCGCCATGAAGCGCTCCTTCACCGAGCCGTCCGACCAGAACGGGTCCATCACCGAGTAGGGAATCAGTCCCGCGGCGGGGCGCGTGGGATCGGCGGGGTCCACGCAGCCGGTCTGGCTCAGCGTCGTCGGAAAGGCGTCCTCGTTGGGGGTGCCGTCGGGTTCCAGGCGGTGGATGCCGCCGCGGTCGTAGCTGACCACGTAGACCTCTCCGACCTGGTCCTGCGCAAAGGTGGAGATGTTCAGCCCGGAATCCAGCAGGACCTCCGCGGTGCGCTCTCCCGTGGCGCCATCCTCGACGACTCCCCAGACGCGACCGCTGCTGAAGTCGCCGTAGATGTACACGCCCGCCAGCGCCGGGATGCGCGTGCCACGGTACACGTAGCCACCCGTCACGCTCTGTCCCTCGTTGTGACCGTAGTCCACCACCGGCTCGACAAAGGCGCCGGGGCAACTCTGGCGGTTGTAGCAGTGGGTCCCCTCCTTGATGTTCCACCCGTAGTTGCCCCCGCGCTGGATGATGTCCACCTCTTCCCAGAGGTTCTGTCCCACGTCGGCAACCCACAGCGCGCCCGTCTCGCGGTCAAAGCTGAAGCGCCAGGGATTGCGCAGGCCCCACGCGTAGATCTCGGGGAGGCCCTGGTCGCGGGTGAGCGGATTGTCGGCGGGAATGGCGTAGGCAGCTCCGTTGTCGACGTCAATGCGCAGCATCTTCCCGAGCAGCGACTGCAGGTCCTGGCCATTCTCCTCGGGGTCGCCGCCGCCGCCTCCGTCGCCAAAGCCGATGTAGAGGTAGCCGTCCGGACCGAAGGCGATCATGCCGCCATTGTGGTTGGAGGCGAACTGCGGGACGGTGAGCAGCACCTCCTCCGACGAGGGATCCACCTGCGTGCGCTCCGCATTGGTCCGGAAGCGCGAGATGACGCTGGTGAGCGCGTTCCCGTTCTGACCGGACGCGGTGTACGAGAGGAACACGTAACCGTTGCTGGCGAAGTTGGGATGGAACGCCATGCCCAGCAGCCCGGCCTCGCTGGGGTTGGACTCCACGCGGTCGATGATGTTGGCGAACACCGACGTATTGCTGACGGACGGATCGTTGGTGAACCGTTGCACGCGGCCCACCTTCTCCACGGCGTACCATTGCGTGTTGTCGCCGGGCGCCTGGGTGAGGAGCACCACGCGTCGCAAGGTGGTCAGGTTGGGAAACGCGTCCACCAGCTCCACGTTCACCTCACCCTGCGGCCGCTCCGGCGCGCGACAACCCGGATTCGCGGGGCGGGTGTCCAGGCCGAACTCCGCGTGCACGGGTCCAGGCGGGTCTTCCGACGTGGGAGAGGGAGAGAAGGGATTGTTGGTGCAGCCGAGGCTCCCCAACGCGAGCGTCAGGGAGGTTGCGGCTGCGAGCCTGGCAGGGCTGCGCATGGGTGCACTTTAGCCTGGTTCGCGTGCCCGTCGTGAGCTTCGTGCGGGGGCCCCTGGGCCTGGGGCATCATGACGCCATGTCCGGTCCATGCCGCGGGAGCCTGGTGAGACTCCTCGTCGCCTCTGCAGTCATCCCCCTCGTCCTTTCCGTCGGAGCGCGGGAGGCCGTCACGTTCGACCCGGGCCCACCCAACCTGGTGGTGCCCACGGGATTCAAGCCTGCGCCCGCACCCGTGTTCGAGCGCGCCCCGGAGTCCGACGTGCACCTGTGGTGGGGCGAGAAGCTGCTGATCCTGAGTGCCACCCATGGACTGCGGGTGTTGGAGGTCCCGGGCTTCCTGGATGTTGCCCTCACAACCACGCTGGCCACCTCGGGCCGGCCCGTGGCGCTCCTTGCCGACGCCAGCCGCGTTCATGCCGTCACCACGACGGGCGACCGCGCACCTCGCACCGTGGTCACCACCATCGACATGTCCCAACCACAACCGGCCACCCTGGGTGAGTGGAGCGTGTCCGGCCGGTGCGACTTCGCGAAGATGTTTGGCCAGGCGCTGGTGCTCAGTTGCGAACTGCTCGACGAGCCCAACGCGATGCAGCGGGTCCTCTCCTTGCGGCAGCAGGACGGTGCGTGGACCACCGTGGAGTCCCACGATTTTCCCTACACACCTGATGGCGAGTACACCTGGCACGCCGCCTCGAGCGACGACGCCCTCGTCCTGGCCACGGCGCTGTTCTCCCTCGAGGAAACCGCGAACGAGGATCGCTATCGCACCCGGATCACGCGGCTGGACTTCTCGTCGAGAGATGGCGCTTCCGTCCGAGGCGAAATCACCTTCCCCGGCAGGCCCCTCTTCTTCCACGAGGAAGGAGGTCTGCTGCGCGCGGTTGGCCAGCCGGAACACTTCAGCCAGGAGGTGCTGCTCACCCTGGTGGACGCGCACAACCCCGCCACGTTGGAGGAGGTGTCTCGCCTGACCGTGAGTGGAAGCCCGTGGGCAGCGGTCATGCGGGGTGACGACGTCCTGCTCGCGTCCACCAGGCTGCAGTGGATTGAAGTGCACGACCCCACCCATCCCGTGGAGCGGGAGATGGATCCCACCGGCGACGTCGTCGGCATGCCGGCGCTCATCGGCAATCACGTCCTCGCCACGGTAAGTCGCGCGCCAGATGTGGACCTTGCGCTTCTGGCGCTCGAGGGGGAACGGGCCCGGCTGGTGTCAACGTTGGCGGTATCGCCACCCTGGGACAGCTCGAACGGATGGATGCCGTTCAAGAACATTCTCGGGACCAACCTGGTCTTCCATCCCATCCAGCGTGGAACCGACACCGGCATGCGCCTGGTGGAGATGCGGCCGGATTCCCTTCTGCCACGCGGGGAGCTTCATGACGTGGGATGGGTGGAGCATGTCACCGCCGGGCTCGACGGGCGCCTGGTGACGACGTCCGATGCGCGCGTGATCCTGGTGGATGCCGCCAATCCGGACCAACCGCGGGAGGTGCAGCGGGTGGAGTTTGCGCGCACGGTGCTGCGACACGGCGCGCTGTCCAACGGGAGCCTGCTGCAGACGTCCTGGGATGAGATGGGCAATACCGTCGTCACTGTGCGGCGCGTGGATGAGCTCAACGACGGCGGGGCGCGCGCCCGGAAGGTGGTGCCCATGAACGTGGAGCACATGTTCATGCAGGGAGACCAGGCCCACCTGGTGGAGCTTCCCGCTGATGCTGCGTCGACGTCGTCCACGGCGATCCACGTGGTGACCCTGGACGCGAGCAATCCTGACCACCTCCAGGCGACCCAGGACCGCACCATCACCAGCAATGGACCGCTGTGGGGTCCGTATGGAGAGTCGCGCCCCGTGCTGATGGTGGGCACGACGTTGGTGGTGGCAGCGCCGGTCATGGACCCGTCGGTACCCGCCAACCGCGGTGGATGTGCCTGCGGCTATGTGGCGCTGGAGCCCCGCTATCACAGCGAAGTGGTCCTGTTGGACACCGCCGACCCTGCGGCCGTGGCGTCGACGCTGACGGTGTCACAGAACGAGTGGATCACGTCGCTGGTCCCGGCCGCGGACTCGCTGTTCGTCTCGGTGCACACCTGGGCCGACAACGGCCAACGAAGCATCACCCGCCTGGAAAGATGGGATCTCTCCGCGCCGCAGCAACCGCGACGGACCACGCTGGGAGAGGTGCCGGGGCCCGTGATCTCCGTCGTGGACGGCCGGCTCCTCCTGTCCCTTGAGCCTCCCGGCGACGAGGCGGCTCGCACCCAGATTCACGCCTTGCGCGCGACCGACGAAGGCATCCAGTTGCAGCGGACCCATGTGCTCTCCGGTCGGGTGACCAGCGTGGGTTCTGGCGAAGGCGTGGCTTGCATGATCGCCGGCGCACCATTCGAGACGAAGCTGCGGTGCCTCACGCCGGACGCGGGAGAGGGCCCTCCGGTTGCGGTGGAAGTTGGGCCACTCTCCAGCGAGACCCAGGTGGTGACCGTGCAGGCCGACAAGGTGCTGTTGGCGGATCATGATGGCGTGAGCTGGTTCGACCTCTCCGAGAACGGAACACCGACCGCGCGCGGATCCCAGGCGCTGCCCGGGTCCATCCTCGACGTGACCGTCGTCGACAACATCGCCGTCGTCGCCGCAGGTGCGCACGGAGCGTTCACGGTGCCGTTGCAGTGACCCTAATGGAGCAACCGCGGCGTTCCGCTGGAGGAGCGCGTGAGCATCCAGCCCAGCAACGCGGGCACCGCGGCCATCCCCAGCGCCTTGACCCGTCGACGCATCCGTGACGGCGGGTGACGCCAGCCGCCACTCACGCCCAGCCCATCATGCATGGGATGGAACAGCGCGCCGTCTCCGCGATGCGCCGGCCGGTGATGATCCACGTGTCCGCGTGCCACCGCCCGCGCCACAATCTGCTCCCCGAGCGCCGGCGCCAACCGGTATGGCATGGAGAGCACCCGCGCGGGGCCACCCACGAATGTCTCGCGCCGCGGAGAGCGCAACACCTCGACGATCTTCGACGCCACGCGCTCCGGCGCATACACCGGCGCCATGGGTTTCACCTCGTGGTCCAGGTAGTTGGCGGCGTGCGCGAAGAACGGCGTGTCCACGGCCGCGGGCAGGACCGTGCAGACGTGGATGTCGTTCAGCCCCTGCAGCAACAGCTCCTGGCGCAGACAGTCTCCCAGCACCCGCACGCCGTGCTTGCTGATGACGTACGCGCTTGCCCACGGCTGGCCAATCTTGCCCACCACGGAAGACACGTTCACGAGGACACCGTGGCCACGCTGTCGGAACACGCGCAGCGCCTCCCGCGCGCCGTGGATGGTGCCAAACAGGTCGGTCTCCAGCGCGCGGCGGTAGGCAGCGGCGGGAATCTCGTCGAACCAGCCGTACAGCCCCACCGCGGCGTTGTTGATCCACGCATCCATCCGGCCGAGCTCCTGCATCACGCGCTCCGCCAGGGCGTGCACCTCCTCTTCGCGCGCCACGTCGGTGGGAACCACCAGCGCGCGACCACCGAGCCGCCGGCACTGGAGCGCCACCTCCTCCAGCGCGTCTTCCCGTCGGGCGGCCAAGACCACGATGGCGCCACGACGGGCCAGGGCCAGGGCGGTGGCGCGTCCAATGCCGCTGGATGCTCCGGTGATGACCACGACGGCGTTGCGGAAATGCCGGATCATGGGTTCCTCCCTCGTCGCCCGCGGGAATGCGGTCCCTGCCGCGGATCTACCGACGAGAACGGGGCGCTCATCCGCCCGCACGTCCGAGAACACGCCGGGCCATCACGGTTGCCGCCCCCCCGCGTCGTCGCTACCTCGCATGCAGGGTCTGCGCGCCGACGAGGGTGCACCAGCCACGACGGCGCTTCACGCGGAGGTTGGCGTCATGATGCAGGATCCCCTGGAGCGACATCAGAAGCCCAACGTCGGTCAGACCAGGATCGGGACCGGGTACACCATCATCACCGGTGGCCAGTCCGTGCGACAGGCCGGCTGGTATTACGACGAGAAGACGCACGAGCTGCGCTTCTTCCACGACGGTGACCGCGTCCCGCACCGCGGCGACCCCTGGGTCTACCTCTCGCCGGACGAAGGCGCCGACCGCGAGTCCCTGCTGCGCATCCTGCATGAGCGCGGCTGGCGCGGGGATGATTCCGTGGTCCACATGCACCACTGACGACGTGACGCCGCAACACCTGCGCGCACGCGCCACGGCGAGGCTGGCACAGGAATGGCAGGTTCAACCGGTGGCATGAAGAGCGCGCCTGCTCAGAGCCAACCTCGCATCCCCGGGAGCGTTGGCGAAGGTCACGTGGGAGAGGCCTCCCACCGGAGACACGCGTTCCCGCTGCCGTCGGATGATGACCCGCAGCCGCACATGGTGCCGTTTGCGCATGGCGTGCCCATGCCACGGTTGCTGCGCGCGCTGGCGGTGAGACTGCGCGGCCGCACGTTGACGGTGGAGGAGATCATCGCGCTGCTGGGCGAGGACGGCCTGCTCCTGATGGCGGTGATCTGCGCGTCCCCGTTCCTGCTGCCGGCGTCCATTCCCGGCATCAGCACGGTGGCGGGGACCATCATCCTGCTGGTGGGGATGGCGGTGGTGGCGGGCCATACGCCTGCGCTCCCGTCGAGACTGCTGCATGCGCGCGTGGGTGGCGAGGGCTGGTCCAAGGCACTGATGATGGCCGCGCGCGTGGTGAAGCCGCTGGGTCGCTCCCGTCAGCCCAGCCGCAGCGCGCAGGTGGGTCTGCCCCTGCACGGGCTCTCATTGGCCATCAACGGCGTGGTGCTGCTCATGCCGCTGCCCATCCCGCTGTCCAACTTCCTGCCGGGCTGGGGCGCCATGCTGCTGGCCACGGGCTTGCTCAAGCAGGGTCGCAGGCTGCTTGTGGCCGGGCACTTCTCCACGTTCATTGGCGTGGCGTACGTGGCGCTGACCGCAGTGCTGGGCGTGGAAGGCGCGGTGCGCATGCTGCACCACTGAGCCCGTTCCTCGACGTCACTTCCCCGGCGCAGTTGAGCACCACGTCCCCGGTGATGTCCGTGCCCCAGGCCGCGGCCGGCTCCAACGTGGAGGCCTTGCGGATCACAAACCACGACACCGCCTCCGGTCACGCCACCTTCGTCGACGATGCGGAGGCGCGCCGGCTCACTCCTCCGGCTCCAGCGTGACCGTCACCTTCCGTGGCTCGGCCCTGCGCTTGGGCGCGGTCACCGTGAGGAATTCCCCACGCTGCGTGGCATGGATGGCGTCCGGGTCAATGACGGCGGACATCTGGAAGGAGCGCTCCAGGATCTGGCCCCCCTCGGTCACGGCGCGCACCAGGAGCGCCGCGCCCTGCACCAGCACCTCCGTGCGCGTGGGGTCAAACCCGGGGAGATAGGCGGTCACCGTCAGGGCCCGCGCATCCTCGTCCATGGTCATGCGCGCAGCCTCCAACGGGGAGTCTTCCGTCACCCAGCCAATCACCGGCCATGCCACGTCGCCCAGGGACGCGGTGACCGACTCGTCCACTTCCACTGCGGACAGCAAACCGTTTCTGGTTGCCATGACGTCACCCTTGGCTGGACCCGCCAGCTTCCGGGCAAGGAAGGAACGAAATGCCCTTTCGTCAAGGCGTTTTCCGACGGGGAAGCGTCAGCGGAGACGCCGTCATTCAATACACGTGCGGTATTCCTCGGGAATCTGCGTGATCGGATAGACCACGATGAAGTTGAAGCACATCTCGTCCTCGGTCTCCTCGCCAAAGGTCACACGTGCGCCGGTGTCGTTGTTGTACACGCACGTGGTGGTGAGGACGTCATTGCGCTCAATACGGACCGGCGGTGCGTGCACGTACGACGCCTGCAGGCCGCTGTCCCAGGGATCCACGCGGATCAGGGTCTCGGCGACACCAGAACTGCGCGTGATGGTGGTCTCCACGCTGCGCCCCAGCAGGTGCATGTGCGGAGCGCTGGAGAGCACGTAGACGGGGTCCTGCATGCGCGCGGTGCAGGTCCCGGTGACGGCGTGGTCCACGGCACCGGCGGGAATGTCGATGTCCACCGAGCCCAGCGTCACCACCCCCGCCACCTGCGCGCGCGGTGCCGGCTCCGTGCACAACGCCACACCGCTGCGGTCCATGGCGTCCGAGTAGCCGGGCACGTTCCAGTAGTGGAGCTGCAGGATGTACCAGCTGTTGGAGCCGCCGAGCTCCAGGCTGACGCCTTCCGGCATCACCACGTTGCCTCCACCCGGCGCCCAGCCCGTCACGAACGTGGCGTCGGAAGGCATGTTGCACGGCCCCACCTCTCCGTCCGTCTGCGGCGTGTGCGTGCGGTAGAGGATCCAGTGGTGCACCACGCGCTCGTCGTCGATGATGGGCGCCCAGGCCACGGCCTGCTCGCTGTCGGTGAAGGGCGAGTTGAACGCGAAGCACTCGTACAGGTTGTCCGCCGTCTCCGGGACGTGGAAGCCCGCAATGGTTCCCGCGGCGTGCGCGCGGAAGAAGTGCTGCGGCTCGCACGGGAGCTCGTCGGGACCCACGCCGCCGCTGGAGGAGCTGCTGCTGGTGCCGCCGTCGGGAGGGTCGCAGCTGGCCTCGGTGCGCGCCGGTGCACCCTGCGCAATCCACCCATCCAGCGTGGCCAGCTCCGCCTCGGTGAGGCCGCCGCCGGGCGGCATGGGTGCGTTCTCGTCGTGGATGCGCACGGACATGAGCTCGTAGACGTTGCGCTCCGGATCACTCACCGCCGGGCGCTGCACGTGCTCATGCGTCATCAGCTGCATGGGCGCGCCGTAACGCGGGGGACTGTTGTGACAGCGCTGGCAGTGGGCCTGGAGGATGGCGTCCACCGCACAGGGCAGCGGCGTGTCTCCACCGGATGACGACGACGCGGATGAGCTTGTGCTCCCCCCCGACGAAGACGACGTGGAGCCTGACGAGGTTCCGCCCTCCGGCTCCGTCGTCGAAGAGGCACACCCTGCCCACAACATCCCAATGACGAAGACCCCTGCTGCATGCCGCATCACGTCGCTCCTGTTCCTTGCCCCTCCAGATCTTGACACGGCAGCGACGCCAGAACGAAAGACGACCATCTCGACGGTCACGCCACACGCACGACGACCACGTAGCATCGGCGACGGACCTCGCTGCACCCTTCGGATCGAGCAACGGCGCGCTGCCGCGTTGCCCGAGCCCCTTCACCAGCGAGGTGGCGCGCAGCCGCGGCGGTTCGGGGAAAGCCCGGGCGAGGCGCGGCGTGGAACCGACGCTGGAGCGCTGACGCGGGCCGGAGACGCGCCGGGAAATCCCGTTTATTTTTGGCCTGTTGCGAGAATCCCGCAAGATCCCGGGTGAAGATGTCGATTGGGGTCGCGCCCGTTCGTCGTGCGGGGTGGAGCCGGGATGCAGGTCCCGGTTTGACCGCCGCAGGCCACCCAGCAGATACCGGAGCAAGCCCCATGAGCACTGTCACTTCCAAAGACGGCACCACCATTGCGTTCGAGCGACTGGGTGCCGGCCCCGCACTCATCCTCGTCGACGGCGCGATGTGCAGCCGCGAGTTCGGCCCCATGCCCAAGCTCGCGCCCCTCCTGGCCAAGCACTTCACCGTGTTCATGTACGACCGTCGTGGTCGCGGCGGGAGCAAGGACACGCAGCCCTATGCGCGCGAGCGCGAGGTGGAGGACATTGCGGCGCTCATCGAGGCGGCGGGCGGGAAGGCGTACGTGGTGGGACTCTCGTCGGGCGCGGCGTTGGCGATGGAGGCGGCGGCCAGCGGTCTCAGCATTCCGCGTCTTGCCGTCTATGAGCCGCCGTACATGGTCGACGACCCGCGCGACCACACCGGTCACGAGGCCCACCTCAAGCGCCTCGTCGCCGCGGGCCAGCGTGGTGCGGCGGTGAAGTACTTCATGCGCGACATGGTGGGCATCCCGGCCCCGTTCGTCTTCCTCATGCGCGTGCTGCCGCCGGGCATGTGGCGCAAGCTGGAGGGCGTGGCGCACACGCTTCCCTACGACGCCGCGATCATGAACGAGTTCAAGGTGCCCACGTCGCGCCTCGCCGCCATCACATCTCCCACACTGGCGATGAATGGCGAGAAGTCCGAAGCGCGGCTCAAGAAGGCGACGCACACCGTGGCCAGCGCCATCCCCAACGCGCAGCACCGCACGCTCAAGGGGCAGACGCACAACGTGAACCCGGAAGTGCTCACCCCGGAGCTGGTGGAGTTCTTCGCCGCCTGAATCCTCGTCGACACGGATACGGAGCCAACACCATGCGATTCATCATCATGCACAAGACCAACGCACAATGGGAGGCCGACGCCATCCCCAGCAAGGAGCTGGTTGCCACCGTGGGTGGGCTGCTGGGAGAGATGACCAGGGCCGGCGTGCTGCTGAGCGGGGAAGGCCTGCGGGCAACGTCCCACGGCGTGCGCCTGAACTTCTCCGACGGGAAACGCACCATCACGCGCGGGCCCTACCAGGGCACCCGCGAGATTCCCGCGGTGTTCAGCATCCTCAATGTCGAATCCATCGACGAGGCGGTGGACTGGGCATCGCGCTCGGTGGAGGGTGTCGACGACGTGGAGATTGACATCCGCCCCGTCACGGAGCCCTGGGACATTGGCATGGCGCCCAAGCCGGAAGGGCGGAAGACCACGCGCTACATGGCGCTGCGCAAGGCCAACGACGCATACGAGGCCGGGACGCCACCCTCGCCGAAGCAGAAGGCCGCCATGGCCCGACTCATCGACGAGACCACGCGCTCCGGCGTTCACCTCGTCACCGAAAAGCTCGAGCCGTCCTCCAAGGGCAGGCGCTACCGCGTCACCCAGGGAAAGCTGTCCATCACCGACGGACCGTTCGCGGAGTCCAAGGAGATGATCGCCGGCTACGTGTTGTTCCGCGCCAATTCCCTGGAGGAAGCCGCCGAGTGGGCACCGCGCTACGCCGTCGCGGTGGACTGCCACGAGCTGGACCTGCGTCAGGTTGCCGACGAGCTCTGAGCCGCGCGGTTCTCCCGTCGGAGCTGGGCCACGCGCCAGTAGGTGTAGACCACCGGGATGATCTCCAGCGTGGGGAATGCGCCGCTGAGCAAGCCGCCCACCATGGGCGCGGCAATGCGCTTCATGACGTCGGCACCGGAGCCCTGCGCCCACAAGAGCGGCACCAAGCCAAAGAGCATGGTTGCCCCCGTCATGAGCTTGGACGCACGCGCTGCACCGTGCCCTCCATGTGCGCCCAGACGATGTCGTTGAGGTCGCGGATCCTGCCGGCGCGCTTGCGTCGCTCACGGGGCATGTTGGGGCCGTATGCGGGCGGAGTGGTCCATCCGCTAAGTAGCTGGCCAGAAGTTCCTTCACATCTGGAAGACTCCGGTTGAGCCCGAACAGCTCCGGCCAAAGCGGTATTTCAGACCGCACTCCCAAGGTGCCGGCCGCGCCCATCCCATTGGGCGGAG
>JBFMGU010000284.1:0-13437 GCA_040752415.1 Myxococcota bacterium
GCCCAATCCGCCGCCGCGTCGAGCGCCGGGCAAGCAAAAGGCGCAGGAGCACGTGGAGGCTGGCAACCGCGCTCTGCTCACGGGCAACTTCAGTGAGGCCGTGGCGCAGATGCAGCGCGCGCTGGACGCGGACCCGGGCAACCTGGACGCGATGATTGGTCTTGGAATCGCCTCGGTGCGCGTGGGCAAGCCTTGCGACGGGCTGAAGTACTATCGCCGCGCGCGCGACACGAGCCCCAACTCGCCCAAGGTGGACCGCGTGAAGTCGCTCATCAAGGACCTGGAACGCGAGCACCCCGACTGCAAGTAGCGTCGGGAACTCACCCCGCCATCACACCGGCATCCGGCACCGCCAAAGGAAGACACGCGCTGTCACGACACACGTGGTCGGTGGGACACTGCGTGTCCGTGCTGCAACGCGCGTAGCAGGCGCCGTTGGCGCAGTGCTGGTCCGGTCCGCACTCCGCATCCGCCCGACACTCCCCACCCGACGTCACTGGGGCCACCCCCGCCGGATCCGGGAATGATCCTTCCGTGCTCTCCGCCGGTGCGGCAACGCTCTCGCCCCCGGCGCTGCGCGCGCGCCCCGCGCACCGCCCATCCCTGCCGCAGCGCTCCCCGGAGCCACAATCTCCGTCGTGGACGCACTCCTGGTCCGCGTGCACGCACCAGCCGGAAGGCGTGCAGACGTCATCACCCGCGCACTCGTCGCTGACGGTGCACGCTGCGCGTTCTGGCATTCCCAGCTCCAGCCGGCATCCGCCCACCGCCACCAGCGCACCCACGCACCACGTCGCCCAGCGCATCCTCGCCTCCATCCATGCACACAGGTCTTGCGCCTTCCGTGCCAGCGCCTTGACGCGCCGCCACGACGGCGTCCACGCTGGCCAGCAGGTCTGCATGACGTCCTTGTCCGCCCTCCTGACCATTCTGTTGGCGTTGTCCCCCGAGGGGTCCGCGCCCGTGGAGGAGGAGCCTGATCCCGTTGAGACCGTGGAGAAGCTGGACGAGGAAACCGCGCCGCCGGCGCGAGGGTTCCGGGTCACGCAGCTCAACCCCGGCGACGAGGAATACGAAGAGACCGTCGACGAGGAACGCGCGCAGGTGGCCACGGAGGCGCCGCGTTACGTGGTGGAGCGCGTGGACGTGCGGGGCAACTGGCGCACCGCGGAAGGCCTCATCCGCAGCCGCGTGGACATCAAGCCGGGTGAGGTTCTCGACGAGGAACGGCTTGCCATCAGTCGCCTGAGGCTGCTGGCCACCGGGTACTTCAAGGCGGTGGCGGCGCGGTTGGAGCGCGGCAGCGCACGCGGGCGTGTCGTCGTGGTGATTGAGGTGGAGGAGCGCATCCCCATTCCGGTGGTGGAGGGCCTCTACCTCGGGTTCAGCCAGGTGACGCCCATCTTCGCGGGGCTGGCGCTCGTCGACAACAACTTCTTCGGGCGCGGGGTGATCGTGGGATTTGGTGGCGTGGTCTCACCGCGGCAGCAGGCCTTCCGTGCGCGCGTGGTGGACCCGGCCATCCTGTACAGCAACGTCGGCGCGCGGGCGCGGTTGGTGCTCACCAATGGCCTCGAGCCCATTGCGCTTGGCAGCAGCGCCACGGCGGGTGGAACGCTGCAGTACCGACGTCTCGGCGGCAGCCTGGGCGCCATGCTCACCGAAGGCTGGGTGGGCCGCTTTGCGATGGATTACCGCTTCGAGCTGCTCTGGGGCGACCTCTCGCTGGTCCCCGGCGCCGCACGACCTCCACGGTTGCTGCCCGGTTGGAGCCGTTTGTCGACGGTGACGCTGTCCTTTGAGCGCGACACCCGCGACCGCTCCTTCGTCCCCACCGAGGGGACCGCGCTGCGCTTCTCCGCCGAGGGCAGCGCCGCGATGATCCTCAGCGAGTACGAGTACGCGAAGTTCCGCGCCGGCTTTGACGGGCAGATTCCCATCAAGCGCATCCACCGCTGGCTCGGTGAGCACGCGCTTAGTGTGCGCATTGAAGGCGGATACATCCAACAGGGCCTGCCGGTGCAGGGGGAGAGCGGCGCCCCGTTCTTCGACGAGTTCTACGTCGGCGACACGAGCTACTTCCGCTACCAGCGCAACAGCCTGCCGCGACAGGTGGGGGTCAACTTCGCCCCGTTCAACGAGTATGGCGACGTCCTCATCAGCATGGGCAGCGAATACGACTTCCCGCTGTGGACCGAGGGGCGCATCTTCCACCGCGCGTACCTGTATGCCGCCGTCGACGTCACGGAGGTTACCCGCGCGCGGGACGTGGCGGCGCGACGCGTGCGTGGTCGGCTTTTCCTGGATCATTTCACGCCCACGTTCGATGTCGGTCTGAAGCTCGACACCAGCATCGGTGTCTTCACGTTCAGCGGTAGCTACGCGGTGGATCTGGTTCTGTGATGCGCGCCGCTGCCGTCGTCATCAGCCTGATGCTGACCCTGCCCGCGGCCGACGCCACGCTGGTGACGGTGGAGGCGAGGTCCGAGAAAGGGCTCCTCACACTTGCCGTTCCCACGCCCGGAACGTTGACGCCGAAGCTCGCAGGAAAGCTCAAGGACGGCCTGAAGCACATCGTCCGCTATTCGCTCTCATTGCGCCCTGAGAACGACCCGACGGTCCTCTTGCACGAGGAGTTGACGACGGAGGTCCTGTGGGAGCTGTGGGATGAGGCGTTCTTCATCAGCCACAGCGAGGCTGGACTCTTGCGTCGGTCCCGGGTGAGGACGGCGGACAAAGTCCGCGGCATCCTGGAGCGGCCCCAGTTCCACACCGCGTTTCCGGTAACAGGCCTTGAGCCGGCGCGTCGTTATGTCGTTGACGTCACTGTGGAGGTTGACCCCGTCAGTGAGGAGGTCAAGGAGCGGGTGCGCAAGATGCTGGTGCCGCCCCCCGGGGACGCCGACACAAGCCCGGGGCGCTCCTTCCTGGGCAACGTGATCCAGCTCTTCATCAAGGATGATTCGTCCTCGTCGTCGGGGAGCGCGGCTCTGACGTTCCGCAGCCAGCCCTTCTTGAGACCCGGAGGAGGTGCGCCGTGAGGTTGCTGGGCCCCGGCGCGTTCTCCCTGTTCCGCACGCGCGTGGCGCGGCGCATGATCCTGGCGCTGATCCTCGCCGCCATCCTGCCGCTGATTGCGGCGCTGGGTGTGGCCTTTGCGCTGCTGGAGTTCTCCATTGGCGTGGGCATCAACCAGACCGTGCAGGAAGCCCTCGACGACGATCTCCCGCTCTACGGCGCGTTGTTCGACGCCAAGAAGTCCGAGTACCGCGCCGCGGCACGGATGTTGGCGCAGCGAATCACGGAGCATCCTGACGTCGAGCTGAACACGTTGTTGCGCGAGCATCCCGAGCTGGGCCGGTTGACCATCGAGAAGACACCGGCGCAGCCGAAGAAGCCCGTCGACGACGAGGAAGAGGTCCGCGGTGACGTGGTCCAGTCCATCCAGCCGGAAAGCGTACCGCCCGGGAGGCCGTTCGCCGTGGTGGTGCCGCTCGACGAGAAACGCGTGTTGCGCGCGGAATTCCACCTGCCTCCGCGGTTTGATTCGGGCCTGGCCCGTGCCCGTGAGCTCGCCGAGTCCTACGCGGCCATCAGTCGGGCACGCGGCGCGATCACGCGCGGTCTCTTGCTGACCTTCCTCGCCATCATGCTCTTCGTGTTGCTCGGTGCCGCGGTGCTCGCCGGGCTCATTGCCCGCAGCATCACGCGGAAGGTTGCCCTGCTCGCCGACGCAACGAGGGCGGCCGCGAGCGGAAACCTGGGTGTTCGCGTCGAGGAGCACTGGCAGGACGAGCTGGGGGACCTGGCGCGCGCGTTCAACCGCATGCTCGCCGAGATCGCAGAGAGCCGTGACCGCATCGTGTACCTCGAGAAGATCAGCGGTTGGCAGGAGGTTGCGCGTCGGCTGGCGCACGAGATCAAGAACCCGCTCACGCCGATTGTCCTCGCCGTGCAGGAGATTGCCGAGAAGGTCCCGCAGGAGCCGGCCAGCTTTGCGCGGCTGGTGAAGACGGCGCGGGAGGTGGTGGAGGAAGAGGCCAGCACGCTGCGACGCCTGGTGCAGGAGTTCAGCGAGTTTGCCCGTCTCCCCGACGTGCGCACCGAGCCCACCGAGCTGGTCGCCTTTGTTCGCGAGTACCACGACGTGGCGCGCGACGTTCACGCCGTGGCCGAGCTCACGGTGGAGACGCAGGATTCCACGCTGTGGACGTTGCTGGACCGCGCGCTGTTCCGTCGGGTGCTGCAGAACCTCGTCGAGAATGGCGTGGAAGCGCAGGGCATGCGTTTGGGTCCCAACGCGGGGGCCATCTCCACGCCGCCCATGCGTCGACCGAAGGTGGTGGTGCGTCTATCACGCGCGCCCGGCGGCTGGATTGCCCTGGACGTCCACGACGCGGGCCCCGGCGTTCCCCCCGAGGACCGCGTCCGCATCTTCGAGCCGTACATCACCAGCAAGGCGCACGGGACAGGATTGGGCCTCGCCATCGTGAAGAAGATCGTGCTCCAGCACGGCGGGACCATTGGCGTGACGAGGAGCCCCGAGGGTGGCGCGTGTTTCCAGGTGCGACTCCCGGTGCTGGATTCTCCGCCTATTCTCCAAACCTGATGCCCTGGGCCAGCGGCAGGTCCGTTCCCCAGTTCAGCGTATTCGTCTGTCGACGCATGTACGCCTTCCACGCGTCGGAGCCGGCCTCTCGACCACCACCGGTGTCCTTCTCTCCGCCAAACGCACCGCCAATCTCCGCGCCGCTGGTGCCCAGGTTCACGTTGGCAATGCCGCAGTCGCTCCCGCCGGACGAGAGGAAGCGTTCCGCGTGGCGCATGCTGTTGGTGAAGAGCGCGGAGGAAAGGCCCTGGGGGACGTCGTTGTGGAGGGCCAGCGCCTCGTCGAGCGAGTCCACGGTCAGCAGGTGCAGCACCGGCGCGAAGATCTCCTCCTTGAGGATCTCCATGCCCTTGTGGGAGCGCACCAGCGTCGGCGCGACGAAGTTGCCGCGGATGCGCGTGCCGCCGTGCAGGATTTCGCCGCCTTGCGCACGGATCACGTCCAGGGCGCGGAGCATGCGTTGCACCGCGTCCTCGTCGATGAGCGGCCCCATCAACGTGCCCGGCTCCCACGGATTCCCCACGGTGATCTGCCTGTACGCGTGCAACAGGCGCTCGGTGAGCTTCGTGGCAATGGAGCGGTGCATGATCACCCGCCGCGTCGACGTGCAGCGCTGACCGGCGGTTCCCACCGCACCGAAGAGGACGGCGCGCAGGGCCAGCTCGAGATCCGCGTCGTCCATCACGATGACGCCGTTGTTGCCACCGAGCTCCAGCAGCGTGCGGCCCAGGCGCCGACCAACCACCTCGGCCACGTGGCGTCCCATCGCGGTGCTTCCCGTCGCGGAGACCAGGGGAATGCGGCGGTCCTGCAACATGGGCTCACCCACGTCGTCATCCGGGCCAATGAGCAGCGTGCAGAAGGGCGGCGCGCCGTGCTCGCGCAGCACGTTGTTGACGATGTGTTGGCACGCCAACGCGGTGAGCGGCGCCTTGCGTGAGGGCTTCCAGATCATCGCGTTGCCGCACACCGCGGCGATCATCGCGTTCCAGGCCCACACCGCGGCCGGGAAGTTGAACGCGGTGATGATCCCGACGACCCCGAGCGGATGCCACTGCTCATACATGCGGTGATGCGGCCGCTCACTGTGCATGGTCTGCCCGCAGAGCTGACGGGACAGGCCCACGGCAAAGTCGGCGATGTCGATGATCTCCTGCACCTCACCTTCGCCCTCCGGGAGGATCTTCCCCACCTCCAACGTCACCAGCGCGCCCAGCGCCTTCTTGTGCCGTCGGAACGCGTCGCCCACCGCCCGCACCACCTCCCCACGACGCGGCGCCGGCACCTCCCGCCAGCGCTGGAATACCGCCTGTGACGTCGTCACGGCGCGCTCATGGTCCTCGCGGGTGGCTTGGCGGATGGTGGCCAGGACCTCACCGGTGCTGGGGTTGCGGCTCTCGAGCACCGGGCCGCGACACGTCAGCCACTCACCGACGTAAGCGCCCGGATTCTCCGGCCGGATGGAAAGCTCTTCCAGGACACTCCGAGGATCCACCGTCATGGGACAACCTCCGCTAGAGTGGTGCTCATAACAGAAGGAACCATGATGAAGCTTCAGCACGTGTCATTGGTGTTGGTGGTGATCCTCGGGGCCTGTTCCGACGGCGGGACCGATGAGAGCAGCTCGTCGTCCAGCACGTCGTCATCCTCGGGGGGCGGCGGCACCTCGTCGTCGTCAGGCGGTTCGTCGTCGTCGTCGTCGGGGACGCCGGGGACGGGGCCGTTTGCCTGCGTGGGCAGTGTCCAGCCCGTGGTCCCGAGCATGCCCACGGTGGTCAAGCTGTTCGAGTTCAAGGACTTTGGGACAGGGAACGCGCTGCAGGGCGTCAACGTGAAGCTCTGTCCCGTCGAGGACGACGCATGCGCGAGCCCGGTGGATGAAGGCACCACCAACGAGGAAGGGAAGGTGGGCCTGACCATTCCCGTCGGGACGGAGGGCTACCAGGGGTACCTGGAGCTGACGAGCTCGCAGATCATGCCCACGCTGTATTTCAACAACCGCCCCTGGGTGGACAACGCCGGCTTCTCCCTGGAGCTGCTCTCCCCGCAGTCCGTGGCGACGATCAACGCGCTCATTGGCGCGGAGCTGGACCCCACCCGCGGTCACGTGGGCTTCAACGTCTACGACTGCGACAACGAGGGTGCCTCCGGCGTCTCCGCCAGCGTGGACACCTCCGACGAGAACAGCACGCAGAGCTACGTCTCCAACGGCTTCCCCACGACGAGCACGCAACAGACCGACAGCTCCGGCAAGGGCGGATGGGCCAACCTGCCGACGGGGCGCGCCACCATCAGCTACGTGCAGAACGCCAGCAGCGTCACGGTGATCCAGCACCGCGTGCTCGTGAAGGCGGGCTACTTCGTCGCCGTCTCTTCGCGACCGCGCTGAGTCACGGGACGAACATCTCCATCGTCGCCACCGCGCCAAAACCCTGCACCGTGGCCCCGCCGGGGACGTAGATGGCACTTCCCACCGCGGCCGCGCCCGTGCCGTGCCTCGGCGTGCGCATGACACGCAGGACGCGCCAGGAGTCGGTGGCGGGGTCGTAGGCCTCGGTGTCGTTGAAGATGCCCAGCGGGTCGGCGCTGTTCCCCTCGCCACCGAAGACGTAGATGACGCCGTCCAGCACCGCCGCGGCGGTTCCGGCTCGAGCGGTGGGGCCGGATGCGCGCTCACTCCACTGGCCCGTGCTCGTCGAGAAGGCGTCCACGCGCGCGGTCAACGGGCTGCGACCGCCCAGCGCATAGAACGTGTCACCCACCGCGCCACCGACGAGATGGTCGCGTGGCACGGGCATGGGCGGCAGGATTTCCCAGGTGTTGGTGGCGGTATCGTAGCTGGAGAAGTCCGTCACCGAGCTGCCACGCAACCCACCCGCCACGTACACCTTGCTCCTGACGACCCCCACCGCCGACGAGCCTCGCTCCGTGCCCGCCGGCATGGGCGCGCGCGTGGTCCACATGTTGGCGGCGGGGTCGTATTCCAGCGTGATTCCCGTGGCGCCAAAGTTCCCCCCGCCCAGGCACCCCACCACGTAGAGCCTTCCGTCGACGGCGGCGGCATTGCAGTGGTGCAGCGGCTCGGGAAGCGGGGCGATGGTGCGCCAGGTGTCGGTGGCGGGGTCGTAGGCTTCCACGTCCGCGACGACGGCATTGGCCTCATCAAAGCCGCCCACGACGTAGATCTCGCCCCCCAGCGCGGCCACCGCCGTTTCCTGGCGCGGGCCGTTGGCCATGTCCGCGCGCGGCACCCAACCGCCCTCATCACCCCCGGATGACGACGAGGATGACGCCACGGCACCGCCGCTGGTGGAGCTGGAGGTGGTTGCGCTTCCGCCTCCGTCGGTGGTGCACGCTGCAAGGACCAGCACCGCGCAGATTCCCGCTCTCATGCCCAAGCCTCCCGAGTGACCACTGGCGTCGGGTTGACGGTGGGTCCATCCCGGCGCTTTCCTGCCGGCCATGACCCTGGTCATCCCCCCTGAGCACACCATCCTGGTGGTAGACGACGAACGCAATATCCGCAGGATGCTCCGTCTGGTGCTGGAGGGAGAAGGCTACCGCGTGATGGAGGCGGGGGATGCGGCGGAGATGTTCGTCGAGGTCAAGAAGGGTCAGCCGGATCTCATCATCCTCGACGTGAAGCTTCCCGGCGAGGACGGGATCAGCGCCCTGGAACGCCTCAAGGCGGAGCGACCCGAGGCCAACGTCATCATGGTCAGCGGGCACGCCTCCATTGCCGACGCGGTGCGCGCCACCCGCCTGGGCGCCGTGGACTTCTTCGAGAAGCCGCTGGACCGCGAGCGCGTGCTGATCGCGGTGCGCAACGCGTTGATGCGCAAGGTCCTGGAGGAGCGCAACGAGGCGCTGGCGGGTCGCGCGTTTGCCGCCGGCAACGACGAGATGTTGGGCAACAGCACGGCCATGCGTGACCTCAAGGACGCCATTGCCAAGGTGGCTCCCACGCCGGGACGCGTGCTGATCACCGGGGAGAGCGGGACGGGCAAGGAGCTGGTGGCGCGCGCGATCCACGTCGCCAGCAAGCGGAGCAGGGGGCCGTTCGTGAAGGTGAACTGCGCGGCCATCCCGCAGACGCTGATTGAGAGCGAGCTGTTTGGTCACGAGCGCGGAGCGTTCAGTGGCGCGGAGAAGCGCAAGCGCGGTCTCTTCGAGCTGGCCGACGGCGGCACGCTCTTCCTCGACGAGGTGGGCGACATGCACGAGGGCGCCCAGGCCAAGGTGCTCCGCGTGCTGCAGACCGGCGACATGACCCGCGTGGGCGGAGAAAGCGCCATCACCGTCGACGTGCGCGTGATTGCCGCCACCAATCGCAACCTGGAGGAGGCCGTCCGCGCCCGGCAGTTCCGCGAAGATCTGTTCTTCCGTCTTGCCGTGGTGCCGCTGCACGTGGCGCCGCTGCGGGATCGTCGGGAGGACATTGCGCTGTTGGCGCGGGCGTTCATGGAGCGCTTCTGTCGGGACAACGGGCTGCCGCAGAAGGTCATCAGCGATGACGCGCTCCGCGCCATGACGACGTACAGCTGGCCCGGCAACGTGCGCGAGCTGCGCAATGTGTGTGAGCGGCTGGTGATCCTGGCGGGCGACCCCATCCTGGTCTCCGACCTCCCACGCGAGATGGCGGAAGGCCGTGGTGCGCCGCTGGTCACGTCGGGAGCGCTGGGGGCCACGTCCTGGCCGCTGGCTTCCGCGGAGAGCCTCACGCTGCGCGAGTTCCGCGACGAGGCGGAGAAGTATCTTGTCGAGAAGCGCCTCAAGGAGTTTGACTGGAACATCACCAAGGCCGCGTCGGCGTTGGGCCTGGAGCGCACCAACCTGCACAAGAAGATCCGCCAGCTGGGACTCACGCGCCCCGGCGGTCTGCCCGCGCCCGCGGAAGAAGAGGCGTGATCACTGCCCGCGCAGGTACAGCGTCGTCAGCGGCACGCTTCCCTCGAGATACACGCCGGCAACGGGCTTGCGGGAACGATAGTCATTCCAGATGTTGTACAGCTCGTGCTCGTGCTCCCACTGGTGGAACGCCACCGCGGCCTGGCTCTCCGCCACGGAACCCGCGTAACCCACGTCGTCACGGAGCAGCTTGTCCCGACGGTACATCCGCCAGCTGTCATGGTTCGTGCGGTTGAAGAACACGCGACCTCCCTGCGTCACCTGCTCATTCAGACGAGGGAGATGGTCGCGTGACGCCTCGCCCCAGTAGTGACGCTGCATGCCCACCACCGCCGCGCCGCGCGCTCCGCCAATGAGCTCATTGTAGAAGCTCTGGCCATGCGGGTGGCTGCGCAGGATGCCCGTCACCGACGTCACCAGCATCATTGCCCCCACCACCGCCATGGCACGCGGATCGCCCGCGGCGGGCACAATCGCTCGCGCTTGCTGCAACGCCCACTGCAACGCCCGACCCGCGAGAATCGCCAGGAACGGCGTGGCCGGCATCCAGTGCTTCACGCCGCCGAAGATGGGCGTGCTGGGCAGGCTGATGACGAACATGGGGAAGATGGAGAACAGCCCCAGGATCCAGGCGGCATCCTTGCGGTGGGCGGCCTCGGTCCCCGTCGGCGCCGTGGTGAAGAACCCGTCCTTGACGGCGAGACCCAGGCCCCACGCGCTCAGTCCCAGGATGGGCAGCGGCATGGTCACCAACGTCATCCCGAAAGCGAAGCCGACGGGGAAGGGCGGCTGTCGCCACAGCGTGCCCCAGTAGGTGATGGGGTAATGCTCGTGCGCCAGGAAGTGGTAGCCGTAGTACTGGCCAATGCGCGTAATGGTGTCGTGCCAGAGCCAGGGCCAGTGCGCCAGGAACACCAGCGGCCCCACGACGAGCATCATCAAGATCGGCACCGGCAACCCCGGCACCTGCACAAACGCCTCACCCACCCGACGGAAACGCCAGCCCTCATTCGCCAGCCAGTGGATGACGAGGAGGGGCGGGATGAACAGCGAGTTGTGCTTGGTGGCCATGCAGAGGCCAAAGGCCACGCCCGCCCACGCCGCGCGTCCCAGTGAGGTCTCCGCGCGCACGTACATGTACACGACGAAGATCGTCATCGCCGTCACGGGCACGTCGAAGCAGGCCAGGTGCTCGTGGAAGAAGTTCCGCGGCATGAGCGCCCAAGCCACCGCGGCGAAGATCCCGACGGAGCGACCGTAGAAGCGCTTGCCGAGCAGATACGTGCAGGCCACGCACAACGCGGTGAACAGCGGTCCCGGGATCCGGAACGCTTCACTGTTGAGCCCCACGCCCAGCAGCTCATGCCAGATCCACCACGCAAAGCCCTGCGACGTCTTCACCAGCGCGGGATGCTCGTGGTTGTAGTTGAAGTACCGGTCAATCACCGCGCGGCTGAACGTCGACGACAACGACGCCGTCCCACTCAGCAACTGTCGGTACCAGCCCACGTACTCTTCCGCGGCCTTGAAGTAGTAGCCCTCGTCGCGGACGAAGCCGACGGAGGTGCTGGTCAACCGCGCCAGGATGAACGCGCCCGCGCCGAGGAGCGCCGCGAGGATGCGGTCCTGTCTGCGCTCGTCGGTCACGGGGTCACTCCCAGGTCCATGGCGAAGTGGTTGGCCGAGTTGTTGGTGGCGCTCGTCGTCACGGAGAGCTCTTGCGCGCCCTGCAGCTCGGGCGGGATGGCCACGCGGTGCACGGTCCAGCCGTGGTGTGGTGGGAAATCCACGTCGAGCAACGCGCGACCGCCCACGGTCACCGTCACATGCGCCGGGGCCCTGGCGCTGCGCGCCCCGTATTCAGAATGGCCGCCGCCCACGACGAGGGTGCCGGTGAGGGGAACATTGCGCCAGGTGAGCACCTTGCGATCTCCCGCCGACGGAGGATGCATCCAGATCGCACGCTCTCCGCCGCTGTGCACACCGCCCAGGTCCAGCCACTCGACGGTGGAGCGCATCCAGTCCGGCTCCTTGGGACAATTGAACCCCGTGAGCTTCGGGTGCGGTGCGTCGCACAACAGACCTTCCGCGGGCCCGCCCGACTTGAAGAGCCGCACCTCCGCCTCGGTGATGCGACTGGCGGCGTGCCAAAGCGGTGCGTCGGCAACGTGGAAGCGCAGCACCCGCAAGGCACCCGCGTCCTTCTCCTCCTCGAGACGGTAGTGGCGGTTCAGGTCGGCCACGTCGACGTCGGCGCCAGGCTCGGCGATGACCCAGAGCTTCCGCGTGCCCAACGCGAGACCCGCGCGCGCGCCCATGGTGCCCAGGCCGCGCAGGTCACCCAGCCTTTCCAGCGCGCGCTGCGCGAACGGCGGGGCCAGGACCAGCGTGTCTCCGTCGACAAAACCGGCGCGCACCACGCTCTCTGCCTGCGCGTAGTCCGCGTCCGAGGGAACACGCAGCCACACCCGCGCCTCCAGGAGCCAGCTTCCCAGCGCCAACGCCGCCAACGCCAACAGGCTTGCGCGTGCGGCAATGGGGGAGGGGGTCGCGGGAGCCGGTGGGGCCGGCGTGGCGACGTCCGGGGACGGTGATGCTTCAGGGGACGCCATGAGAGGCGCACCCATGGCGCGAGAGGCCAGGGGCGCGCAAGGGCGCTCTCAGCGGGCGTGGGGAGCAGCGCCCGGCGGCGGCACCACCGCGGCGTCACTGCCGGCAGCGGGCTTGGGGGCAACCTGGGTGCGGGCGCTGACGGCGAGGAGGATGGCGGGCTCGTTGGACTTGCCCTTGCGCGGCGGCGCCAGGACCAGCGTCGCTCCTTCCGGGATGGACACGTCGGATTTCAGCTCCACCTTGGGCTTCTTCTTCCGCATGTCCTCCATGGTGACGTTGAGCTTGACCTTGCCCTCACGCTTGTCGACGGCGGACACGCGGATGAAGCGCTTCCGCTCCGGGTTGCCGAACTGCATGGTGAATGCCTCACCGGCGCGGAGCTCCTTCACCATGGTGTCGGCGAGGCGGAACTCCTGGAAGGGCAGCGCCTTGAGGTCATTGGCCAGCGGCTGCAGGGCCGGGTCCAGGGTGGTCTGACCGGGCTTGGCTCCGGCACCGGGGGGCGTGGCCTCAATGACCTTGAGCTCCACGACGTAGCTCTCCCCCGCGGCGGGCGTCTGCGCATGGCTGAGCGCGGCGAACAGCACGCAGCCCAGGGCTGCAAGCATCCAGCGGAAGGCGTTCGGGGCGGGGAGGCGCTGCATCGGCGGAGTGGGATGCTCTTACTGCGTGACGGTTTCGCTGTCTTCGGTGACCTCGGCCTCCACCTCTTCCGGGGTCTCCACGCTGTCTTCCACCACCGCCTCCTCGGCCTCCACCTCTTCCTCGTCTTCCTCGTCCGTGCCGGCGAGCCAGATCACGGTGAGACCGGAGGCGGGTGTCTCGAACACCATGGCGGTGGTGGCTTCCGTATCCAGGCTGTGGATCTCCGTGTGCCGTCCCGCCGCGAGCTCCGGCGGCAGGGTGCTGGGCTCCCGGACCACCGCGGGGACCAGCAGGCCCAACACCACGGCGGCGGTGCAGGCGGCCAACGGCGCCCACAGACCGGGTTGGTGCGCCAGGGTCTCCCGCACCCAGACCTGCACGCGTTCCCAGAAGGATGGCTGGCCCGCACGGGGCACGTCCACGGCGCGCAGGACGGCGGCCTGCATGGCGGAGAAGTCCACGTCCGTTGACGCCGCGCGCAGCTCGGTCTGCAGGACGCTGGAAAGCTGCTGCATCCGCTCCAGCTCATCCATCAGGTCCGGGTTGCCCTCCACCAACCGCTCAAACCGGGCCAGGTCACGGGGGCTGGCCGCTCCATCCGCCACGCGCTGGATCAGCATGGCAACACGGCGGGGGATGGGGCGGGGGTGGGACATCAGGTT
>JBFMGU010000285.1:0-13410 GCA_040752415.1 Myxococcota bacterium
GCTCGGCGCGGGTGTGGTCGAGGCGGGCTTGCCCTTGGCCTCCCCGTTCCTGGCGGCGTCCTCCTTGGCGGCGGCCTTGGGGTCCTTGATGTCCTGCAGCGCCGCCATCAGCGTGCTTTCCGGCACCTCCTCCACTTCCACGTCGGCGGGCTTCACCACGTCGTGGGTGCCGGTGGGGATGATGATCTCACCAATCCCCTTGACCTCCAGGGTGCCGCCTTCGCTGTTCAACTCGTCGTCAAACAGCTCGTACAGGTAGCGGCTGATGCGGACGTTGTTGGACTTGTTGGGGCTGCGGTCCAGCCAGTCTTCCAACGCCAGCTGCATCTCCTGCGCGTTGGCGTAGCGACGGTTGGGGTCCTTCTCCAGCGCCTTGGAGAGGATCTTCACCATCTCCGGCGGGACGCTGGGATTGAGCTCCCGCGGGTTGATGGGCTTCTCCTGCACAATGGCCTTCAGCGTCTTGAGCGAGCTGTCGCGTTCGAAGGGACGCGTGGCCGTCAACATCTCGTACATCACGATGCCGACGGCGAAGAGGTCGCTGCGCCCGTCGATCTTGTCGCCGCGGACCTGCTCCGGGCTCATGTAGCTGTACTTGCCCTTCAGCACGCCGGCGCGCGTCTGCGCCAGCTGCGTGGAGGCCTTGGCAATGCCAAAGTCCACCAGCTTCACACCGCCGGCAAAGCTCACCAGGATGTTCTGCGGGCTGATGTCGCGGTGGATGATGTTGAGCGGCTTGCCGTCGTAGTCCTTGCGCGTGTGCGCGTAATAGAGGCCGTCACAGACGCCGCTGATGACGCGGGCCACGTGCTCCACGGGCAGCGGCTTGTTGGCGTCCTTGGCCTTCTTGATGACCGCGGCAACGTTGCGCCCGGAGACGTACTCCATGGCGATGTAGAAGGTGTCGTCGGCGCGCCCCAGGTCATAGATCTGGACCACGTTGGGGTGGCTCAGCTTGGCCGCGATGCGGGCCTCATCCAGGAACATGTTGATGAATTCCTGGTCGGTGGCCAGATGCGTCAGGATGCGCTTGATGACAACGACCTTCTCAAAGCCCTCCATGCCGGACTGCTTGGCAAGGAAGAGCTCCGCCATGCCGCCCGCGGCAAGCTTCTGCAGGATCTCGTAGCGGTCGATGGTCTCAGGCAATGGCGGCGCTCCGGATCCCGGACCACAGGCGCGAGCGCACCCGGGTCCCCGGACGTGTCACCCTAAGAAGCTCATGGGTGTCCGTCAAACCCACGGACGGTGCTCCTCGAGGGGCGAGAGACCGTGTGGGGCCCACCCCTACTTCAGGGAGGCCTGGTGCAGGTGCGGGTTGGCGAAAATGACGCCGTCAAACAGCTTCATGTAGCGGGCGTCGGCGAAGGAGTCGATGCGGGCCTTGTCGATCTTGGTCATCTGCTCCGCGCTGATTTTGCCCTCCAGGAGCGCGGTCTCCCCGTCCTTGGGGTCCACGGCACGAATGGACAGGGTCCGGACAATGGGCGCGTTGCTGCCCACGGCCCAGGCAATCAGGGAGGCCTCCTCCTCCAGGCGCTTCTCCTGCTCACCCTTCCACTTCACGTAGGCCACGACGTGGGTGGGGTCATCAAAGTCCAGCTGCAGGCTCTCCACGCGGGCGGCCAGCGGCGTGCCTTCCAGGGCCTTGCGGGCGCGCGACTCATGGTCCTTGGCAATGGCCTCACAGGACCCGCCAGCACCGTCCCCCTTGGCGACGATCTTCTTGAGGTCCTTGGGGCTGACCTTGGCCAGCTTGGCCACCTTGGCCAGCTGCTTGTCCTTGGCCAGCGACTTGTTTTCATCCTTGGCGATCTCACCCTGCCAGCCGCAGTAGATGCGGAAGTCTTCGGCGGTGAGGTCGGCGGCGGCGGAGAGCGCGAGCGAGAGCGTGAGCGTTCCAAGCAGTGACACGGAGGGCCTCCTTCGGGGGCTCGCAAGCTACGAGTCCGGTTTTCAGGGTGTCAAGACGGACGTCCGACGGAGGCTGAATCTTTCGCGAAATCCGAGGGCCACCGCCGGCCCGTGCTAAGCATCCCGCCCCCATGTTGGCGCCTCCGGGTCGAGCCTGGGCGTGATGAGGTCAGCGATGTCAGCAACAGCTTCATGGATGATGGTGTTGGCGTTGGGCGTGGGTTCCGCGCCGGTGGAACCGCCCAGCGTGACGACGGCGCGCCAGGCGCTGGCCCCGCAGTCGGTCAGCAAGGACCGTGATGGGACGTGGAACGCGGTGGCGGGATTCACCTACCGCTCCAACATGGCGGCCCCGGAGCACGCGGCGCGCGCGTTCCTGCAGGCCCACGGCGCGGCGCTGGGCGTGCCGGCGGGATTGAAGCTGTCCGGCGTGATGAAGACGGCGGCGGGCACGGTGGTGCGGTTCCACCCGGAGCGCTCCGGCATCCGCGTGCGTGGCGCCGACGTGGTGGTCCTGGTGGATGACAGCGGCGCGGTGATCATGGCCACGCGCGGTCATCACGCGGGCAACGTGACGCCGGCATTCCGCGTCTCCGCCATGGACGCGGCGCGGGCGGCGCTGGGCCGTCCGGGTGCCGTGACGCCGGTGAGCGTGACGGCGGAGCAGCTGGCCCCGCGGGCGCGCCGCTTCTACGACGCCGCTCCCGACGGCACGCTCACCCCGCTTTTCGTGTTTGCGCTGGCGGGTCTGTCGCCGGCGGACGCGGTGGCGGTGAGCGTGGATGCGCAGAGCGGGACGGTGCTGCAGGTGCGCAAGCTGGCCGTGCACGCGGTGCCGCCGGGCGCGGCGCGTGTGTTTGACCCGGCCCCGCCGGCCAACGGCCCGGGCACCCTCGTCGACGTGACGCTAGAGCACCTGACCGACCAGCCGGAGCCCGGCTTCCTGCGCGGCGAGTACGTGGACACGTTCAACTGCTGCAAGCGCTACGAGTGCACCGGCGGCGACGGGGGCTGCGAGGAGCGGTCCTGCCTGGCGGGGAATGTCGACGGAGGCGTGGAGAGCCGCGTGGTGGTGAGTTTTGATACGCGCGGCCTTCCGTTGCCGGACATTGCGCGCGCGTGCGTGCCGGACACCGTCTACATTGACGCGCCCTTCTGCGCGGAGATTCCCAAGGCCAGCGCCGCCGACGGGGACTTCATCTTCTCCCCGCGGGACGACGCCACGCTGCAGGCGGAGGAGGACGAGTTTGCAGAGGTGATGGCGTACTACCACGTGGACACGTTCCAGCAGCACATGCGCGGCGTGGCGGAGGACGCGGAGTTCTGCCTGCGTTCCCAGGAGTGCGCGGCGGGTGTGCCGAGCAAGGGCTTCCACGTGGCGGTGAACTACCTGCTGCCCAAGTTCGACCAGAACACCTTCCAGGACCTGCTGTGCCAGATCTGCAGCATCCCTCCGCTGGGCTGCGCGGGCGGCAAGGGCACGGAGGCCAACCCCGCCACGTTGAGCGGCTTCATGCGCGTGCCCAACGCGGCGTTCATCCCCGCGCTCGACGACAACAGCCTGCCCATCCCCGTGGGCGGCGACGCCTTCACGCGTCCCTACGACAGCATGGTGCTCTACCAGGGACCGGACCGTGACTTCGGCTACGACGGCGACGTCATCTACCACGAGTTCACGCACGCGGTGATCCACACCGTCATCCAGGCCAACGGCGAGCCCATGGGCTTGGTGGCGCCGACGCTGGACCGCTGGGGCGTGCACAATGACGCGGGCGCGCTCAACGAGGGCTACGCGGACTTCTTCTCGGAGAGCCTCACGGGCAATCCCGTCACCGGCGAGTACGCGGCGGTGGGCCTGAGCGGGGAGACGGGCATCCGCAACGCGGGTGAGCGCTGGACGTGCCCGGAGAGCACCACGGGCGAGGTCCACGACGACAGCCGGGCCTGGTCCAGCGCGTTGTGGGCGTTGCGTGAGGCGCTGACCAGCGGCAACGAGGCGCAGGTGCGCACGTTCGAGAAGGCGGTCTACTCCGCCATGGCCACGCTGCCCGCCAACGCCAGCTTCGGTCAGGCCTCCGTGGCCACGTCAGCGGCGCTGAACACGGCGTTCCCGGGAAACCAGGCCGCCATTGACCAGATCCTCAACGACCGCGGCGTGATGGACTGCATCCGCGTGCGCCCGCTCATCGAGAAGGTGGACGGCGTGTTCGAGGACCGCACCATCGAGGTCCTGCAGTTCGCGGGGAAGGCGGAGGCGGGACTCACCAACTTCGCGCCGGGCCACATGCAGTTCCGCCTGGACCTGCCCGCCAGGACCCGCAGCTTCACGTTGCGCTTCAACGCGCGTGGCGGTGGCATCGTGGGCAGCATCATTGGCGGCGAGCCCACGGACAACAACCTCAAGCTCATCATCAAGACCGACGAGCCCATCGAGTACAGCTACACCGCCAACCGCGCCAACCACGACGGCGTGGAGCAGACCGTCACCCCGGATGACAGCGGCGACGTGGAGGTCACGGTGGAGACGCTGCTGGGTGACGTCGAGGAGACCTGGTACGTGGGCGTCAACGTGCTGGCGGACAACGGCGTGACCGTCACCGAGATCTCCGCGGAGGCCGAGGTCCCCGCCGCTCCCGACGCGGGCTCCGTCGAGGACGCCGGCACCGCGAACGGTAGCGACGCCGGTTCCGCGGGCGGTGGTGGCGGCGGTGGCGACGCACCCGCGCAGACCTTCAACTGCGTGTGCGCCGAGCAGAAGGACGCGCTCCCCACCAGCGTGGCACTCCTGCTGGGGCTGCTGGCGCTGCGTCGTCGTCGTCGGTGAGCGGATGGTGAAGGTGCGAGAACGGCTGGGCGCCCTTCTCCTCGTCACGGGCATGGTGTGGGGTGCGTCGGCGTCGTCCGCGGGCGGGGGCAAGGCGCAACCCGCGGACCTCGTCGACGCCACGCAGCTCGTCCCGGACCTGGTCCTGGACATGCGCTACGCCACCGAGAACAACTTCCTCAAGCGCAAGCTCTACAGCGTGGGGCGGTGCCTGTTGCGTCGTCACGCGGCGGAGCAACTCAAGCGCGCGGCGGATGCGCTCAGGGAGAAGGGATTCCGCGTGGTGGCGTGGGACTGCTACCGGCCGCACAGCGTGCAGAAGCTGATGTGGGAAGCCGTTCCCCGACGGGGTTACGTGGCACCGCCGCAACCCGGCAGCGTGCACAACCGGGGCGGCGCGGTGGACGTGAGCCTGGCGGACCTGCAGGGAAAGCACGTCCCCATGCCCACCGACTTTGACGACTTCACCACGCGCGCGAACCTGCACTCCATGAACCATCCCAAGGACGTCATGCAGCGTCGTCAGGTCCTGCGGGATGCGTTCGAGGGTGCGGGGTTCACCGGCATCCGGAGCGAGTGGTGGCACTTCGAGGCGTCGGGCGCCCGTCAGTTCCCGGTGCTGGATGTCCCGCTGGAGGACGTGCCCTGAGGGGCGACGTCACTTCTTCTTCTTGAACAGCGCTTCCAGGGCGGCCTTGGCCTTGTCCACCTGCGCATTGCCCTCGCGCTGGCCGTCAATGAGCTTGAAGAAGCCGCAGAAGTTGAACTTCTCCTTGTCCGGCACGTAGTCGCTCGTGCTCTCCTTGCAGCTGTTGTGCGCGCCCGGGTCGTAGAGCTGGCAGTTACGACAGGAGTGCAGGTCGGTGGCGCAGTGCGGACAGGTGTCGCGGTAGCCCATCTTCACGTCGAAGACGAGCTGGTTGTTGCACTTCCAACAGTAATACTGGGGGTCCGGCGTGATGGGCATGGCGTCCTCTTCTAGAGGGAGGTGGTTCCGACGACAAGCGTGGCCATCAGCCCGCGGGCGTGCTCTCCGTCAGGGCCCAGGCCAGGTAGGAGGGAAGCACGGCCTCCGCCGTCAGGGAGACCACCTCCGGCACCGTGTAGGGATGCAGCTGCGGCACGCGCGCCATCAGGTCCGCCACCCGCGCGCTCCCCGTCTTCATGATGAGCAACGTCTCCTCGTCATCCACCACCTTCCCCTGCCAGCGGTAGACGGAACGGATGGGCACCAGGTTGACGCAGGCCACCAGGCGCTCCTCCACCAGCGCCCGCGCCAGGCCCTCCGCCTTGTCCCGCGGAGCCGTGCACAACACCACGCGCAGATCCGTGCTCATAGGACCGGCAACCTCCTGAGCGGCGGCGTCGCCAACCCGCGCTCCTTGCGCCACGCACGCGCGGCCACGTCGAGATCCTGGACGAAACGCGGGCTGAAGATGGACGAGAGCGTCCCCACGAAGTCCTGGTACGTGGGCGGGCCGTCCGCGCCGTAGGTCTTCTTCCCGTGCAGGCACGGCAGCTCGTTGTAGGAGCTGAAACCGATGAGCGCGCCGTTCTCCTCGTCGAGCTTGCTGAGCATGTACGTGCCGTCCAGCATGTCCTGCAGCACCAGCGGGAAGATGGAGCACAGCTTGGGTTTCACCTTGAAGAGGTCCAGCCCCGCCTCCATGGCCGCGGTGTGCACGGCGCAGAGCAGCTCTCCGTCGCCACCCGGGTAGCTGAACACGCAGCGGCCGCCGCGCTTGCGGAGCATCAGGTTGAACTCCTGGATCTCCGTGCACTCGTCGAGCGTGCGCGGCTTGCGGGCCCAGGACGGATCTTCCCGACGGAGGACCTGGTCAATCAGGTGGAAGTGCTTCTCCACACCCTTCAGCTCCTCCGGGGTGACCGCGGCTTCCAGCTCACCGCAGCAGCTCTGCTTGCCACGCTTGCGCAGGCCGGGGGAGCAGACGTGGCTGTCGCAGACAAAGGGGCGCTGGAACATGTTGACGGCGTCGACGTGGACGTTGCCGACCTTCACCACCTCCCCGCGCGCCTGCTTGGTCTCCAGGTAGCGTTTCCAGGGGTCCATGAAGCTGTCGGACATCCAGGTGTCCACCGCCTGCTTCAGCAGATGCTTGCCCATCTTGCGCTCCACGCCGGTTGCAAAGGCGGGCGCATCTAGTCCAGCGCAGACGCGGTTGTCACGCATTCAGCGCGCGGATGCCGTCGCCAAACGTTGGACGCTTCACATGGCGCGGAGCAGGTCCAGGAACTGGCGAGCCTCCGTCGACGACGGATTCAGCCGCACCGCCTTCTCCGCCGCCGCCAGCGCCTCCTGGTGACTTCCCTGGTGTTCCAGCACCTCCGCGCGGAAGCGCCACGCCGAGGCACAGTTGGGATCCAGGCGCAGCGCGAGCGCCAGGCGCTCCACCCACGGACCGGGGGCGCCGTTGGCGAGCATCCACTCCGCGTACGCCAGGTACGCCTGGTACTCCGCTTCATTGCCCATGAGCGACACGGCGGAGGTGAAGCACTGGTGCGCGCCATGGACGTCGGTGCGCTTGAGCGCGGCCTTGCCGTCCTCGAGGAGACGCTCGGCCTGCGCGCGTTGACGGGTGGCGTCGCCGGGACGGGCGGCCTGCCTGCGTTGCGCCAGCCGGGCGTCATACGCGGCGCGCTCCTGCGGGTTGGAGAGGATGCGCGCGGCCTCATCACGACGGGCGCGGATGATCTCCAGGTACGTCTTGGCGGGCCCCAGGTTCACGCCGTCCATGGACGGTGGTCCGAAACGCGCGGTGAGCGAGGCCAGTGCTTCCGCCACGCCGGCGGGTTGCACGTCGGGCGTCACGCCCAGCACGCCGTACGCGTCGCGTCCGCCGGTGCGGATCCATTCCGCGGCCACGGCCTCACGCGTCGACAAGTCCGAGAACAACAGGCCCGCGGGACGCCATTCTCCGCCGCTGCTGGTCAACGCCGCGGTGCGACGGACCAGGGGCGGCGTGGTGCCCTGCCTCCCCATGAAGATGGCCTGCGAGAGGATGAGCGAGAGCAGCTCCCGCACGCCGGTGGGCGAAACACCGCGACACCGCTGCAGCGCTTCGGGGACGGTGGGCTCGTCCATGAGTCGCGCGGGCAGGTCGCTGTTGGGACACAGACGCATGAACACCAGCACGCGCTCATTGAAGGCGTTTCCGCGCAGCAGGTGCATGCCCGTGAAGCTGCCCAGGATGCGACCGGCGCTCTCCTCCGTGGTGAACTCCAGGCAGGCGCGCTGCACCGTCTCCACCGGGTCCAGTCGGACGGTGGTGGCCAGCATGGGATCGTCGTCCCACGGGATGAGCTCGTAGATGCCCTCTTCCGACGCCAACGCCGTGGCCGCCTGGCGCTTCACCTGGCGCTCCAGGGCCTCCACCACCAGCGAGTGACGGGCGCCCAGCACGCGCACCATGGCCTCACCGAACCGCAGCCCCTCCTCTTCCATGGCGCGGTTCACCTGCGCGGCCTTCTCCTCGTCAATCACGCCGTCACGGACCAGCTGCGCGGACAGCGTCTCACTGCGCACCTGCGTGCTGACGGCGACAATCAGTCCGTCAACGAACGCGAGCCGCCGCGTTCCCGAGGACTGCTTCATCTCCATGATGCCGCGCAGCCGGTGCTCGAAGATCTCGACGACCGCCGTCGTGAGCGAGAGCAGTGTGGCCTCTCCGGCGAGACGCGGCGTCTCCTTGGGACCCTGCACCGTGGGGGCGGAAGGGGCGGGTCTGGCGTCGGAGCCCCATGCCGCGGGGGCCTGCGCCACCGGCGTCAGCGAAGGTGACGACGACGTGCGCGAGACCGGCGGCAACTTCGGCGAGGAGATGCTCCGCCCCGGCTGGGTGACGGGCATCCCGAACGTGGCCGGCGGCATGGCGGACGTGGAGGGCGCAATGGGCGCGGGCGTGGGTGGCACGTCGCCAAAGGCCGCGGGCGGCCCCACCGGCACGGCGGAGAGCTGCGAAGAGCTGGGCGGGCGTGACGACGTTGCGGTGCCCGGCTCGGTGGGGGGAGGACTGAAGTCGAACGGGTTTCCCACCGGGCTCAGCGCGGGGGAGCTGGGTTGCCGAGCGGGCGCCGTGGGCGGAGGCGGCACGGCCTGCATGCGCGACGACGTGGTCCCTCGCACCGTGGCGGCCCCACCACCAACGGGCGTGACCGGATTGCCGAACGGCGGGGGCGTGGTGGGCACCGGCGCCAGCTTCCCCGACGACGAGGTCCGGCCCGACGTGGTGGGCACGGGCGCCATGCGGGCCTGGGAGGGACTCTTCGCCGGAGACGCGGCAACGGGCTCCATGCGCGCCTGCGAGGGGCTCCCGGACGGCGGCGCCGCGACGGGGGGCATCCGCGCCTGGGAAGGATTCCTCGACGGGGGCGCGGCCACGGGGGCCATGCGCGCCTGGGAGGGGCTCCGGGGTTCCGTCACCGGCGCCAGCCGCGCCGACGAGGGCGACTGGGACGCGTGGGGTTTTCCGGCGGCGGCGGGCACCGCGGGCATGCGACCGCTGGACACGCGCCTCCGCCCCGACGTCAGCGCCACCAGCCGGTCCATGCTCTCCAGCATCTCGTTGAGGACCAGCGGCTTGCGGAACGCGCCCTCCACCTTCAAGCGCGCCACCAGCGCCTGCTCCTCCTGCGCCGAGGAGAGCGCACCGCTCATCACCACCAGCGGCGTGCGCCCGGCGGTGAGGTGGGAGCGGATGCGCGCAATGAGGCCGCGCCCGTCCAGCTTGGGCATCATCAGGTCCATGACCACGATGTGCGGCGGCTGCGTCACGAACTGCTGCCACGCCACCTCCCCGTCGTGCGCCAGCGTCACGTCGATCCCGCGCGCCTGGAAGTAGCGCGAGAGCAGCTGGGCAAGCTCCTTGTCGTCGTCCGCAATCAGGACGCGGTAACCGGTGGCGCCGGCGGAGGATGCTGGGGACATGCGCCCGGAACGCTATCACCTTCCGCTGGGAGGACCACGGCGAAAAATCGTTCCTGACGTCTCAGCTCTTGCCTCCGCGGAAGCTGGGAAGGCCGAACAGGGTGCGCTCGCTCCGGCCCTCGCCATAGCGGAAGGTGCTGCTGATGAAGACGTAGAACGTCCACTCGCTCGCCGCGAAGCGTTCAAACTGGACGCGCCCGTTGCCGGTGGCCAGTGCGTCGCGGTCCTTCACACCCACACGGTCCCCGACGCCAAACGCGGTCATGAATCCCAGTCGTGAGAGGCTGTGCTCGCTGAAGTATCCCAACGCGAACGTGGTCCCGACCATGGGGATGCGCGAGAGCCGACTGGTCCCCTGGACGAGAGTGTTGGTCCCCGGCTCCACCTTGAGCATGGGAGAGCTGGGCAGGTTGGTGAACGCGCCCACGGACAGGGACAGGTCGCGGCCCAGCAGCTTCTCGAACCCGGTGGCGCCGTTCACCACCGGGCCGCGCTCCACGCGCGTGGCCAGCGGCACGCGACTCTCCTCGATGGGCGTACCGTCGGCGGCGGTGCGCGGGATGAGCTCGTAATAGACCGGCAGGTAGCCGATGACGTCGGCCATGAAGGTCCAGTCCGCGCGCTCCACCCAGGCCAGCCCCGCGCGCACGGAGAACGGCGAGCGCGACCCGAGCGGACCGAGGTTGGCGCGCGGCCCCTCGTTGATCTCCACGGCGAGCGCCGAATACTCCGTGGTGCCCGGGTCCTGACCCGGCCGGGATTCCCGCAGCGTGAAGGACCCGTTGTGGTGGAGCTGCACGCTCTGGGTGGTGAAGGACAGGCCCAGGCTGAGCTTGCGGTAGGGCACCAGCTTCACCCCGCCCACCGCGACGAGGGAGCCGCTCTGCAGCTTGAGGTCGCTCTGGCCGCTCACCACGCGGGCCTCCCCGGCGCGCTCCGCGGGACTGACGAACAGGTACTCATCCACCGCGTCGACGCTGCGGAGCACGTAGTGCAGCGCAAGGCCCAGGCGTGCCACCTCGCTGAGACGGTACGCGTAGCCCACGCCGGCGTAGAGCGTGCGGTCATTGATGCGCCGCGAGCGACGGATGCCCGTGCTGGTGCGCCAGTTGCTGGTGGTGTCCTCCTGCTCCGACACCGACGTCAGCGAAGGGACCATGAGCCCGAAGCCGATGGCGTGACGGTGCGCTCCGTCGGGGAGCAGCTCACCCAGCCCCATCACCGTGCCCGCCGACGACGGGATGATGTTGATGTCCGTGCTGGAGAGCTTGGGGAGCCCGGTCAGCGGCAGGCCGGTGAAGATGCCTCCCCCGCTGTGGCGCTCAAAGCCATAGAGGCTGGTGGAGACGCTGAGGTTGGCGCGTTTGACGTCGACAATGCCGGCGGGGTTGTAGACCAGTCCGGAGGCGTCGTCGCTGATGGCGGCAAAGGCGCCACCGGTGCCCGTTGCCCGCGCTCCCACGATGATGTTCTGGTACCTAGAGTCATCCGCCGCCACGGGTGGCGCCCAGCAGAACGCCGCCAACGCCACGCCCAACGCCCAGGTGCCACGCCTGCGCAGCTCCACTTGGGGCCTCCATCCCGACGGAAAACGCCACCCTGCAGAAGCCGTGATCACGGCCCCCCGCGACGTCGGCGATTCTTGCCCGAGGCATCCGGGCGCGCGCAAGCGTGCCCACGGTCAGGCCAGCGCAACCCGGCGGCGAAGAACGGGCCCGCCGCGCCAATCCAGGCTACTTTGGGAGGATGACGGCGCAGGATGCGCATGGTAGGAGCGCCACCCCTCATGTGTGCGTGGAACAAGCGCTGGACGCGCGCGCTTAGCGTCCTGATGACGGTAGGCCTGGGTTGCCAAACCCACGAGTACAACGCCGAGGTCAGCCTGACATTCGGCAAGATCCCGCGCGGCGTCTCCGACCCGTGCAGCGAACAGGGCGAGGACAGCTCCGTCTTCAAGAGCGAGCTGGACGCCGTGCGCCTGCGCGTGAGCGGTCCGGGGATGAAGACCATGGAGAAGACCTTCTCCTCGGTCGACGAGATCATGATGGACAAGGTCCCCGCGGGACCCAACCGCAACGTGCTGGTCAGCGGCCTGAGCAACTCCGCCACGACGTGGCGCGGGCAGGTGCGCGGCCTCACCGTGGAGACGGGGAAGGTCACGGAGGCGGCGCTGCTGTTGACCAAGGTGGCGGACCTCACGTGCACGCGGACGTCCATGCCGGAGGGTCGGGCCTTTGCCACGGCCACGCAGCTCAACGACGGGCGCATCCTCGTCACCGGCGGCATCAGCGCGGACTCCGCGGCCACGGACTGCGCGCAGGGCGCCGTGTGCCGGAGCCTGGTGGCCACCAACACCGCCGACGTGCTGGACCCCACCACGGGCGAGTTCACGCCGGTGGGCAACATGTCCTCGCCGCGCGCGTTCCACACCGCCGCCAAGCTCAAGGATGGACGCGTGGTGATCATCGGCGGCGCCTCGCTGGCCAAGGTGGACACCTCGCAGCCGCTGCCGCTGGTCATCTCCCCGAATGCGCCCATCAGCAGCATCGAGATCTTCAACCCGAGCACCAATGAGTTCGAGAACTACGGCAGCGACCCGGCGGGAGCGCGCACGTTTGCCGCGGGCATCACGCTCTCCGACGGGCGCGTGCTCTTCAGCGGCGGCGGTGAGCCCAACCTGTGGACCGACACGGGCAGCGGTTTGATCCTGAAGGGCCGCAACTCGTCGGTGATCTGCGACTCCGAGGGCTGCTTCGAGGGCCCCACGATGGCGATGCGGCGCTTTGGCCACGTCATGGCGCAGCTGGATGACGGCTCCGTGATGGTCTACGGCGGCTCCATCGAGACCGGGACGGTGCGCGGCAACGACGACAACGGCGTGGCCCGCGACGTGTCCCGCCAGGCGCCAGAGTTCTTCCAGGACGACCAGTTCTTCTTTGACGCCAACCGGCCCAGCTACATTGACGGCACGGGACGCGACAACAACCTGTTCTTCGGCTCCGCCATGCGTGTGAAGGGCTTTGGCCTGATGATCGTGGGCGGCATCCTGCGGGAGGACGACAGCGACCAGCCGAACTTCACGGAGCCGGACGAACAGGCCTGGTACGTCGAGGAGAGCGTGCGCTTTGTCTCGCCGGGAACGGACCCGGGCACGTGTGGAGACAAGAACGGCGTCCCGCGCGACGACTGCACCTTCAAGCTGGAGATCCCGCGCTTCATGGCGCAGGCGGTGCCGCTGCAGGACGGAAGAAGGTGGGTGGTGGGCGGTGGGTTCTCTTCTCGCTCGGGGTTCCAACCCAGCGGCGCGCTGGAGTTCTTCCCCACCAGCAAGGGTGACGTCGTGTTTGAGCAGCTGACCGTGGGCGGCGTGGGACGGACCATGCGACAGCCCCGCGGCGGCGTGACCGGCGTGCCCATGGTGGCGGGAACGGCGCTGTTCGTCGGGGGGAGCACCACCACGGACACGGGCAGCCGCGTGTCCCTGAGCACCGCCGAGATCTTCACCGACTCCAAGGAGCCCGCGCCATGAGCTTGCTGCAGAAACTCCGCGCGCCCAGCCTCCCTGGGGCGATCCTGGTTGGTCTGTTGTGCGGCCTGATGGGCACGGTGAGCATGCCGCGCTCCGTGTACGCACAGGAGGACGAGCTGCCCGACGGAGACGCGGACCTGCCGGAAGGCGACGAGGATACGCCCGCGCCCAAGCCGGCCCCGAAAGCCAAGCCTGCTC
>JBFMGU010000286.1:0-13408 GCA_040752415.1 Myxococcota bacterium
GGCACGCTTGGGCTCAACTCGCCGGTGACGACGACGCTTCTTCAACTCCAGCCGGGACAGCCGGATACGCCAGATTTTGTCGATGCTGTCCAAAGCGGCTCGCCGCCCTGGCCAGCGCCGAGCGGGTAGCGCTCTCGTCAATGGTCGCGGGTTGTGGCGACGTCGGCGACCGTCGCCACCATGTCAGGGCCGTTCGACACATTGAGAACGCACACGGCGCTGGCCAGGGCGGCGACAGGCCGCCGCACTCCAGGTTGTGGTCCGGTGAGGCTGTCACGGACCCATGGGCAACCAACTCTGGCGCAACCCCCTAAACGTGAACGGGAGCCGCTTCGCGGTGACATCCATCCCGATTGGAGCTCCCGAAGAACGACACTCACGCCGTGGGCGCCAACGTCCCTTCCGCCTTGGTGCGACACGAGATGCCGCCGCCGGCGCGCAGCGTGGTGCCCGTCATCTCCGGATCCAGCAGGTGCACGCGCGCAATCCCGGGATCCAGCGCCTTGAGCGCGTCGACAAAGACGCGTTCCGCGCGCGGATCACCACCCAGCGCAATGTAGAAACGCTCACCCCTGGGATTGGTGCCCTGCTCGGCGTTGAGGAAGTTCGCTACAGCCGCGTGCCCCTGCCCGAACACCGCCGGCGCGAGATGCACCTTGAGCCCCGCCGCTTCGAGGTCCTTCGCCACCAGCTTCTCGAATTTCGCGGAGCGTTCGGCGTGCTTCAGGTCGTCGGCGTGGCGCTGCACCATGTCCTTGCCGATGTCGCGCCAGAACTCCAGGTCGCTCTGGTACATCTCCAGCTTGTCAGAGCTGGCGCCGGGCGGGGGCGGCCTGGGCTCCTTCTGGGCGTGGTCCTCGCGCTCCCATTGTGCCTGCAGCTTCGCGGCGGCCACGGCGTCGTTGAGCAGGATCTCGCCGGGCTTGATGGGGACCATGTGCATGTCCAGGTGGAAGTCGCGGGGTTGCTCCACCGCGTGCACGTGTTCCGGCTTCACGCCCAGGTCATGCGCCACCGCGGCCTTCAGCTCGTCGTCGGTGACCTTGCGGCCCCGGTCCTTCTCGAGAATCCGTCGTGACACCGCCAGGGAGTCCCTCCCCACCAGCGCGTAGCCCTCCCCGGAAGGAAGCGTGCCCACCAGCAGGTTCCCGCCCTCGATGTGCGTCAGCGACGCGCGGATGGTCGTACCCTTGGCCAGCGCCACCCCCGCCAGCACCTCGTGCGACTTGCGGTCCGACACCGCGCCCACCATCGAGAACACCGCGTCGGGGAACTTCTCGGCGATGGTCTCCCGCAGCTTGCTCCACGGCGTCTTGGCAATCTTCGCCGCCTGCTCGGGATACAGGCGCCCCACGCGGTCGCGGTAGGCGGCTTCCTGCAGCTCGTCGAGCTGGGGCGCGGGTGCAGGAACACGCACGTTGCCATCCACGTCCAGCTCACCCTGGTCCTCGCTCCAGAAGTCCCCCTCGCCGGCCACGCCCACGACGTGGATGTTGCGGAGGCCCTCCTCCTTGAACTGCTTGCGCAGCTCGTCCACGTATTCCACCGGCACCCGCAGCACCACGGTGAAACCTTCACGCTTCCCAATCTGCGCCATCTGTCGCGGATAGGTCAGCCCGGTCTGGTCCGCGCCGATCATCGCCATGTGGAACGCACGCACCTGGAGCGTTCCGTCCTCCGGAACCACGCGCGAGGTGGCCGGCGTCTCTCCGCTGCGCAGGAGCTTCTCCCGTTCCCGGGCCGCCTGCCCCAGCGCCTTCTCCAGGTCCGCGGCTTTCACGTCGTGGAGCGGAGCCATCTGGGGCGGGGCCACGGTGGCCAGGCCCGTGCGCGGCACCAGCACCCCACCCGCGCGACCCTCCAGCGCATAGGTGCGCAGCGGCTCCTTGGCGAGACGGGATTGTCGCGCAGCGTCGGGGGCGCCCACCTCCGCGGTCAGGTGGCGCTCCGCCCCCGCGGTCATCTTCACGCCCACCATCAGCGCGCGCAGCGACGTCACCGTCTTCTTCCCATGGCCACCGTCGAGCAGCGCGGTGAGCTGGCGCGCGTCCTTGAGGTCGATGACGCCGTCCTTCCGCGTCAGCGCGTGCGCCAGCGCCGCCAGGCGGTCCTCCGGGATGGCCAGCAGGGTCTCCAGGCGCTTCCGCGTGCTGACCTCGTCAAACGCATCCGACTTCTGGTGCAGCAGGTGGTGCAGCGCGGTGCGCTCGGCGGGTGCCAGCTTCCCGTCGGCCAGCGCGGCGTCCAGCGCGCGGGTCACCGCCACGTCGTCAATGCGCGCGGCCGACTGCAGGCGCGAGAGCACGGCGTGGAGCGCGGGGCGCTGGAGGGTGGTCATGACGTCGCGCGACGTTAGTGGCGTGGGCGTGAGCTGTCACCGTCCCCACCCGGGTTGCGAGCCCAGGTCCGCGTTGCCGCACGGGGGCACACGCCCGCCCGCACCATCCCGGTGACGCCGCGCGCTGCTTCGCCTACGCTATGGCGCGTGAAGCTGGTGTGGCGGCAACCGGGGATTTCCCGTGCGCTCGTGGTGATGGCGCTCGTCGTGGACGGCGCGTCCGTTGTCAGCGCGCAGATCCCGCCGGGGAGCACCAACGGCACCACCACACCGTCCGCCGGACCGCCCGCCGCCGCGGCGATGAACCGTTGCCTGCAGGCCTTCCACGTCGGGGACATGGCCGGTGCGCGTGCGGCGTGTGAGGAGGCGGCGCGGCTGGATCCCACCATGGTGGAGGCGCGTTACATGGCCGGGGTGGCCGCCGCCGCGCAGGGCGACACGTGCGCCGCGCGCGCCCACTACGAGCTCGTGCTCCTGGCGCCCCTGTTGCACCCGCAGGTGGTGGCCATCCAGCAGGCCCTGGCCAGCGACGCGTTCCAGAACTGCGTGCGTGGCGTCGTGGCCGCGGCGCCGAGCCAGCCGGTGCTGCCGGCCCGGTCGACCCGGGACCTCGTGGCGCAGGCCACCGTGGCCTTCCGCAATGGTGACCTGGACCTGGCCGAGCGGCTGGCCACGCAGGCGGTTGTCGACGAGCCCAACGACGCGGGCGCCCACAAGCTGCTGGCCATCATCTACGTGCAGCGCGGCCTGAGCTGCGACGCCAAGGCGCATTACGTGGCGTTCCTGCGCCTGGACCCCGGCTCACCGCTGGTCCCGCGGGTGCGCCAGATCATTGCCCACCCGGACTTTGCCCACTGCCGATGACCCACGGGACGCCGCAAATTCCGCGTTCCACCGCTCCGTTCTTCATCGGCATCCGCACCTTGACGGAGCGTTGTTGACCGGACGGAAGCCGATACCGCAGACGAACCCGCGTTTCAGGAAGGCACCAGCGTGACGAGCATCAGCCGGGCCCAGCGCCCCACCACCGCCCGCTCCCAGCTCCCCGACGAGGGCAACGTCCACACCGTGCAGGCGGGGGACACGCTCTGGGACATTGCCAGGAAGAACGGGGTGAGCCTGCCGGACCTCATTGCGGCCAACCCGCAGATTGCCAACCCGGACCGCATCTATCCCGGCCAGACGGTGAACATCCCGGGCGGCAGTCCCAGCGCGCCCACGGCGCAGGCTCCGGCCGCGGAGGCCCCGGCCGCGGACCGCACGCCCACGCGCATCCAGCCCAACGCCGACGGAACCTATCCGCGCGGTGGCACCGCCAAGCCCGCGCCGCAGGGTGGCGTGGACCCCGGGACCCTGCGCGTGCCGGGGGAGGAGAACGCGCCGCGCAACAGCGGTGGGCTCTCCGGCGTGGACCGCATCATCGACTACACCGCGCGCACGGAGGGTGGCGGCCGCTACGACGCGTGGAATCCCAACGACAACGGGCACGGCGTCTCCTACGGCCTCATCCAGTTCAACCAGAAGAGCGGATCGTTGCCCTCGCTGATGAACCGGATGGCGCAGGCCAACCCGGAGAAGTTCAACCAGATCATGGGGCCCTACGCGGACAACATGCGCAATGAGAGCTGGGTCCGCAGCGCCAACCTCAATGACCCGGACATCAAGGCCCGCATGCAGCAGGCGGCGCGCGACCCGGAGTTCCAGCAGGTGCAGCGCGACCTGGCGCGTGAGGGTTACTACGAGCCCGCGGCGCGCATGGCGCAGCAGCACGGCCTGACCAGCGAGCGCGCGCACGCGATGTTGTTCGACTCCTCGGTGCAGAACGGCGTGGGCGGGACGGAGCGCATGTTGCGCCAGGCCGCGGCCGGCGGCGGGAGCGAGCGTGAGATCCTGGATCGGTTTGCGCACCTGGCGGATGCCAACCGCTACAGCGGGAACCGTCGCACGCGCATCCTCAATGACCCCAACCTCTCCGACGGGCCGGTGGGCAGCGCGCCGCCGCAGAACGGTGGCAACGCGGGCGGCACCACGGCGGCGGGAGGCACCACGGCACCGGGTGGCTCGACGGAGAACAGCAGATACGTGGTGCAGCCGGGAGACACGCTGAGCGGGATTGCCGCGCGTCACGGCACCACCTGGCAGGAGCTGCAGCAGCTCAACAACATCCGCAATCCCAACCTCATCCACGCGGGCCAGGTGCTGCGGTTGCCGGGCGGGAGCAGCGCGTCGCCACCCGCGGGGAATGACCCACCGGCCGCGCCTCCGTCGGGGACGGGCAACGCGCCGCAGATCCAGCCGGGTCAGTTCGACGGGAGGACGCCCGCCAGCGGCACCACCGACCAGCGCGCGTGGCTGCCCGCGAACCCCGCCGTCACCAACGGCGCGGACAACCGCAGCGCCAGCAACTACGCGGAGACCATCAACCAGTTCGCTGCGGGCAACAACCCGCGCTACACCCCGCGCGAGGGCAACACCTACTGCAACATCTTCACGTGGGACGTCACGCGGGCCATGGGCGCGGAGATTCCGCACTGGGTGGACCGCGCGGGCAACGCGGCCTCTCCGGGCGCGCCGGGCGCGCGCGAGCTCGACGCCAACGCCACCAACCACTGGCTGCACAACCACGGTGAGCGCAACGGGTGGCGTCGGGTGAGCGCGGAGGAGGCGCAGCAGATGGCCAACAGCGGTCACCCGGCCATTGCCAGCTGGAACAACCCCGGTGGCATCGGGCACATCGCCGTGGTGCGCCCGGGGGAGAACACCGCCGCGGGCCCGGCGATTGCGAACGTGGGCGCGCGGAATTTCAATGAGGGCCACGTGCGCAACGGGTTTGGCAGCGCGCAGCCGGAGTACTGGGTGCACGAATAGCAACGTGGCTCCGCCCACGCCCCGAGCACCCTTGCGTCACCGGCACAGCCCGCGATTGAGCACCGGCGTGCAGGCGCCGCTGGAGCAGCGGTTGTCGTCGTTGGAGCACAGCTCGTCGTCGGTGCACGCGGCGGGCTCGGCGCACTGGGCGGTCAGCCCGTCAAAGCAGCAGATGGTGGTGCCGGGGCAGTCGGCCTTGTCGTCGCAGAAGTAGCGGCTGTTGAAGCAGCTGCCCGCGTTGGTCATGCACTGGCCATCTTCCGCGCCCAGGGGTGCGCAGCAGAAGCTCGGCGCGTCGCAGTACCCGTTCGGGTTGGTCTGGCAGAGCACGTGCGCGCCCCCGCCCGACGAGCTGCTGCTGGACGACGAAGACGACGACCCGCTGGAGCCCTCTCCCCGCGCCACGCACACCTGCTGCTCACAGCGGTTCTGCGCCATGCAGTCGGCATCCGTGCGACACGCCGCGCCGGGCACCGGTGGCAGGCACGCCCCGACGAGCAGCGCGGTCACCAGCACGGAGAAGAGCGGCGGAGTTCCAGCGGACATGTGGCGCAGGATGCGGCGCGGCTCGCCGGGACGTCAACATGCTGCCCTCGGCCCGCGCACGGTCCGGCGTCCTCGACGAAAACCTGCCCGTTCCTCCTCGTCACCGGGATGGTCACGCCAGGTGACGCCCCGTGAGCGCGCGCGCCAGGGTCACCTTGTCGGCGTACTCCAGCTCTCCGCCCATGGGGATGCCGCTGGCAATGCGGGTCACCTTGGCCACCAGCGGGGAGAGCAGGCGCTTGAGATAGAAGGAGGTGCTCTCCCCCTCGACGCTGGGCCGCAGCGCCAGGATCACTTCCTTGACCTCCATGCGCGAGAGGCGGGTGATGAGCGGCTGGATGTTGAGCCCCTCCGGTCCCACGCCCTCCAGCGGGCTCAGGAGGCCTCCCAGCACGTGGTAGTGCCCGCGGTACTCACCGCACGCCTCCACCGCCATGAGGTCCTGCGGCGTGGCCACCACGCACAACACCGCGGGATCCCGCCGCTGGTCCCGACACAACGCACACGGGTTCTGGTGCGTCAGGTTGTGGCACTCACTGCAGGCCTGCACGTCCCGACCCAACCGCGTCAGCGCATCCGCCAACGCCGCGGCATACGCGCGGTCCTGGCGCAGGATGTGGAAGGTCATGCGCTGCGCGCTCTTCTCGCCAATGCCGGGCAGGCGCGAGAGCAGGTCCACCAGCGTGGAGATGGGGTCGTCGGAGTTGGTGCGCTTCACGGGGGGCATGGTGCTGGGGCGCGGGGGCGTGTGCAAGTGACCGGTCCGCGCGCCACCGCGCAATCTCAGGCGGTGCGCTCCTTCTCGAACCGCCCGTGCAGCTCCACCGGCCGCTGCGCCGCCTTGCGTACCCGCATGTTGATGAGCTCCACCATCAGCGAGAACGCCATGGCGGAGTAGATGTAGCCCTTCTCCACGTGCTTCCCCATGCCCTCCAGCGTCAGCGTGAAGCCGATGAGCAGAAGGAAGCTCAAGGCGAGGATCTTCATGCTGGGATGCCGGTTCACGAAGTCGGAGACCGGCGCGGCGAAGATCAACATCACCACCACCGAGATCACCATCGCCGCCACCATCACCGGGATGTGGCTGGCCATCCCCACCGCCGTGATGACGCTGTCCAACGAGAACACGATGTCCAGGAGCATGATCTGGACCAGGATGACGCCAAAGGCGTGCGTGGACGGGCGGGGCGCCTCCTCGTCGTGCTGGACCTCCAGCTTGTCATGGATCTCGTGCGTGGCCTTGCCCATGAGGAACAGGCCGCCCAGCAGGAGGATGAGGTCGCGGCCGGAGACGCCCCGGTCCAGGACGGTGAACAGCGGCCGCGTGAGGCCCATGACCCAGCTGATGGTGAACAGCAGGCCCAGCCGGGTGATGAGCGCCAGCGCCAGGCCAATGTTGCGCGCGCGCGGCTGCTGCGCCGCCGGGAGCTTGGAGGTCAGGATGGAGATGAAGACGATGTTGTCGATGCCGAGGATGATCTCCATCCCGGTCAACGTCAGCAGGCTCACCCACACGTCGGAGGAGAGGAGCAGTTGGGAATCCATGTGGCGCCCTCCTAACCGTGGGCGTCGCCTGCGGCAACAGGGACGCTAACGCGCCTCCTCCGCGCCCAGCACCGTCGTGGGCTCCGGCTCGACGTACGGCCGCAGATACACCCAGCCGCTGGTCATGGTGGCCGAGTAGTAGTCCGTGTAGACCTCGCCGAAATACAGGTAGAGATCGTCGCCACTGGCCGGCGCCTTCACGCTGCTCCAGGGCACGGGCGTGGTGCGGGTGAGCTCCGCGCCGTTGGCGTCGGTCACCACCACCTGCCAGCTGGTGCCGGTGCTGTAGAGCTCCCAGACGTGGTCCTGGCCCAGCGGCAGCGTGGCAAACGAGGCGGAAGCACCCCAGGCGGAGCCGCTCCAGTAAATCGCCGCGTTGCTGGTGTTGACATAGAAGATGAACGCGCGCCCGTCGTGGCGGTGGTAGGCCACCAGGCGTCGCCGCGGGTTCTCCGTCGACTGATTCGCCGTCTGCGGTGCCTGGTCCTCGCTCACCACGCCCATCAGCTTGGCCTCCGGGCTCGCGGCGCCGGAGAGCGTCTGCACCCGCGCCTTGTGGCGGAAGTGGAATCCGCTCGTCGGCAGCGGGTCGGCCAATGCCACCGTGAACGCGGCGCTGGTGGAGCCGTCCCCGGTCTGCACCAGCTCACCATTCACCACCTCGACGTTGGCGTTGTTGTCGTCGGTGACCAGGGTGCTGGAGAGGTTTGTGTCGGAGAAGTGGTCGCCGGCCAGGTAGAGGTTGTCCCAGGCCGCCGGTGGCGAGGTGGCGGTCGGGTTGCCGTAGTACACCCAGTACTCCAGCGCGGATTCGAACGGGTCGGGGTGGCTGCCCTGCAGGCGGAACTCCAGCCTCACGTCCGCGGTGTTCCACGCTTGCAGGCGCGAGCGGTCGCGGTCCAACTCCTGCCAGCTGTTGCCGTCCCAGCGCACCACACGCACGTCGTCGCCGCTGGCCAGCGACTTCCCCGCCGTGACCAGGGCGGCATGGTCGAGGTCCACGGTGATCACGTACCGGTTGGGCAGGCCCACGGTGCTGGTGATGGTGACCGGCGCGCGGAAGGCGTAGGCCGGGTTCCACCAGTCCATGGCCGCTTCGTTCTCGGCGAACTCGGAGGTCTGCTCGCCCAGCGTGGCGGTGGCGGTCACCAGCGTGGGGATCTCCTCCTGCAACGCGAAGCTGCGCGTGAAGGTGAACAGCCCGGTGGTGTGCTGCAGCTGGCCCAGGTACGCGGCCGCTTCGCCGTGGTTGGTGCTGCCGTCGCCGGTGGCGGAGAAGAATTCCAGCAGCGCTCCGTCGGGCGCGGTGCCGTTCACGGTGATGGTGCGGTCCTCCACGAGGTAGCGCAGCAGCACCGGGTAGTCCGTCCATTCGTCGGTGGGGTTGTTGGGGGTGATGCCGTTGTTGTCCACGTCAATGCCGCGTGCGTAGTTGCCGGTGATGACGTTGCGACGCAGCATCACCGTGGCGCCGCCCAGCACCGAGACGCCATCCAGCCCATTGCTCTCCAGCGTGCTCTCCACGGCGGAATGTCCGGTCCCCGCGCCCACCAGCACGCCGTGGTGGCCGTTGAAGACCACCACGCAGTCCTCCAGGCGGTTCCGGCTCCCGCGCACGTGCACGCCGCTGCCGTTCACCGTCTCCGTCACGCTGACGCCGGAGAGCGTGCCGCGGTCACCCTCCAGCAGCACCGCGCCGTTGCCCTGCGGGCTCACCTGGCGCAACAGCAGGCTCAGGACGGCCACGCGTGCGCCGGTGACGTGCAGCAGGGGCCCGACGCTGGCGGAGCCACCCTGGATCTGCACCTCCAGGCCCCCGCTGGTGTCGCCCACGGTGAGCGTCTGGGTCTGACCGTCCAGCGTGGTGTCGTCGTCGCTGAGGGTGGGCAGCGGGCTCAGCGGGTAGAACGCGGCGTGGTCGCCGTTGAGGAACGCGGGGTCCGGGCTCAGGCCCAGGAAGGCGTTGTTGGGAACCTGGAACAGCGCGGCGTTGGGACCTGGGAGCGCGTTGGCGTTGAGGATGAACTGGCGCAGCGAGCCCTGGCCGCTGTCGGCGGTGTTCATGATCAGGTTGTAGGAGAACCCGAAGTCCACGCCAGACACCGTCCCGCCCCCGACGACAACCTCCACGAACGTGTCTCCCCGGCCCAGCCCCGCCGGCGTGCTGTCGTCGGGATTCTGGGGATCCTCACCACCCAGCGCGCCGGCGGCGCCATTCCCGGTCACGCCGTCGTGCTCGTAGGTCTGCTCGGGGATGACGCCGGAGAGGCCGCGGTTGGCGGAAGCGGAGACCACACGCACCGAGTACGTGCCCGCCCCCTCCACCAGCAGCGCGTAACGACCGGCGCTGTCGGTCACGGTGCTGCCCCGGAGCGCGTTGGTGTCGTCGTAGAGCTCCACCGTGACGTCGGGAATGCCGGGATCCTGCGCGTCCTGCGCCGTGCCCGCGCCGCCCGTGTAGCCCACGTCCTCGAAGACCGTGCCGCTGATGGCGGTGCCGCCCGCGTCGGGAGGAGCGCCGGCGTCGGGGCGCGTGGCGTCGGGGCGGGCTGCGTCGGGGAGGGTGCCCGCGTCGGGGGACGGGCCCGCGTCCGGGGGAGCGGTGGCGTCGGGAAGCGCGGCGTCGGGGCGGGGCGGGGTGGCGTCGGGATGGGGGGCCGCGTCGGTGGGGAGGGCCGCGTCGGGGCGGGGAGTCACGCCCGCGTCCGACGGAACGGCGGCGTCGGGAGCAACGCTGGCGTCGGATCTGACCGTGGCGTCGGGCGGCAGCGCCGCGTCGCGCGGGGAGGCGGCGTCAGGGGGCCCGTTCTCGTCGATGATGACGGCCGCGTCCGGCGGAACGGTGCCTTCCTCCACGCACGTGCCGAACTGGTCGTCGGGAGAGACGCGGACGCACTGGTAGCCGCCGGAGCAGTCGTCCGGGGTCTCGCAGCGGTAGGACACGGCGTTGCACGCGGAACAGGCCGCTGCCGTCAGCAGCAACACGGTGGACCACGCTGCGCGCCGGGGGGCCATGCGGCAGAGTCTAACACGCGAGCCGCGGGGTGACGACGACGAGGCGGGGCCGGCGCGTGGGGCGCGGCCTGACGCTGATAGTATCATGTGATACTATCGGGATCGTGCGTCCCCCCTTCGAGGTCACGGAACGTTCGCGTGGGCTTCTCCTGGTCCTGGAGCGACTCCTCGGGCGGTACGAGGGCATGCACCAACCGCGCCCCGCGCCCAGGTTGCGGCGCTCGCTCCGGGTGAAGACCGTCCACGGCAGCGTGGCCATCGAGGGCAACACGCTGACCGAAGACCAGGTGACGGCGGTGCTGGAAGGCAGGCGTGTCGTGGCTCCCCGACGGGACATCGTCGAGGTCCAGAACGCGCTCAAGGCGTACGAGCGACTTCCGGAATGGGCGCCCACTTCCACCGACCATCTGCTCGCCGCCCATTCAGCACTCATGACGGGATTGCTGGAGAGCGCCGGGCATTGGCGGCGCGGCGGCGTCGGCGTGATGAAGGGAAAGCAGATTGCTCACATTGCGCCGCCCGCAAAGCGGGTTCCGGGACTGGTGGCGGAGCTCCTGGCATACCTGGAGCGCGACATCGCCAACCATCCCGCCGTGCTGGCCGCGGTGATTCACCACGAGTTGGAGTTCATCCATCCCTTTGACGACGGCAACGGACGCATCGGCCGCCTGTGGCACACGTTGATCCTGAGCCGCTACCACCCGCTGTTCGCGTTCGTGCCGGTGGAGTCGGTGATCCGTGAGCGTCAATCCGCGTATTACGACGCCCTCGAGGCGAGTGACCGCGCAGGAAGCTCCACCGTCTTCATCGAGTTCGCCCTGGAGGCAACGTGCGACGCCGTGGAGAAGACGCTGGGCGCGGTGTCCCGTGGACCGGTGACGCCGGAGCAGCGCCTCGACGTCGCGGCCGAGCAACTGGGAACCCGACTGTTCTCGCGCAAGGAGTACCAGGCGCTGTTTCCCGGCCTGTCAACCGCCACGGCAAGTCGCGACCTGCGCCAGGGTGTGGACGCACAGCGCCTGCGGCGGACCGGGGACAAGGCCTTGGCGCGTTATGCCTTCGTGAAACGCCGCTAAGCTGGTCTCACTCCTCCGGCGGGCGGACGTAGACCTCGCGCGGCTTGTTGGCGCCGGGGTTGGGACCAATCAGGCCGTCCTTCTCCATGCGCTCCACCATCTTGGCGGCGCGGTTGTAACCCACGCCCAGCTTGCGCTGGATCTCGCTGATGGACACCTTGCGGCTGCGCGCCACGATGTCCACCGCCTGATCGAAGAACTCATCATAGGGCTCGTCGTCACCACCGCCGCCGCCGCCGCCCTCACCCTCGGCCTCGGGAGCGCGCAGGATGGCCTCGTTGTACTGGGGCTTGCCCTGCGCCTTCCAGAAGTTCACCACCCGCGCAATCTCCGTCTCCGTCACGAAGCCGCCGTGCAGGCGCATCAGGTCGGAGGTGCCGGGCGGGATCATCAGCATGTCGCCGTTGCCCAGCAGGCGGTTGGCGCCCACGCTGTTGATGATGGTCTTGCTGTCATGCGCGCTGGCCACCTTGAAGCTGATGCGCGTGGGGAAGTTGGCCTTGATGACGCCGGTGATGACGTCCACGCTGGGACGCTGCGTGGCCAGCATGACGTGGATGCCGCACGCGCGGGCCTTCTGCGCCAGGCGCGCCACGTAGGTCTCCACGTCCTTGCCCGCCACCATCATGAGGTCGGCAAACTCATCCACGATCACCACGATGTACGGCAGCTTGTCCGGCACCTGCCCGCCGTTCTTCTCCAGCGCGCGCATGTCGGACTCGTGCGTGTCGCTCTCCTCCTCCACGGTGGCGCCGGCCTCCTCCGGGCTCTGCACCGGCGTGGTGGAGGCGTTCTCGCCCTCGGGCGGAGCGGCCTCCGCGGCGGCCTTCTCCGCGGCGGCGCGTTTCCTCTCCGCGCTCTCCTTGAGGGTGTCCATCTTCTTGTTGAACGTGAGGATGTCGCGCACGGAGAAGTCGGCCAGCAGCTGGTAGCGACGCTCCATCTCCTCCACCGCCCAGCGCAGCGCCAACGCGGCCTTCTTGGGGTCGGTCACCGGCGGGAGCAGCAGGTGCGGGATGCCGTCGTACAGCTTCAACTCCAGCATCTTGGGGTCGATCATCAGGAAGCGCACGTCGTCGGGCGTGGCCTTGTAGAGCAGGCTGAGGATCATGCCGTTGACGCTCACCGACTTGCCGCTGCCGGTGGTGCCGGCAATCAGCACGTGCGGCATCTTGGCCAGGTCCGCGCTGAAGGGCTTGCCCTCGATGTCCTTGCCCAGCGCCAATGCCAGCTTGCTGCGGGAGCGCTGGAAGTCCGCGTGGGCCACGAGCTCCTTGAGATAGACCGGCTGGCGCTTGACGTTGGGGATCTCGATGCCCACCGCGCTCTTGCCGGGGATGGGCGCCACAATGCGCACGCTCATGGCCTCCAGAGCCATGGCCAGGTCATCCGCCATGCCGGCGATCTTGCCCACGCGCACGCCCGCGGCCGGCGTGAACTCGTAGGTGGTGACCACGGGGCCGGGACGGATCTCCCGCACGTAGCCCTCGATGCCGAAGTCCTTGAAGGTCTTGGTGAGCACGCGTGCGTTCTCGTTGAGTGCTTCGCGGTCGATCGCCACCTCCTCCCCGGCCTGGTAGTCCAGCAGGTTGAGCGGGGGCAGCTCGAACTTCTGGCCAAAGGGCTTGGGCCGCTCGTCCTTGTTCTCGTTGATCTTCTGCAGGTCCTTCTTGGCGCGCGGCACGAACTCGACAATGCGCGGCTCGGGCACCGCCTGCGCGGTGGCGGGGGCCTGCTCCGGCGGGATGACAATGGTGACCGGCGCGGCGTCGGGAGCGGCCGGGGTCTCCACCGGGAGCGCAATGACCGGCGCGGGCGCCACCACCGCGGGCGTCTCGGCGGTGACGACGGGCGCGGCCACCACCGGTGCCACGGCCGGCCCCTCGATGATGGTGGGACCCGCGCCCAGGAGCTTCGCCTCCGCTTCGCGGATCTTAGCCTGTGCTTCGGACTCCTGGCGGGCCTGCTCCTCGGCCTCCCGCTGCTCGCGGGCCTTCTGCTCCGCCTCGCGCTGCTCGCG
>JBFMGU010000287.1:0-13241 GCA_040752415.1 Myxococcota bacterium
CCCCATGCACTTCGGGACCTTCGGCCTCCTCAAGGGCACGCCCGACGAGCTGCGCGCCGCGCTCAAGACCGAGAACCTCACCACGAAGGTGGTGGAGATGAAGCCGGGCGAGACCACCTCGTTCTGACGCGGGCGGGGCCGCCCCTCGTCACAGGCGCAGGCCGAGCGAGAGGTTGTACTGGGCCTGGAAGACGCGCGTGGTGAACGGCGGCGGCCCCACTTCCACGTCGGTGAGGACGTCCATGCGGAAGAAGATGGGGCGCAGGCCCACGCTGAACCCGGCGCCCAGGTAACCGCCGACGGTGGGATGGGGACGGAGCGTGGGGAGCTGGGCGGGGAGCGTGTAGAGCAGGGTCCGCATGGACGTGCTCAGCCCACCCATCAGGAACGGCTCGACGAAGAAGTCCATCCGACCGAGCTCCAGCCCGGCAATTCCTCCCAGCGCCAGCTGGTTGCTCTGCCTGACCGACTGCATGCTGAACGGTGCCGCCAGCGGTGCGAGCGGTCCCGGCGGGCCCCCGATGTTCGCCGCCATCGTCGAGCGGGCCGCGGCCTCGCCACCCAGCCGCAGCTTCCACACCCGGTAGCGGCCGCCCAGGCGCACGCCAACGTAGCGGTCGGGCGTGAAGAGCTGCTTGTTGGCCGGGACGGGAATCCCCAGCACGCCGCCCAGCAGATCCACGTCGACGTCAAAGGGACGGCGCTCCTCCGACGGGGAAGTCAGCACCTCGGGAGCCGGTTCCGCTGACGACGAGGAACGCTGCTGCGTCACCTTGGCGGCGCGGGGCGACGAAGTCTCCGCCCCGACGGAGGAAGCGGCCAGGAGCGCGGCCCCCGCCGCCAGCAAGCCCAGAACGCGCGTCACAACGTGCATGGGAAGGTGACCTCGGTCTTCAGGTTCTTGCCGGTGAACCCGGCGCATTGCGCGTCTGCGGGGAAGCCCGCGCGGTCCACCGGCGTGATGGGCATGTCGCCAAACCGGTCGCACAGGGCCTGGCACGCCGCGCTCTTCACGTTGGAATGCGGCGTGATGCCGCCCTGGGGCTGTCCCAGTTGCTGCAGGTAGCGTCGGACCAGCTGGCGCGGCTCAAACCGGAAGTTCACCACGAAGTCCTCGCCCTGCTCCCGCAGCGCACGCAACAGCGCCCGGCCATGGAACTCCCGCGCCGCCGCCACCCGCGCCTCCTCCTCGTTGCTTCCCAGCTCCGCGCCGCTGCGGGGATCCACGATCCCGGCGCGGAATCCCCGGCTCCACAACGTGCCGAGCCGGTAGTGGTTCCACCCCTGCTCCTTGGCCAGCAGGGGAACCGGCTCGTAGAGGTGCAGCCCTTCCTCGCCGCTGGGCGCGGCCGCCATATCACGCTGCTCCAGCTCGGAGGCGGGGAAGGAGAACGGCAAGAGGAAGTCCGGCGTGCCGATGTAGAGATACGCGAAGATGTCCGCGGTCCCCTCGTTCATGCCGGAGAGGAGCTTGGCGCTGATCGCGCAGTCGTCGACGTCGTCCTCGGTCTGGTCCTCGCATTGCTTGGCCTGGTCCTCCACGGAACCGTAGGTGTCCACCACCAGTCGACGGAAGGCCGCGTCGGAGAAATAGACATTCTGGGCAAAGAGGCGGTGCCCGAACTCATGCGCGATGATTCCCGGGTTGATGCCGAATTCCACGCCCGGAGGCGTTGCGGTGGAGAAGGTGTTGCGCAGGAGCACGAACATGTCCGCCTGGCCCGCATAGGCCGCATTATCGGCAATGAGGATTGGCAGCGAAGGCCCACCGCCCCACGGCGCGCGGCATCCCACCGCCGCCTCGGTGTCAAACACCGCCACCACCAGCGTGGTTGTGGCGCGCGAGTCATCTCCCAGCGTGCTGCGGAAGAAGTGACGGACCCGGTCAAAGTGGGTGTAGGTGGAGAGCAGGAACATGCTGTCGTGGTCCGAGGCCACTGCCACGCCCAGCGGGTTGACGTTGTACTGGATCTCCACCGGCCCCGGCTCGCTCAGGATGTTGGCGGCGTAGAACTCCTCGCGCGTCATGTTGGTGGCGCCCGCGCCGCCGCAGAGGTTGGAGCCAAAGGAGCCGCCCCCGCGGATCTCCACGTGGATGCCCTTCAGGTTGGTGATGTTGGGGCTGTAGGGCAGCTCCACGGTGGGCTCGGGTTCTCCCACCGGGTCCTGGCCGAAGGGGACCTCATTGCGGAAGGTCTTCACCGTGGCAACCTGGAACGCGAAGGTCTGCTGCGCCCCGTCGTAGTCGACGATCTCGACCTGCGTGTCATTGGAGAAGGCGCAGCCACCCAGGGTCCCCACCACGGCAAGTGCGGTGGCACGACGACGGAAACACGAGCGGTTCATGGCGGGCTCCATGTTCAGTGGGCCTGGGCGGACGGCGACGGTGAGGTTGCGGACGCCGGTTTTCCCGCGCCGGCGGATGGAGGTGACGGTGCACCGGCCGGGGCGGGCGCGGCGGCGTCGGGGAGGCGTTCCAGCTCCACCGTGACCTCGTTCCGGGGGACGGGGAGCACCGCCGGCACCAGCAGTCCCAGCAGCGGCCAGGAGCCCAGGAGCGAGCAGCCCCCCATGGCGCAGAGCATGGACCAGGGTGCGGCCATGTCGGTGAGCGCCTGGAGCGTGAACACGCCAATGAGGAGCACCAGCGGCGCCAGCACGCTGAGGCCGCCGTTGCCCACGCAGAAGCCGGCCTGCGTGCGCAGGTCGCCACGTCCGGTGAAGGTCGCGGCCAGGCAGCATGCATTGGAAGCGGAAATCATGGCGCAACCCAGGCTGCCCAGCAGCGCCGCCACCTTGAGCCCCGGGTGCATCTGGTCGCGCGGCAACACCACCTTCCGGGAGCGGTAGCCGTCCCTGCTCACGGTGATTTCCTGGTCCGCGAACCCCGGCCCGACCTGGAGCTCCCGTTGGTCGGAGATGTCCTCGCCATCCGCGTGCACCCGCGCGTCGGGCGGCGTGGTGGCCACCTTCACGGTGGTGCACCCCAACCCGGCGCTCGCCACGGCGCACACCACGACGAGAAAGACGCGCAACTTCATGACCGGCCCATTCCTTTCCACTCCGCCAGGCCGCGGCACGCTACCACAGGGTTGGTCCACGCCCCGCGCCAGCAACACCGGACCTTGCCTGCAGGAACGCCGTCCCGTGCATCACGAGAGGGGCGGGAGCTCGGGAAGCGCAAACGTCCCATCCAACCGCGGCGCGAAGGGGAGCACCGCCACCACCGCCGACGTGGGCAACGCGCCGTAGATGTGTGGGAAAGGTTCGCTCCCGCCCTCCAGGTTCTCATGGACCACGCGCGCGGGGACCTTTCTCTCGTCAATGGCCAGGAGGACCAGGTCCTTCCGCGCTCGGAAGCGAGCGTTGGCCACGCGCACCACCTGCGCCGGCGTGGAGCAATGGATGAAACCCTCCGTGTGGAGCGTGTCCCCCTCGTAGCGGCCAAGGGCGCGGGCGACCTCCCAGGCGTCCTTCCCGGTGATGTGCAGGATGAGGCTCATGTTCGCCTTTGAGCGCGAACCCCGGCCCGCGCACAAGGGGCTGCGTCAAGACAAGTTGCCCACCTGGTCCTGACCGCCTCCCGCGGACCACGACCTGGAGTGCGGCGGGCCCTCGCCGCCCTGGTCAGCGTCGAGCGGTTTGGACAACCGTCAAGGGTCCAAGCGCCACGAGGCAGGGCCTCACCCGACGTCATTGAGCCCCGGGGCTGTTCGGCCCGTTGTGAACGCGCTCGGCGCCGACCAGGGCGGCGAGGGCCCGCCGCACTCCAGGTATTGGTCCGCTCACGACGTCTGCAACCCCACTGGGCATCTTGTTCTGACGCAGCCCCAAGCCCCGCCCCCCGGGCAAAGCAAAGCAACTGGCGCGAGCGGCATTTCGCGGCAGGGACGTTGGCCGCGGCCACGCGCGGTTCGGGCAGCGGGCAACCCGCCACTTTCCCTCGGCCGAACGGAGCGCTTAGGACGCGTAGGAACAGGGCCGAAGTGGGTCGGATTCACGCATTCCCTTCGTCCCCGACGGGGCATGAAGGCGCAGATTGTTGATCCGCGGATCCCACGCAGAAAGCAACTCTTTCTGGATTGGCACGAAAAGCGCACGCCCCTCCGTCAGCAATGCGTTTCTCCTCGTGACTCGTTGTGGAAGGCACGAAAACTTTCCACGCAACGAAAAAATGTTTGCGTTGGTGCGCATCGCCTGCGCGATTTCCGGCTCGAAGAAAACGCGAAACTTCCCGTGAAAGGTTTGCGTTCTCCGACGACATTTCGCGTTTTGGAGCGTCCAAGCGGGGACTTGGGCACGCGGCTTGAACCTTCCCCAACCTGTGCATGTCGACCCTGCAGGTAGGAGCAACCGGACCCGGTTGTGTCCTGACGCCGCAAGGAACAGGTCCGCTGCGTGGCGGAGCCTGGATTCTCGCCGTGCCCAATCCCCCCCGGGAGCCGCTCACCCCGCCGCACGCGGCGTGGCCAAGCACCGCCCCATCCGCGACCAGGAGACACCGCAATGAAACATCCTCCCTTCCCACGTGTCACATGGCTGCTCATGGCTGCGCTGGCTGCGCCGGTTGCTTCCGTGGGCTGCACCCAGCCATCCGGTGAGGAATGTCCGGACGGCAGCGCCCCCGACGAGGACGGCAACTGCCCGGACACCGGCGGCAACAACAACGGCTCCACCAGCAGCGGTGGTGGTGGCTCCTCCACCAGTGACGTCTCCAGCAACGGTGGGAGCACCAGCACCGGCGGCAGCACCAGCAATGGCGGCAGCACCAGTGGGAGCACCAGCACCGGTGGCAGCACCAGTGGGAGCACCAGCAGCACCAGCAGTGGGGGCGGAGACCTCCAGTGTCGGCCCGGCTGCGTGCCCAACTTCGACAACACCGAGTGCATCGACTCGTTGACCGGCGGGGAGTGCGTGGACAACGGCACCTCCACCAGCAGCAGCGGCGGGATTGACACGCCCTACTGCCGCAACGGCGAAACCGCGCTGTACAACGGCCAGGAGATCGACTGTCGTTCCGAGGCCACCTGGGGCGCCTGCAACGGGCCCACGCGCAGCGGCGGCAATGACCAGCACCGCGCGGCGTGCCAGCTCTTCTGCAACGTGGATGAGATTGCCTCGGGCCTGCCCCCGTGCGACCCGGCCCCCTCCGAGAACAGCAACTGCATGCAGTGCCACAACGGCGCCGGTCCCAATGACCCGCGCTACAGCGGCGGCGGTCTGGAGGATCCGCACCCCTGGCGCTCCGCGGGCGGCCAGGCCCTGAGCTGCGTGAGCTGCCACGGCGGCGACGCCGAGAGCGGCATGTACAAGGACCGCGCGCACGTCTGTCCCCCGCCGGACATCGAGCAGATCCGCGACAACGGTGAGCCGCGCTGGGAAGGGGTGATCCTGGACCAGTACGGTCCGCGCGCGTGGAGCCGCTACCTGCACAAGAGCGGCCTGGACAAGAGCCAGACGGACGGCATCCTGGGCATCCCGGACTCCTGGACCTGCCTGGGCCGCGACGGCTCACCCACCCGAACCGTCACGAAGACGGACTATCTGCAGTTCCTGGCCCCCGGTGACCTGCGCGTGGTGGAGACCGGCAAGAGCTGCGGCGCCTGCCACGTCAACCAGTCCAAGGCCATGCCGCGCAGCGTGATCGGCACCAGCATCGGTCTCATCTCCGGCTCGCGCTTCGTGTTCGGCATTCCCGTGGCCGTCGTGGGCCGCAACCCGTGGGCGGTGGACTACGGTGTGCGCGACATCACCGCGCTGCAGAACCCGCAGGGCCCCTCCACCATGGACTTCATCGAGGCGGGCCAGGTGACCAGCCTGATGGAGCCGCGCTTCGTGCAGGACTTCGAGAGCAACGTCAATGTCCAGACCGTCACCGTGGCGCAGATGGCCCAGGGCGTGGAGTCCAACGCCAACCTGGACCAGCAGGCCTGGATCACCTACGGCTACAACCGCATCCGCGACCCCAACAGCGACCTGGCCAAGGCCATTGGCGTCACCTTCTACAAGCAGTGCGGTGACTGCCACGCCGGCGACAGCGGCCAGAACAACACCACCGCCGACTACCGCGGCAGCGGGTGCGCGGCGTGCCACATGGAGTACGGATTCGAGGGTCGCTACCGCGGCCTGGATCCCAACCTGAACCGCGGTGAGCCCATCAACCCGGACTTCATCTACCCCGGCGAGCGTCCCCACGTGCGGGAGCACGTCATCCGCGGCAAGTACCGTCGCGTGGCGCGCCAGGGCCAGGCCGACCAGATCATCTACGGCATCAACTCGGTGCGCGCGTGCATTGGCTGTCACCAGGGCTCCAACCGCACCGTGCTGCAGTACGTGGGCATCCGCCTGGACCAGAACCAGGACGTGGTGAACAACCGCCAGTTCCCCGGCAATCCCATCGTCGCCCGCTTTGCCAATGAGTTCCAGGGCCGCGACGGCGTGGAACTGTACAACATCCCGTACGGTCAGAACGTCAATGACCGCACCACGCTGGTCAACAACCGCGCCGCCACCCAGTACGTTCTCTATGAGGACTATGGCTGGCGAAACATCTTCTATGACATCAACCTGGGTGGCACCCCCAACGCCAATGACTTTGGCAACCGCGCCGCCACCAACCGTGACGACACGCCGGCGGACATCCACTACGAGCGCGGCCTGGAGTGCTACGACTGCCACACCTCCGGGGAGCTCCACGGCTCGGGCCGCATCTACGCCCGTGCGGACCACGCGCTGGCGGTGATGTGTGAGAGCTGCCACGGCAACGCCGACTCCTATGCCGCGCTAAGCCAGAACGGCTTTGCGGTGGACCGCTTCGGCACCGAGCTGAAGCACGTCTACAAGGACCAGACCGGCCGCTACTACCTGATTGGCAAGCGTGACGGCGTGCCGCACTTCATCCCGCAGGTGAAGGACCTGGTGAACAGCAACAGCCAGGTGACCAACCCGCGCAACAACCAGCCGCTGTATTCGGCCAACGCGGACTTCGCCATGGGGCGCATGGACTTTGACCCCACCAACGGCGACGGACCGCTGCAGAACGTGGCCCAGCTGGACCAGGCCCTGCGCGCGCGCAACTTCAGCCACCTGGGCTCACCCACCAACAAGGGCGGCGTGGCCTGCCAGACCTGCCACACCTCCTGGCAGAACCAGTGCGTGGGTTGTCACCTGGACCTGCAGGCCCGTCCCAACGTCGACGCGTACACGCAGATCTCCGCGCACTACGCCAACAACAACACCGGCGGCGTGCCCAACGTGGGCTTCCCCTGGGCCAATGACATCAACCAGAACTTCGTCAACAACGTGAACGGTGAGTACGTGTTCACCACGCAGAACGCCAACTTCACGTACATTGACATCACCACGTTCTACATCGGTGTGGGCAGCCGCGGGCGCATCGTTCCCTTCACGCCCATGCACCAGTGGTACAACTACATCGACGCCAACGGTGACCGGCTGCAGGACGTCATGGTGATGCTGGGCGTGCAGCAGGCGGCCACCAATGCCAACTACACCTACGGCGCGGTGGCGGCGGCCAAGGGCCTGTTCTCCGACCGCATGGGCGCGGGCTCTTCGGCCGGCAACCGCAACCGCATGACGGCGTCCGGCGGCTACCACCAGTTCATGCCGCACACCCAGCGTGGTCGTCCCACCAGCCAGTCCTGGGGCGGCTTCGGCACGGCGTGCTTCCACTGCCACCTCACGCAGGGCACGGCCAACAACACCAGCGCGGTGGACCTGGTGCGCACCACCACGGGCCTTGGCGCCATCACGTACAAGAAGTTCGCCGCCGACAAGTGGGGCTGCCCCATGAACTTCACCAATTGCGCGGCCAACGCCACCGTGAACCAGCCGGCCGGCATTGCCGACTGCACCAACGGCACCGCGCTGGACAACCAGGCCCGCCTGTTCCTGTTTGACGGCAACGCCAACCTGTGCCCGCCGTCCACCGCCAACAACAACCCGCAGAACATGTTCGCGGATTATGACCAGTGGGTGACGGCCTCGGGTGTGGCCAATGCCAAGAACAGCCACAAGATGGTGGAGTTCGGTGGCGTGCAGCGTCAGGGTGCCATTGACCCGGAGGCCGCCGGTCCGCTGGGTCTGCAGACGCTGCAGCTCCTCAACAACCTCAACAACAGCGGCATTGTGCTCACGCAGTGGGTGGACTGGAACGGCGTCCGCTGCAACGTGAACACCTGCCCCAACGGCTTCTTCCAATAGGTTCGCGACCGACGGCGTCGCGGGGGCGGTTGGCAGACCCTCCCGCGACGCCGTCACCTCTCTCCGCGCTTCCGTCGCATCCACCTCCGCCAGGAAGCCCGGCTCACCTCCGCGAAGTCATCCCTAAGCACCTTCCCGGACGACGTATCCGCGCGTAACGGACGGTACGCCGCGCCCTGGTTCGCATTCCGGGCTGCGGCGTCGTCGCATCGCTATACCTCTGGGGTGTCGGTGCCGTTCGCACGTACGCGTTGCAGGACGGGCGCCGCATCCCGGAGAAAGGCGATGAAACACACGGAAGCCCTGTGGTCCGGCATCATTGCCGGCGCGGTCACCACCCTGCTCATGGCCCTGGCCCGCCTGGCGGGAATCCCGGTTGACGTCGAGATGGCGCTGGGCTCCCTGCCCTTCTCCCGCACCGGTCCGGTGATCTGGGTGTTTGGCGTGCTGCTCTTCCTCCTGGGCTGCGGCATGGTGGGGCAGCTGTACGCGGCGGGCTTCGAGCTGGTTTCCCGTCGGTCGGGATGGCGCGTGGGCGCGCTGATGTCGGTGGCGCACATGGCGCTCTCCGGCGTGCTCCTGGGCGCGCTGTCCGCGGTGCATCCGCTCATTCCCGCGAAGATCGCCGCGCCGGGCGCGTTCATGGCCAGTCTGGGCGTGGGTGGGATCGCGGTGTTCCTGGTGACGCACGTCGTGTTTGGCGCGTTGATGGGCTCCCTGTACGTGCCGCGCGCCGAGGAGCTGGAGGAGGAGCTGGACGCCTGGGTTGGGGAGCCGTGACCACCGGGCAGGCATGACCGAAGGGAGCGCTGCCGGGTTAGCGTGCCGGCATGAGCACCGGCCAGGACCCCTACGCCAGACAACACCGCGGCGACGCTGCCGCCTACCAGGCCTACTTCGCCGGCATGGACGCCTCCATGCAGCAGAAGGTGGCGCTGACCACGGCGCACTTTCCGCCCCGCGGGCGCATTGCCGACATGGGCAGCGGCTCGGGCCGGGGCACCTACGACCTGGCGAGCCTGTATCCCGCGCTCGAGCTCGTCGGGGTGGACATCAATCCCGTCTCGGTGCGCGCCGCGCAGGAACGCTACCAGCGACCGAACCTGAGCTACGTCGTCGGCGACATTGCCGACCCGGTCTTCCCGCCGGAGTCCCTGGACGGAATCCTGGACTCGTCGGTGCTGCACCACGTGACCAGCTTCAACGGCTTCTCGCTCGCCCGCCTGGAGCAGTGTCTGGACAACCAGGCCGCGGCCTTGAAGCCCGGTGGCATCATCATCATCCGGGACTTCGTGATTCCCCACGGGCCCGAGCTGGTGCATCTCGACGTTTCCGTCGTCGACGGAGCCGACACCGGCCCGGTGGAGCAGCTCTCCACGGCGGCCCTGCTGGAACGGTTTGCCGCGGAGTTCCGCTGCAGCGTGAACCGTGACGGACCGGTCCCGTGCACCCGGCTCCCCTCGCCGCATCCCGGCTGTGCGCGCTTCCAGCTCACGCTCCGCGCGGCCCAGGAGTTCATCCTGCGCAAGGACTACCGCGCGGACTGGGCCGCCGAGCTCCTCGAGGAATACACCTACTTCACGCAGGCGCAGTTCGAGGACGCGTTCCGTCGACGGGGGCTGCGCATTGTCACCGCCACGCCCATCCGCAATCCCTGGATCGTGGCCAACCGCTACCTGGGGCGCGTCCATCTCCACGCGCTGGACGGAACGCCGCTGCCGTTTCCACCCACGAACTTCCTCGTCGTCGGGGAGAAGGTGCGGGCGGGGCAGGGCGTGGCGCTGGTGGAGAAGCAGAGCGCCGCGCTGACGGAGCCGCGCTTCCTCCGCCTGCACTCGTACCGTCACAAGGAGCAGGACCAGCGCCTGGACCTCGTGGAGCGGCCCGGTCGCACCGTCGACGTGCTGCCCTGGTTCGAGCGGGAGGGCCAGCTGCTGGTGGTGGCCAAGAAGGGATTTCCCCGTCCCGTGGTGAACGCGTGCGCGGACCATCCCAACCTGGGTGGCGCGGGCGTGTCCGGCTACATCACCGAGCCCATTGCCGCCATCCTCCCCGACGACACACCGCCACACGAAGGCATCCGTCACGTGCTGCGCGAGCGCGCCGGCATCGCCGCGGACGACGTCATCTCCAGCACCGGGCCCATCACGTACTTCACCTCGCCCGGCGGCGTGGATGAGTGCGTGTCGGCGTACCTGGTGAATGTTCGGGAAGGCGGCGCGGGGCAGGTGCGCGACTACGTACCGTTCAGCGAAGTGGGCACCGTGCGTGAGCTGGACGCGTTGCAGGTGCTGCGCGCGTGCCAGGTGGGCGGCATGTTCGACGCGCGACTGGAGCTGAACATCTACCAGCTGCTGCGACGTCGTGGGCGCTCCGCGGGACCATGGATTGGCGCCACCATCTCCCCCACGGAACAATCCGGCACGCTTCCGCACTCACCCGAGGCCCTGCGCCCGCCCGCGCACGGGGCGTTCGAGCTGGTGGCCGGTGCCTCCGGTTTCCTCGACGTGCGCCAGGGCATCTTCGAGGAGCGCGATGCGCGCGGCGGGGTGTTGGTGGAGGTCCCGCGGGAGTACGTGCTCCCCAAGCAGCTGACGCGCAACACGGTGGTGGCGCTGCCGGTGGTGCGGACCTCGTCGGGGATCCACGTGGGGGTGGAGCACCGCGACCTGCCCGCGGTCCAACGCGCCACCGGCTCGTCAAGCATGGCCGTGGCGCCCGCCTGGCGGCTTCCCCACGACGTCACGGACCTGGGCGCGCTGCCGGCTTTCATGGCCCGCCGGATGCGCGTGCAGTTTGGCGCGGGCGTGTTGCGGAGCTGGGAGCTGGGGGGCGCGTACCTCCCCACGCCGGGCGTGACGCCGGAGGTGGTGCATCCCTACGCCGTGGAGGTGGCGCTGGATGCCCACACCGCACGTGCGCTGCGCTGGCTCTCCCTTGACGCGTTCCTCGCCGGTCTCGACGACGTCCACGACGCGCACCTGCTCACCGCGGGTTGCCGGCTGGCGCACGCGTTGGGGAAGCTGTAGCGCTTACTTCGCTTCCAGCTCGACGTCGCACTTCACCGTGCCGTTGGTGTCGTGCTCCCAGTCGCCCTTGAGCGTGCCGTCCGGGCCCCGGTCCAGGGTGACCTCCACGCGCATGATGTCGCTGCCGAGGTCGAACTTGGCCTTGAACGTGAGTCCGGTGGGCGTGTTCTGCGCGTCCTCGATGGGGGCGAGCGTCCACGTGTCGTCGGCGGAGGTGCTGGCCACGCCCAGGTAGCCGCTGGGCACGGGGGAGGTGGGCGCGTCCAGCAGCAGGAGGACGTCCCAGTCGGGATGGTTGTTGGTGCAGTCGTCGGTGGAGCCCTCGTAGCGCTCGTCCATGAAGAGCCCGCAGGAGCCCAGGAGGAACGTCAGCAATCCCAGCACAATGACCCGCATGTGTGTCTCCGCCCCACGCCGTGGAAGGCGCGGGATGTGACCGCCCGGAGCCGGGACTGTCAAGGCGCTTCCCGACGATGCGGGGATGTGGGCTAGATTCCGCGGCATGGCGTTGCTGGGGCGCACGCTGTGGGGCCTGCTCGTGGTGGTGTGCGTGGCGCGGGAGGCGCGCGCGGACGCCAGGGATCCGGGCGCGGACTTCGACGGGCCGCTCGGCGTGCTGCAGCTCCATCCCATCCGGCAGTCGCTCCTGGACGTGATGAACCGCGGCTCGGTGGCGCATCCGTGGCTGCGCGCGGAGCGCAACGTCGGGAACATCTGGAACTCCGAGACGCATCTCTCGCTGGGGTCGGGACGACGTGCGCTGCACATGGTGGATGGGCAGCAGGAGAGCCTGGTGTTGGACGCGGGCATTCCCGTCGGGAGGTTCCTGGCGCTGGGCGTGCGCGGCGGGATGAGCCGGATGTGGGGCGGCGGACCGGTGGACCAGTCCATCGAGGACTTCCACCGTCAGTTCGACTTCTACAACTTCTCGCGCCACCACGCGCCGGCCAACCGCACCAGCATCATCCTGGAGTCCGACGGGAAACGGCTGCTCACCTGGCACGGCAACGTGGCGTACCTGCAGAACGTGGTGCTGACGACGTACCTGCGCGCGCTGGAGAACCGCACCACGCGCGTGATGGTCCGCTCCGACGTGCGCGTTCCCACCGGCGACATCTCCCGCGCGCTGGGACTGCTCCGCCCGGAGGCGGCGGTGGGCATCAGTGTGTGGCGCCGTTTCCGTCGGGTGCTGGCGTTCCACCTGGCGGGCGCGGCCATCTGGCACGGCAACCGCGAGCTGGCGGGATTGAAGGTGGAGGAGGTCCAGCTCGACGGAGAAGTGTCCCTGGAGCTGCGCCTCTCCCCGTGGCTGAGCCTGGTGGCGGAGGACAAGCTGCAGAGCCCGCTGTTCCAGCGCACCAAGACGCACGTGCTGGCGCAGGACTCCCTGCCGCTGCGCGCCACGGCGTGGAACGGCTATTTCACGCCGGTCAACATCATCACCGGCGGCGCGCGCCTGCGCCTGCCCGACGGCACGCACCTCTCGGTGTTCGTGGGTGAGGACTTCATGTTCTGCACCGCGTGCTGGCGGGAGCGGTACAGCCGGGAGACCAACTCGCCGGACATCTCGCTCTCCCTGGTGGTGGCGAAGTCCCTGTCGGTGACGACGGGGGGCCCGCCCTGAGCGGCTCACCCAAGACAGCACCTGGGCCCGGGCGAGGGTTCAAGCCGCGTAGGTCACGAAAAGGGTGACCGGGGTGACCGGCGCCCTGGAGTGCGGTGCCAAACGCGCTCCGTCGTGAAAGCGGCCCAGCACCGCCCTGGCTTGGGCATTCCCGGTCAGGGATTCCACGTTGGAAACCCCATCACCGGGCGCCCCGATCCAGGGCGGTGCTTGACGTCGTGGAGCGTTCATCCGTGGGTCGCACCGCACTCCAGAGGGTGTCTCGGAATATCTGGCGGCGATTGAACCGGAAACCCCGGTCACCCGGCCGCGAGGCGGAGGAGACCCTTGTTCCAGGCCGGGAGCAGCTTCCTCAGGTTGTGAGC
>JBFMGU010000288.1:0-13186 GCA_040752415.1 Myxococcota bacterium
TCCTCCTCCGCCTTCTTGGCCGCCGCCATCTGCTCCTCTTCCTGCTTCTTGGGGAGCTCCATCTGCCGCTTGCTCTCCTCCTCGGCGCGGATCATCTCGTCCACCTGCTCCAGCATCTGGGAGGCCTGCTTGCCCTGGGCGCCGCTGGCCTTCTTGCCCATGAAGGTCTTCAGCTCCTTCTTGGCCTCCACGAACTGGTTCATGTGGCGCATGTAGAGGTCCGCCAACGCCAGGTGCGGCTCACCCAGCTCCGGTTGGAGCTTGCTGGCAGCGAGGAGAGCGTCGCGGGCGGCGGTGAAGTTGCCTTGGCCCTTGTACGCCAGCGCCACGTTGTACTGCGCGGGGTAAGCCTTGGGGTCGCGTCGGAGGATCTCCTCGTACTGCTCGGCGGCGCCGCGGTAGTCGCGGGCGTCCAGCGCTGCGGTGGCGAGTTGGTAGCGCGCGCGGAGGATGTTGCCGTTCTGGTCCACCGCCTTGCGCAGCGTGGCCAGGCCCGCCGCGGTGTCCTTCTCCGCGAGCAGCACCTCGCCCATGATGGCGGTCATCTCCGCGTCCTTCTCGTCGATCTTGAGCCCGCGCAGCGCCATCAGCTTGGCCAGCGAGTAGTTCTTCTGCGCCAGGTACGTGCGCGCCAGCAGCCGGTAGCTGGCCAGCGAGCGGGGGTCATGAGCCAACGCGGCGCGCGCCAGGACCAGCGACTCACCGAATTCTCCGTCGGACAGCATGCGCTCGCCCAAGCGCACCCGCGCGCTCACCGAACGCGGGTTCTTGTCGATCACCGCTTCGTAGAGCTTCCTGGCCACGTCGGCCTGGCCCTTGCGCTCCAGCAGCGCGCCCAGGTTGTCGACGGCGAAGTCCAGCGTGGGATCCAGCGAGATGGCCTTGCGGTAGTGCTGTTCCGCCTCTTCCAGCGCGCCCTTGTCCTCCGCAAGCACGCCGAGATTGTAGTAGCCCACCGCGAGCTTCTCGTCGGCCTTGACGGCGCTCTGGAAGTACTGCGCCAGCTCTGGGGATGCGGGCTTGCCCTTCTGGTAGGCCTTGGCCGCGTCGGCAAACGCGCGCAGGGCATCCTCGTTCTTCGTTGCGGGTGGACGCTTGGCGCCGGCGGCGAGGTTCTCCTCCTCCTTCTTGGGCGCCTCCTCCTTCTTGGCCTCCTCCTGCTGACGCTGCTGCTCGCCAGCGCTGGCCTTCTCCTGCTTGGGCGCGGCGGCTTCCTGGCGCTTTCCACCGCAGGCCGCGGCGGTCACGAGGAGCAGCGCGCAAGCGCCGGCACGAACGAAGTGGCGTGACGTCATGGGGCACCTCCGGCGGCGGCACCGTCGGAGCCCGCGCCCTCACCCGATTGCGGCGCGGCGGCTTCCTGCTGCTCACCCTGCGGTTTCTGAGGCGGCGCTGGCGTGAGACGCGGCGGGAGCGGCTTCTCCGGCATGTCCACCGCCACGAGGTCACCGCCGTCCTTGGGCAGGTCCAGCACGAGGTAGTTGGGGATGGACGGAGCGATCACCGCCGGCGCGGCCACACGCTCTCCGCTGACCTTGGGGAACTCCTCCGGCCGCTTCTCCTCGAGCACGTCCAGGCACCGACCGGTCCACTGGTTGAAGACGTTGAGCTCCTGGCTCTTCTGCACGCAGATGCGGAACGCGCCCACCGCTTCATCCTCGATGGGGAGCGCGCGCTCCTGGAGCTTCTCCTTGAAGATCTCCTTCTGGTCGGGGCTGAGCTCCTTGGGCGCAGGCACGGAACTGATCGAGTTCATGTAGTGCAGGTTGAGGTCACCAATCCGATAGAGCGCGGCGATGGCGTACTCCGGGTCCTTCAGCTTGACGATGTCCGTGTACACCTTGCGCAGCTGGTCGCGGCCCTTGGCCTTCTCCGCGATGCTCTTCTGGAACTTCTTCATGTTCTTGAGGTCCGGGTTCTCGATCTTGATCTTGCGGAACTCCGCGTAACGGACCTCGGCGTCCATGAAGGCCACGCGCGCAGCGACGGAAGAACCCTCCGGCAGCTTGCGGTTCTTCTTGCGGTACTCCGCCGCCAGCTTCTCGATGGCCTCATCCGCCTTCTTCTGGCCGCCCATGAACTTGTTGAGGTCCGCGGCACGGAAGCGCGCCTCCCACGCCTTCTCCTGATCCTCCTTGAAGTACTTCGCCGCATAGGCCTCGTAGGCTTCCTGCGCCTTCTTGTACTGCTTGGCCTGCTCGTAGAGACGACCAATGGAGTACGCCACCGCGGCACCATCCTTCGCCTTGGGAAAGTCCTTCAGGTACTGCTCCCGGTCGGCGACGGCGAGCTTCAGGTTGTTCGAGCCGCCGTAACCTTCCCGGTAGATGCCGGCGTTGAACAGCGCATCCTTGGCGCGCGGGTCCTGCGGGTACTTCTTGTAGAACCGCTCCAGCGCCTCCGCGGCCTTGTCCAGGTCGGCCACCGTCTCGTGGCTCTCGGCGACGGCGTAGAGGCTGTCCGGCACCAGCGGGCTTTCCGGGAAGTTCTGGATGAGCATCTCGCGCACGCGGATGGCCTTCTGCGGCTGCCCGGCCAGCGCGAAGTTGGCGGCAGCGTTGGCCAGGGCCTTGTCGGCGAGCTGGCTCTTGCGGAACTCGTCGGCGAAGGACAGGTAGGCCTTGGCGGCGTCCTCGTACTTGCCCTGGCGCTGCAGCTTGCTGATGACCTTGAAGGAGCTGGACTCCAGGACCTCGTTGGTGGCCTTGGCGAACTCCTCCTTCTGCATCAGCACCTTGTTCTTCTGGAATCCGCGCGCGGCGGCGTAGAGGCCGTCCCAGTCCTCACGGATGTTGTGGATGTCCATGATGAGGCTGGCGGCCTGCTCCGCACGCGGGTGGTCCGGACTCTTCTCGACGATCTTCCCGAACAGCTCCAACGCCTTGTCCCAGATGTTGTGCTCGTACATCACGCGCGCGATCTTGTAGTTCACCTCGACGGCGATCTTCCCCTCCGGGAAGTGCTTCAGGTAGTTGGCGCACGCCGCCACGTACTTCTTCTTGACGTCGGGGATGGGGAGCGGCTTGTTGGGATCAAAGTCCGTGCTCTGCGCTTCCTTCTTCTGCTTCTTGTCGTAGTCCTGGACGAGCTCGTCGTAGGCGCGCACGGCTTCTTCTGCGGACGGCTCCGCCCACTTGCCCTTGGGATCCTGGCTGAGGACCTTGGTGTACTCCTCGGCGGCCTTCTCGAAGCGCTCCAGCTTGTAGTTGAGCTCGGCGTAGAAGAACCGCATGTCATACGCGGGCTTCTTCTCCGGGAAGAGGTCCAGGTAGTCACCGTAGAGCTCGTAGGCCAGCTCAAAGGTCTCGTCGTCACGGGTCTTGCGCGCCTCGTTGTGCCAGGTGGTGGCCAGCGAGCGCAGCGTGTTGTCGGCGAGGTCTTCCGCGTCGCGCAGGTCCTGCTCCGCGCGGGTGCGCTTGGGATCCTTGGCGTCCATCTTGCCCACCAGGTCGCGCACGCGCTGGAATTCCTCGACGAGAATCCGCGCATGCTTCACCACCACGCGCTTGTTGCCCTGGCGTGACGCGCTGGAGACGATGCGACCCTGGAAGAACGGGTTGCGCGTGTTCTCCTTGTCGTTGTTGATGAGGAGCCGGTAGACCACCGCGGCTTCACGGTCCTGGCCTTCCGAGTAGTAGAGGCCAGCCAGGCGCTCCACCATGGCCTTGTAGTCGTCTCCGTCGGCGAGGGCCTTGAACTCCTCGATGGCCTTCTCCGGCGAGCCGTAGTGGCTGTAGACGGTGACGTAGTCCTTGCGGCTCTCACGCGTCAGCACGATCTTCTTGTCGCCGAGGAGCTGGTCATTGAGCTGGGAGTAGAGAATCACTTCCTTGAACTTCTCACCGGCTTTCTCCCACTCCGTCAGGTTGTAGTAGCACCAGCCCTGCTTGTAGACGGCGTAGCCGAAGACCTTGCTCTCCTCGTTGGAGGCGGCCTTCTGGTACGCGGCCAGCGCGTTGTCGATCTTCTTGTTGTTGAAGTGGTACTCGCCAAAGGCCAGGTACGCGTCGGCGACGTAGGGGCTCTTGGGGTGCTCCTGGATGAGCTGGCGGTAGACGTCGAGCGCTTCCTTCTGCTTGCCGGCGTCCCAGCGGCTCTGGGCCAGCGCGTAGAGCACCTGGTCCATGCGCTCGAACTTCTTGTGCTTCTTGATGATCTCCTCGTAGATCTTGTCGGAGTCATCCGCCCACTTCTTGCTCTTGGCCAGCAGCTCTTCCTTCTCCTTCTTGAGCTGCTTCTCCTTGCCAGCGTCGCCGGACTCGCGGGCCTTGAAGATGTCGTCGTCCTTCCCCATGCCCTGGAACCAGTAATACTGGCTGGATTCCCAGGAGAGCTCGGCCTTCTGGAAGAGCAGCGCGGGCAGCTCCTCGTTGGAGGGCCCCAGGCCGATGATCTTGTCGAGCGTGGCAAGCTGGTCGTCGCGCTTCTTCTGGACCTGGAATTCCGTCTTGCGGCGGAACTCCTCGACGGACAGCTTGGGTCCCTGCTCCTCCTTGGTCTCCTTCTTGCGCTCCGCTTCCTTCACCACCTCGGGGACGCGGGATTCACGCTCCTTGCGCGCCTTCTCCGCTTCCTCCTGCGCACGCCGGTTGGCCTCGGCGTTCTCCTTGGTGGCAATGCGTGGCTTGTCCGACTTGGCGTCGGCAGCAGACACACCCGCCGCGCCCAGTGACAGCAGCGCGGCGCAGAGGACGACACGGGGCGTGGTCTTGTTCACTGTCTGCAACCCTTCGCAAGCGTGTATTCGTAGGTGCCCAGCTCGTCGCGCCAGTACTCGCCATCAAAGGGCCAGTAGAGGTGCTCGTCGGAGACGGCGGTGGTGAAGCGGTACTTGCCCAGCGTCACCTCCTGCTTCTCACCGCGCAGCGTGGCCTCCAGCCCTTCCTTCTCGCGCTTGGTGACCTCGAACTTGATCCGGTAGAGCTGGCTGGACTGGCTCTTCAGCTCGTCGCGCTCCGCTTCCAGCTTGGCTCGCGCCAGCGCACCGGCCGCGTTGGTCAACTCCTCACGACGCTTCCGCACACCCTCCAGCATCTCCGCCGCCAGCGGGCTGTCCTTCAGCGGCGCGGGCGCGTTGGCAATCTTCTTCTCCTCCGCCTCCAGCTCGGCGGCGGATGCGGCCAGCAGGTTGAGCGCGCGGTCGCTGCGAGCCAGCTTCACGAGACGCTGCGTGAGCGAGCTGCTGGCGCCCTTCTTCTCCAGGTCCTTGAGGAGCTTGTAGTAGTCCTCCGGCGTCTTGGCGTCCTTGGTGAGGCGGTCCAGCTCGTCGCGCAGCGGGCCGTACTGGGCCTCGAACTCGTCGAGGATGGCCAGCGCTTCCGGGTAGCGGCAGTTCTCGTAGTACGTCACCGCCTTCAGGATGAGGCTCTCCGGGAAGTACTCGTTGGAGAAGAACGGGCTGTGCAGCGTGATGAGGTTGCCCAGCGCCTTCTCGTAGTCGGCGAGGCGGAAGTAGGCCCAGGAGCTCTCGAAGAGCGCGTCGAGCCAGCCCTGCGAATCACGGCTGACCTTGTTGTAGTAGAAGATGGCGGCGCGGAACTGCTGGAAGCGGTAGTGCGTGCGCGCCAGCGAGAAGAACGCCTCCTCACGCAGCGCGGGATTCTTGAAGCGACCATTCTTGGGATTGGTCAGCTTCACCACCTCCTTGAACGCGGAGACGGAGTCCTCGAACTTCTCCATCTCATAGAAGCACACCGCCTTGAGGTAGACGGCCTTGAGATAGAGCGGAGAGGCCTCCTTCACCGCCTTGGTGTGCTCCACGCACTTCTGCAGCGCTTCCTTGTTGTCGGCCACCAGCGCCTTGCGCTCCGGCTTCTTCTCCTCCTCGGCGGCGGGCTTCTTGTCCTCCATCACGTCCTTGAAGGAGGGCTGGATGTTGGGCTTGGCAGCCTCGGGCTTGGTGGTCTCCGCGGGCTTGGGTGCGGGAGCGGCCTTGCCCTTGGCGGGCTCGGCGGGCTTCTTCTCGTCCTTCTTCTTCTTGGGCTTGTCGTCGAGGTCGTCGAGGCCGAAGTCAAAGTCGTCGTCGCCACCGCTGCCGGGAACGTCGCCACCGCCACCAAGGTCATCGGTACCGAAGTCCATGTCGCCGTCCTCGGCGGGCTTGTCCTTCTTCTCCTCGGTGGGCCGCTCCTCGGCGGGCTTCTCCTCCTCCGCGGGCTGCTCCTCCTGCACTTCCTGCTGCTTGAACTGCTCCTCGGTGGCCTTGCGGAAGTAGAGACGGGCGAGGAGAAAGTGGAACTCGTCTGCGTACTTGTCCGGGATGGAATCCTCGGAATAACGCGCAATCTCCTCGAGCACGACGCCCTGGTCGGCGGTCTTGCGACTGATGAAGAACAGCCACTCCTTGCTGGTCTTGAAGTACTTGTGCTTGTCACCCTTGTTGAGCAGCCCGGTGAAGCGGCTCAGCGACGAGTGGTAGTACCCCAACCGGTACAGCGACTTGGCCAGCAGGTACTCGCTCTGCTCGTGGAACTCCTTGGCCTTCACGTTGCTGAGCAGGCCGTGGAAGGCCACCGCGGCGTTCTTGTAGTCCTCCGCGGCCATCTGCGACTGCGCCTTGTCAAAGGTCTGGCGCTCCAGGCTGGCCACCTCGATCTCGCCGATGTTGGCGTCGCCGAGACCGATGTCCACCTCCACGCCATCACCCTGCGCGGGCGGGTTCTGCTGCGCATCCGCTACCGACGCCAACGCAGCGACGGGCAGCAGGACCAACAACGTGTTGCGCAGACGAACCGACATGGGGTGCCTCACTTGGAATACGAGAAGGTGGGCGGGATGTAGAAGCCCACTCCGAGGAGCGCCGTGACCTGGTTCTGCAGGTTGGAGACGCCGAACAAGTAGAGCTGCGGGTAGAGCGAGCCCCGGACGTCCGCGCGCAGGACGAGCCAATCAAACAGGAACACGCGCTGTCCGATGCCCATGGTCACCTGCGGATGGATGAGCGTGCCGGCGCTGTCGGCGGCGAGTCCGAGGCCACCGAGGAAGAAGGTGTCAAAGTGGATGATCCACTCACTGAAGAGGGCCACCTTGCCGTAGATGGGGCTGAGCTGGAGATTGGCACCAATGTTTCCAAAGTAGCGGGCCGCTTGCGGAATGGCGCTCTTGTTCTGCCGCAAGAAGATGACGGGTTCCAGAACCTGGCGGATGGGCGCCACCGACGCGTTCAGCTCCACCGCGAGCGAGTCCATGATGTGGAAGGTCCCGGACAAGCCCACGCTGTAATAGCGGTAGAACGCGTCATTCAGCGTCACCCCCGCCCACGGGAAGATCTCCGCGCGCAGCCGCTTGATGAACTTCTTCTGCTGCACGGCCTTGATGCGGTCGTCCAGCGGTTTCACCGCGGCGTCGGAGCCGGCCTGGGACGGGGCCTGTGACGTCGAGGCGCCGGCCTCCTTGGACACGTCCGTGTCGGAATCCTGGGCGTGCGCGGAAAGCGGCAACGCCAGGGAGAACGCGGAGACCACCAGCAGCTTCAGCGCGAGTTTCACTGTTGCTCCACGACGTGACCGCTTGTGGCCACGCCCATGATTTCTGTCGACCGCAGACAAGAATGTCCGCGCCACGGGGGCTCTCATTGCTGACACTTGGGACCTTCATCCTGATTCTGACCCAGGAAGCTCACCACCACCTCCGCGCCCGCGGCGGGCACCCAGCTGCCGTGGAACTTCACGGTGGTGCAGTTGTCGATGAGGGAGAAACCGTCGCAGGTCACGTCGGACGGACAGCTGCCCGCGTCGGACTTGCAGGGACAGCCCGTGCAGGAGAGGTACTCCGGTCCGCTGCGCGTCCAGGCGTCGACGGCCAGCGGCACGTTCTCGAACTCACCCTCCGGCGTCCGCTTCATCTGCACGACGAGCTGCCGCGCGCTGGCGGGCTTCTCGCCGAGGGGAACCACGCCCGCCTCGTTGATGAGGTTGGCGATGCGGATCATCGTCTCCGCGTAGTTCTGGTTGCAGATGGAATCGAGCAGGAAGCTGCCGGGCTCCATCCCGCGCGCAAACGTGGCGTAGCGGTCACCCTTGTCCGCCGTGCAGCACTGACCATGGCCCGCGTCCGGACGCTGCGGAGGCATGTTCTCGATGTTGGGGAGCGTGCCGCAGAAGTTGTTGGCGGCCTGGAAGCCACACTCGAACTGGCTCACCGAGGCACCGTGCGGTGCAAAGCACGACTGCACTGGAGCGGCGCCTGCGCCCTCTCCGTTGCAGCGGCAGTCGCCGGACACGAACCCGGTGTCGTCGTTGTAGCCGGCGATGATGGCCGCCACGCTCACCAGGCCGGGCTCCGGCTTGAGGGAGCGCAGATAGCCGGTGAACTCGTCGACGGGACGGAGCTGCTCCGGCTGCGAATAGCACCGGGCGCTGTCCTGGAGGCGCGCTTCATTGATGCCACCGTCGACGTCGTGGTGGGTGCAGTCCTCCTCGTCGGAGAGCAGGATGACCACGAGCTTGGGCGTGGGACCCATCAGCGGCTGTCCATCCGGGCCCAGCTGACACGCGGTACCGCCATCCACCTTCAGGCACTGCGCCTGACGGAGGAACTGGCTGCGCTCCGCCTCGCAGGAGGTGTCGGCGGGCTCCACGTCGGGATTGAGGAAACTCTTCACGGAATCCAGGCCCTCCTCGAAACCGCTGCCGCAAACGCCCACGTTGCGGATGGTCTCCCGGAACTTTCGCGCGATGAGGCCGATGTCGCCGTCCGTGGGGCGGATGATGCGGCTTTCGTTCACACCGAGCCGGCCCTGCAGACAGCCGCGCTGAGGCTCAGGCTGCTGTCGCCCGCTGGGGATGGGCGCCTGGCAACGGTCCAGACCGCCGGCGATGTCGGCCTCGCCGTCGTCGGTGGTGATGATGCCGATCTGGAAGTCGTTGTCGAAGAGGAGGAGGCGCTCGATGAAGCCGCAATCCTCGAGGGTGTCCTTGAACTGCTTGCCCACCGCGCCCAGCTGCTGCTCCCACTGATCCGGCGCCAGGCCGCGCCCTTCACCCTGCAGCATGAACTCCTTGAGGTCCGCCACCTTCTGCGCGGTGTCGCAGTTGTTGGCGCAGTTGGGCTCACCGTCGCAGATGCTGGAGGCGTTCTTGCGCAGGTTCTCCTGCTCCTCACTCATGGAGCCGGAGTTGTCGATGACGAAGAGGATGTCCGCGGCGCGTTGGACGTCGATCTTCTTGGGCACCTGTACGGTGCGACAAGCCTGCGGGACGGGCGGGAGGAAGACGTTGTCCTGGCACAGCATGTCCGGACAGGCCACCAGCATGGTGAGGAGGCCGACGCCGGTAGCAAACGCCAAGTGCCGGGAAGGGCGATGGAAATGGGACGCGCGCACGGTCAGCTTCCTTATCGCAGCGACGAAGGGACGGGCAATGGCGAGGGTGCCCACCGTCACAACGGAGCGGACTCCGGCGGGGTGGTGCTCCGCATCGGACACACGACGGGTATGAGGCGCAAACGTCGCAGGTCCACGTCCGGGAAGAACCGTTGAAGCGGGGACGGCCCGGGTGATATCCGCCGACGCATGATCCGGCGTTCCCTTCCGGGATACCTGTTGGCGGTCCTTGTTGGTGCGGGCGCCTCCGGCTGCGACGTCAGCGCGGAGTGCCTGCCGTGGTTCAAGGGCCCCACCTGTCTGCAGACCGACCTGGGCAAACCCTGCTCCTGCGACGAGAACCTGCAGAAGCGCGTGACCGTCAAGGGCGGCTCCAACGACCTGGTGCAGGACTCCGCGTTCGAGAACTGCGAGTCGTTCTACTGCGCGTCCACCAACGGCTCCCGGCCCTATTGCACCAAGCGTTGCAGCTCCGCGCTGGACTGTGATCCGGGTGGTCCACCATGCATCCCCGGCCAGCCGTGCGCCCGCGACAACTGGAAGTGCGAGGTGGTGATCGAGTTCGGCTCACTGGCGTGTGAAGCGCCCGACGAGAACGGCTCCTGTGAGCTGGACGAGGAGACCGGGAAGGTGAAGGAGCCGGCGCGGTACTGTCGCGCGGTGGACGGGACGCTCACGGACGACCAGGTCCAGCTGACCTGCGGCCTCTGAACGACGGGCGTGATCCGTCGGGGGTTCCGCCTCCCAGAACCTTTTGCCACCACATGCGTTCCAAGCCTCAGGGCACCCGCTCGCCGCCGGGTGCCGGGAGGCCCGCATGTTCGATTTCTCTCGTCATGGCCCGCTGTTGGGCTGCGTCCTGCTGGCCGGTGTGGCCATGGCCCTGCCGGAGCGCTCCACCCACACGCCACCCCCTCCCCCGCCGGATCCGCCCACGCCGCCGGTCTCCCGGCCCGCCGCGGAGGCCGTGATGAACCTGGGTCGCTCGGCCGTGGTGAAGGTGGGGCTGGGCGGCGGGCTGGTGCCGGTGGGCGTGCCCAGCAGCCTGGACGTGGCGGTGGAGATCACCGGGCAGGAGGCCACCGGGCCCTCACGCAAGGCGCTGGTGCTGTGCCTGGACCGCAGCGGATCCATGAGCGGCGGGAACATCCGCGACGCACGTGACGCCGCGGCGAGCCTGATCCGCACCCTGGGTGACGACGACGAGATTGCGGTGGTGAGCTTCTCCAGCAACCCCGTCCTGGACGTGCCGTTGATGCGCGCCACCGACGCGGGGAAGCGCACCGCGCTCATGGCGGTGAGTGACCTGGAGGCACGCGGCGGGACCAACCTGTACGGCGGGTTGGAGCTGGCTCGTCGGGAGGCGCGCAGCGCCACGGCACCGGTGCGCCGCGTGGTGCTGCTCTCCGACGGGATCCCGACGGAAGGCGAGGTGCGCCCCAACGCGATCATGAAGCTCTCCCGCAACATGGCGGGTGACGGCGTGGTGGTGAGCACGCTGGCGGTGGGCGCGCAGAGCCCGGGCGGTCTGATGGAGCGCGTGGCGACGTCGTCCGGCGGCTCCTACCGCTTCCTCCGCGACGGCTCCGGCCTGGCGCACGCGCTGGCCATGGAGTTGAAGGAGGCCGCCGCGGTGGTGGCGCAGGACGCGGTGATCTCGGTGCACATCCCGACGGGAACGCGCCTCATCCGGGCCAGCGGCGCCATGGCGGACCAGAGTGGTGACGTGGTGCAGCTGCGCCTGGGCGACGTGGTGGCGCACCAGACGCGCAACGTGCTGCTGACGCTCAGCCTCCCCGCCGAACAGGAGCACACCTGGCTCATCCCGGTGCGGGCGAGCGCACGGGAGAGCGGCACGCCGGTGGGCGCCATGGCGGAGGTGGGCGCGGTGACGTCGACGGATGCCACGGCGGTGGCGCGCAACAAAGTGGGTTGGGTGCAGGTGCGCGCGGACCTGGCCGACGCTGCCGACGAGATGCGTCGTGCCGCCGAATACGCCGAGAAGGGCGACTCGCGCACCGCCGTCGAGGAGCTGGACCGCGTGGCCACGAAGCTGGAGGCGAAGGCGAAGGACAAGCCGGTCCTCGTCGAGTCCGCCCGGAAGGCCCGCGCATTTGCGCAGGGGGCTTCCGCGGCACCGAGCGCGTCGGTGGTGGCCAATGAGGCGCACGAGCAGGCCTTTGGTTTCGCGAGGTGAGCCATGACGACGACGACCCTGGATTCTCCTCCCCGCGCCCTGCCCCTCCTGGCCACCGGTGTGGTGGTGTTCATGCTGGCCTACGCCACACTGATGGAAGGACTGCACCTGGGTTTCTCCGTCGGTGGACAGCGACTGGTGATGACGTGCTGCGCATTGGTGGCCGCGGTGTCCGTGCTGGCGGTGGCGTTGCGCGACGGGCGCTCCCGCTGGCCGGTGTGGGCCATGGCGCTGCTGGCCGTTCCGGTGGCGGTGCGCCTGATGCGCGTGGGAACGAGCTGGGACGCGGGAATGCTGACCTCGCCCGTGGCCGGGTTTGCGGTTGGGCTCTACGTGTACGCGGCGGTGCGGGCCATGGGCTCCGTGGAGAAGGCGCCGGTCGCGGGCGAGTGGGCGGTGGTGGTGGAGAGCGCGGTGCGGGCGGATGGGAACCTGCGTCGCGAGCTGGCGGGCCGGCCGCTCGACGGCGAGGTACGCAAGGGCCTGGAGGCGCGAAGCAACAAGCTGCTGGCCAGCGTCAAGAGCATGGCGGTGACGTGGCAGCGCCTCGAGTCGGGCGCGTCGGCGGAGCTGGAGCAGGCAGTGCAGACGCAGCTCGACGGCGTGGTGGCCCGGCGGGACTCCGCGATCGACGCATTGGCGCGCCGCGAGTACGAGCGGACGGCGGAGTCACTGCAGCGTCAGTTGGATTCCGTGCGCCGGATTCGCCGGGGTGCGGAGCGGGCGTTGGCGCGTGCGCGGTGTCAGATCACCGTCATGGAGACCGCGCGACTGGGGGTCATGGCCTACGCCGCGCAGGACGCCAGCGTGCAGGGCGAGGAAGCGATGCGCCTGTCCGGCATGCTCGACGCCGCAGCGGAAGAGCTGGAGCTGAGCGCGGGAGCGATGGAAGAGGCCAACGCGCAGCTCACGGCGTGACCGCGGCATCCTGGTCTGTTGCGGCGGGACCTTCCGCGGGCTCCGCCGGCGCCGGCTCGACGGGCTGAGCAGGGCCAGCATCCGTCACAGCGTCGGGAGGGGCGTCCGTGGGTGCCGGTTGCGCCGCCTCCTGGGCCTGCGCTTCCTGCTCTCCCCGCGCCAGCTTCATGATTTCCGCGTACTCCGCTTCACCGCGGATCTTGTCCAAGTCGGGGTCCTTGTCGACGGCGTCCGCCTGCGCGTACCCGTTGAGCATGGCAATGCGCAGGTACCGCAGCGCCAGCTCCTTCTTCCCCTCCACCGCATAGATGCACGCGATGTTGTAGTAAGCGTCGCCGAAGTCCGGGTTGGCGGTGAGGGCCTTCTTGTACCAGCCCAGCGCGTCGTCATACTGGTCGCGGGCGTAGTAGGTCACGCCCATCATGTTGTAGCCCTCCGCATAGCCCGGGTCCTGCCTCAACGCCTCCATCAGCGGCGTGCGCGCGTCCTCGAACTTGCCCTTGTGGATGAGCGACGCGGCCTCCTTGGCGTGTGACATGGCCTTGCCCCGGCTCTCGCGCGTTCCCGACGACGTGGTGGCGGCCTCCGGGTTCCACGCCTCGAACGGCGTATCCACCTCCGCGGCGGTCACCTTGGGTGCGGGCTCCTCGGCTGCCGCTTCAGGCTCCTTCGTCTCGGCTTCGGGCTGCTTCGTCTGCGGCGTGGTCTGCGGCTCCTTCGCACTGGCCACCGCGGGCTCAGCGCCCTTG
>JBFMGU010000289.1:0-13109 GCA_040752415.1 Myxococcota bacterium
GTCGGAATCTGGCAATTCCGGTGCTTATCTCCGTGCCAACCCCCACTGTCTCTTAGCCCCCCAGCCAGGCATTGTGGCCACGCCGCCTGGCTGGTTTGTTCTTGGGGCCGGGGGGGCGTGTGAGCGCCAAGCACACTCAGTGCCAACCCACTCCTCGACGGAAACCATGCGGGAATCAGGTCAGGGGCTGTCTGAATTTCGGACAGGGTGACTGAATTTCGGACACCCCCACGACGGTCGGCGTGGCGGTCGGCGACTGAGCGAAGCCGTCCCCGACCTGAATCACCACGGAGTTCAATTGCGCGCACGACTCCCAGTCGCGCCGTGCGTCCTAGAACCCGCCCAGCGTGAGCCCACCGTCGACAACCAGCGTATGCCCGGTGACAAAGCTCGAAGCGTCGGAGCCCAGGAACACCGCCGCCCCGGCGATGTCCGCCGGCTCACCCAGTCGTCCCAGCGGCGTCTGCTGCAGCACGCGACCGCTGACGTCGGGGCTGTCGGTCAGCGCCTGGCTGAAGCGTGTCTTGATGAGCCCCGGCGCAATGGCGTTGACGCGGATGCCCGCGCCCCCCAGCTCGGTGGCCATGGTGCGCGTCATGGAAATCACGGCGGCCTTGGTCATGCCGTACACCCCCTGCAGCGGCGCCGCGCCCAGGCCCAGCACGCTGGAGACGTTGATGATCGCGCCCGGCGCCCGGCGGTCCATGAGGTGCTGGGCCACCAGCCGCGCGAGGTCGAAGTAGCCCTTCACGTTGAGGTCGAAGGTCTTCTGGTAGGCGCCGTCTTCCGCTCCCATCATGGGACCGAAGTACACGTTGGTGGCGGCATTGTTGACGAGGATGTCCACCTTGCCAAACGCGTCCACCGCGGCTTTCACCAGTGCCTCCAGCTCGTCGCGACGCGCCGCGTGCGTGGGCACCGCGCGCACCTGACCGCCCTTGGCTTGGATGGCCCGGGCCACCTCCTCAAGCGCCTCCGGTTTGCGCGCCGCCACGACGACACGCGCGCCATGCTCCGCGTACGCGTGCGCCATGGCCTCACCAATTCCGCGCGACGCGCCGGTGATGATGGCCACCTTTCCTTCCAGGCTGAACAGCTTGCTCATGAGAGGCTCCGTTGTCAGGTCAAATGGGCACCGCGCCACGACGAGCGGACACCGTGGCGGGCAGGAGCTTCTCGATGAGCGCGCGCAGCTCCGGGGCACCCGCGTAGAGGTCCTCCTTCAATGCCAGCGCGCGCAGCTCCATCGCAAAGTCGCGACACGTGGCGTAGCGGTTGCGCGCGTCGGGCTCCAACGCGGTCATGATGATGCTCTCCAGCTTGCGCGGCATGACCGGGAGCAGCTTGCGCGGTCTTGGGATGTCCGCCTTCTCCACGCGCTTGCGCAGGCTGGGGATGTTCTCGCCGGGCTTCAGCCCGTAGGGACGGACGCCGGTGCACAGCTCGTAGAGGACCAGCGCGGCGGAGAACTCGTCGGCGCGGCCGTCCAGGGGGTCACCACGCAGGCGCTCCGGTGCCATGAAGCTCATCTTGCCGCGGATGCCCAGGCGCGGGTCGGTGAAGAACTCCACGGCGGAGAGCTTGGCAATCCCAAAGTCCGCCAGCTTCACCACGCCGGCGCGGGAGCAGAAGAGGTTGTCGGGGCTGACGTCGCGGTGGATGATTCCCAGCGGCTCTCCATTGGGCCGCGTGGCAAAGTGCGCGTAGGAAAGCGCATCCAGCATCTGCAGCGTGATGTAGATGGCCAGCTTGATGTTGATGGTCTGCTGGCGTGCGCCCAGCTCGGCTTGCAGGTCGGAGACGTCCGGGCCGTCCACCAGCTCCATGAGCACGTAGGGATGGCGCTCCACCATCCCCAGCTCCACCACGGTGACGATGTTGGGGTGCCGCAGGATGGTGCCGATCTCGCCCTCGTTGGTGAACAGCTCCATGGCGCGCTTGTCCTTCTCCAGCTCGGGGAGGAGGCGTTTGAGCACCATGGGCGCGGGCGTGACCGGGTCCTGCACCAGGAACACCTCGCACATGCCACCTGCGGCCAGGCGCTCCACCAACCGGAATCGGCCGAACAGCTCCATCCGCGGACCTCGGACTGCCGCAGCAATCTCCCAGGCACCGCTCCCGTTGACAACGACAAACAGGCGCCACCCGCGTTGCGCCGCCCCGCCCCTGTGGTGAACCGGGTTGACGGGCGCGTCCCCGGCGTGCTGTGACGCCAACATGACGACGAGAATGCTGGGTGTGTCCGTGCTCACGGCGTGGCTGGTTGCGGGATGTGCGCAGCCCAGGAGTGAAGCCCGGCCGGGCGCGGTGGCGGTGGTGGACCTGGAGCGGGTGGCCAAGGAGCTGGGGCGGGATCAGACCATGCTGAAGGAGCTGCAGGGCGCGGAGCAGACCCTGCAGGGCCAGCTGGGGCAGCTGCGGGACCAGTTCAGCGCCCAGATCCAGCAGGCCATCGACGCCGCCGGAAAGAGCCCCACGCCCGAGCAGCAGGCGCGCATCACCGCCATGCGCGGGGAGGCGCAGAAGCGGCTTGACCAGGAGGTTGAGCGTGCGCGCTCGCTGGGGCAGGCCAAGCGGCAGGACGTGACGTTCCGCTTCCACACCGAGGTGAAGCCGGTGGTACGTCGGGTGGCCATGGCGCGGGGCGCCGGCGTGGTGCTGACGCGCAATGACGGTGTGTTCGACGTGGATCCCACCTCCGACATCACCGACGACGTCATTGCGGAGATGCGTCGCATGGAGGCCGCGGCGCCGCCGGCTCCGGCCCAGCCCGCTCAGCCCCAGGCCGCACCCACGCCGCAGCAGACTCCGCCGCCCGCGCAGGGGACGCCGTAAACCTCCTCAGCGTTCCGCCGCGGCGAGGACCTCCAGCAGATCGTCGTCGTCAATCCGCTCGTCCTCGTTGAGGTCCACGAGCGGGTCGTAGCTGCCGTCCACGCGACGCTCATCCGGCACGTAGCCACCCGCGAAGAGGGCCACCTCCATGAGGTCCTCGGCGTCAACCCGTCCGTCCAGCGTCACGTCACCGAGCACGTCGGGATAGACGCGGCGCACCAGCGTCCACTCCGGGTCCACGCGCACCGCCACCGGCCTGCTGCCCGTGCTGATGTTGAAGGCGTTCGAGCCCTCCTCCACGTCCGCCACGTCGACGACGGAGGTGCCATCCTCGAGATCAACCACGAGCGGAAGGCGGTAGCTGAAGTCCCCCTCGCTGTCGACGGAGACCGCCACGGTGTAGCCACTCCCCGCCACGCGCGTGTTGCTGGAGACGGTAAGCGTGGGATGGCCGGTGCGAAGCAGCCACTGCGAGAACTCCTCGAGGATGCTGCGGCCCGTGGCGTTGTTGATCTCCGCCACCAGTTGCCCCGCCGTCAGCTCGCCGCGCGTGATGAGCGCTCGCAGCGCCTGGGTCAGTGCTTCCTTTCCCGCCATCTCCTCCAGCGTGCGCAGCACCGAAGAGCCCTTGTGATAGGTCACGTGCACGTACAGCGGTGACTGCTCCACCTGGGAGTCCAGCACGGCGATGTCGGCGTTGTTGGGACGACGGAACATGTACCAGACCGTGTTCATCCGCACGCCGGCCACGCGCACCGCGTTCCCCTGCAGCTCACCGAGCGCGCGCCACGCCGAGTACTCCGCGGTGGCCTCCTGCATGAACCCCTTCTCGTAGCTCGTGCACGAGGCAACGCCGCCAAACCACGCGTGCGCCAGCTCATGCGAGACGCCCTGCTCCAGCAGGTAGTCCAGATCGCCAATCACGTAATCCCCGAGGAGGACGTTGCCGAGCACGCCCAGCCCGCCGAACGGGAAGTTCTCCGGCACCGTCATGAGGCGGAACTCGTCGAGCGGGATGGTGCCGTAGGTGGCGCCGTAGATGTCCATCACCTGCGCGCCCAGCCCCACAGCGTGCGTCATCAACTGCTCCCGCGCGCCACCGGGCACGTAGTAGCCCGCCACCACGGGAGCCTCGCCGGAGCGCACCACCTGCACGCCGCGCGCGTAGATGACCGGGACCTCGGTGGGGATGTCGACCGTGAAGGACCAGATGCGCGGCCCCACGCCGGTGTCGACGACGCTGGTGGGCGCGCCCTGCCCCGCCGCAACCTCCAGCTCACGCGGGGCGACCACCACGGTGGTACCGGTGAACAGGTCCACCTCGAACGCGCCCAGGTACGCCCAGGCAAAACGCACCGACGGAGGCGCCAGGATGGTCTCATCGGGACCGAACACACAGTTCACGAAGCCGGACCCGTCGTTGCGCGCGCAGCTGGGTTGGCCACGCATCACCAGGCGGACCAGCGTCGTCGCGTCGGCGGCGGGCGCGGTGTCCCAGACCACGTGGGAAACAACGTCGAAGTCCGGGTCATCCTGCAGGCTCGTCACTTCACCGTCGACCTCCAGCAGTGTCACCGGGAGGGACGGCTTCAACAGCGCGAGGTCAACGCTCTCTCCGTCGCCACGCACGGTGAGCTGCAGGTCGATCACGAGCTCACTGCCGCTGATGTCCGCGTGGATGTCCTGCCGCTCCACGTCCAGCGCCGCGTGCGCCACCACGGGACACAACAGCAGGACCGGGAGGAGGCGCGTCATGACTGCCCCCGCACCACGCGCGCCCCCGCAACCTGCACGGGGACCAGCGCCCCATCCACGCGCCTCACCACGACGTCCTGGATGCCCACCGCGGATTCCCCGTCGACCAGCGGCTCCACGCGCAGCTCCAGAACCGTGACGGCCCCCTCCAGATGCGCCGGTCCATTGCGCGCACCGGAGCGTGTGCCGCCGAGAGACACGTCGCCCTGCCGGTCCACGGCAAGCATCACGGCGTCAGGGCCCAGCACGGCGGGTTGTGCACGTCGCACGTCGGTGTCGAGGATGCGCAGGCGCGTCGGGTCGTAACGCAGGTGGTAGGAGAACCCCAGGATCCCGCCGAGGTCCGTGGCCACCACGCGCAGCGTCACCACGTTGTCCGCGGCTTCTCCCTCCACGTGCAGAGACGGACCCGCGGGCCTCCCGTCCGACGACACCGACAACATCGCGACCGGAGGAGGAGGCGGCGACGAGCTTCCCTGCGAGCACGCCGCAACCACCAGGACCAGCGTCAGCAGGACGGGACGCATGGGCTCACCAAGGGTTGGAGACTGTCGACCAGTAGCACGCCGCGCGTCCTGCCCCGCTCCACACACTCTCCACACCGGTGCCCCGCAGGATTCACCCCGGCGCGCCAGGCGCGTCGCACCCCTTGCATCCCACGTAATTAGACACTAGCTATAAATTTGCCAAATTTCCCTTGCACTTGAGCCACTTACCGCTGGGTTGGCATTGCGGTTGCTGAGGGGGTTGGCACGGAGGCGTGGCATGAGACGGACCCTGACTGCGCAGGCGGCGTTGGCGTCATACGTCTGGACACTGGTGCTCTGGCCGGTGACGGCGCGCGCGGAGGAGCGCGTGGCGGAGCCGGGCATCTCGTCGGACGGACAGCCTTGGTACGACGCGTGGTGGACGGACGCGAACGCGGACCTGCCCCTGGTTCCGCAGCGGCTGCGTGAGGACCTGGGCAGTGCGCACGCCGACGTGGTGGACGCGTTTGAGCACGGCATCCGCGTCGGAGACACGCTGGTGGTTCCCGGTGGGCCCGAGCTGAACGCGTTCCTCCGCAAGCACGCCGAGCAGGGGCACATCCAGCTGCGCGACACGGTGGTCCTCCTCCCCGAGCACCTGCAGGCCGCTCGCGGTGAGCTCTCCGACGCAGCGACCCGCACCGCCCAGGTTGCGAGGGAGAACGCCGCGCACACCGCCCACGTCGACGAGGAAACGCGCAAGGAGATGGAGGAGAACAGCAAGCAGGCGGATCAGCTCCTCCGGGAGAGCGGTACGCGCGCCGACGCCACCGCCGCCGCCGCCGTGAAAGAGACCGACGAGGGACTCCGCGTGGCACGCGAAAAGGCGGAGGCGGGGCACCGCGTGGCGACGGAGCAGATGGCTGCGTCGATCGTCGTGCACCACCTGGAGAGCACGCATTCCGCACGCGCCCTGGTGAACGCGAGCGCCGACATGGTGCCCCAGCTTGCGCGGTGGACCGCCCAGCAGGGCCCACAGGGTCTCGACGACACCCAGCGCTGGACCCGCAACGTCGCCACCTCCACCGTGGAGATGGCCACCGACCTGGCGCTGTGGACGGGCGACGGCACGGTGGGCGCGGTGGAGGACACCCAGCGCGCGCTGCGGACCATTCGCGGGGAAGAACGTCGGGACCAGGCTGCCATCGACGAGAGCGCCGCCGCGCGAACCAACGTGATCAACCGCGAGACCGACAGCGCCGTCCGCGTCGTCACGGAGGAAACGTTTGCATACGTGCGCCCCGCGCTGGCGTCGCAGTGGCGCGACTCCCAGCGCGACGCCAAGGCACTCTGGCAGCTCGGCTACCACGACTACCTCGAGGGCGGGATGCGCCTCGCGGGGGACAACTACTTCGCCGGTGACGTCGAGGGGATCCTGATGGGGACCGCGTATTCGGTCACCGGCGTCGCGCAGGGGGTGACGCACCTGTTCGTGATCCATCCCATGGCGCAGCTGGTTCACGCCGTGGCCGGAGCGGGCCAGGCAGGTGGGCTGGCGGCGTTGGGCGTGGGCGGCGTGGTGGTGCAGGCCGGACGCGGAGTGGCTCGTCACGTCGGAAACCAGGTGGCGCGTGTGGGCAGCACGGTGGGCAATCACGTCATCTCCCGCGCGCTGGAGGTGGGCACGTTGGGCCTGGGCACGGCGGGCGCCATTGCCACGGCAACCACCGGGACCGTGATGACGACGGGTGTGGTGCTCGGCGGCTCCGCGCTCACGGTGGGCGCGGCTGGCGCGGGAGTCACGCGGACCGTCGGTGCCGTGGGCGCGGGAGCGCTTGCCACGGTGATGGCGCCGAGCATGGGGCTTGCCGCGGGTGGCCTCTTCGTGGGGACGCGCGGGGTGGCGTGGCTGGGGATTGACGTCGTCACTGGAACCCTTCGCGGCGCGGAGGCGATTGGCACCGGAGCGGCGGAGAGCGTGACGTACGCGGTGACGGGGACCTCTCGCGTGATTGCGGCGCGGGTTGCGGACCTGGCGCTGCGCATGGGCATCCCGGCGCTGGGCGTGCTGGTGACCGCGGCGCGCTTTGCGCGGGTGGGTGCGGTGGCGGTGGGAGACAACCTCGTCGCCACGCCGCTGGCAGCGGGCGCACACATGCTGGGCGGGACATTGGGAGCCGGGTGGCAGCTCATCCGTGATCCCATCCAGGGCACCACGCATCTCGTCGTGGGCGCCACGGGATACTCGTTCGGCGTGCTCGGGTTGACCTCGGTGACGACGACGCGCGCGTTCCTCCACGCCCTCGTCGCGTTGGGGGTGGCGAACGTGGAATTCATCCATCACGGCGGGAAGCTCGTGGTGAGCGGAGCGGTGGGCGCGTTCGAGAACGTGACGGCGCCCCTGCGCTTTGACCGGCAGAACCAGTGGAAGGCGGAGCGTGAGCCCCAACTGCGTGAGATGCTGGAACGCCAGCCCCCCGACGTGAAATCCCGCCTGGGCACCGACGTCAGCTACATCCGCGTGGTCTTCTCCGGCCCCGACCGCGGCAAGGTCCACTTCTTCACGATGAAGATCGACGGGGACCCGGTCCGCTTCTACCGGCACGTGGGCCCCGACTGCGCCATCACCTACCGCAGCGACGGAAGGAACGCGGAAGTCCTTGATTCCGGCTGGTACGACGTGCGCTGCCAGGCGCAGCACGAAGGGAATGAGCCATGATGCTGCAAACGCTGGCGCTGATGGCAACGCTGCATGCCGACGTCACGCCCGAGAAGACCTACGAGCAGCCCACGCCGAATCTCGGCGAGAGTGCGGGAGGCGCGCTCGTCGATGAGTCACTGCACCACAGCGCGGAGCAACAGGATGCGGCAGCCGACGCGGTGCAGACCATTCCGCGGGCTGCCCACGAAGCCGACGGCATCATGCACGAGGGTGCGTCCCGCTCGGCCATGCACGCGGACGCCGCTGTCCAGCACGCGCGCGACAGCGTGACCACGTTGCCACGGAGCATGGACAGCATCGGCAACCAGACCGTGGCGACGCATCGTCGCGCGGTCGACGCGCGGCTGCACGCGCTGGAGGAATCCCGACTCGCCTGGCGCGCCGCGCACACGCACACCGCCTCGGAAGCCATCGACGCCGACGCCCGCGCCGTCATCATCCAGCGCAACACCGAGTCCGCCTACGCGCAGTCGTGGAAGGAGACCGGTGACGCGCTGGCGGAGCGTCGCGCCGCCGCCTTCTCGCGGGACGACGACATCACCCGCTGGACGCGCGCCCAGGTGGACGCTGGCTGGACCGGAATGACCACGGGAACCGTGGAAAACTGGTACGCCGCCATGGCCACCACCGGCGCCGTGGCCGCGTCATTCTCCGACGACACCTGGGCCGCCATCCAGGCCATCCCGGCCAACAGCCGCGCGGTGTGGACCGGCACGGAGCACGTGGCGCGCGCGGGTTGGGCCGCCACGTTGCGGGATGGACAGCGCGCGTTCACCCTGGGGTCCGGCAACGCGTCCGCGCTGACGACGTGGCTGGCGCAGAACCAGATGGTCCCTTTCGTCCAGTCGCAACGGGCGATCACGCAGTGGGCGGGCTGGAACACGCAGATGGGTTGGAACAGGGGCGCGCAGGCGGGACTGCAGAGTGCGTCGCAGGCATGGGAGAACGACGACCAGGTCATGGCCCCGCTGTGGGTGGCGTCGGGCGCGGGCAGGCTGGCACTGCACCTGGGCGTGCTCCTCCCGACGATCCTTCCGCTCCTCGCCTGCACCGGCTGGGGCGCGGCGCTGGCCCTTCCCGCGCTCGGCTATCCCGCGGTGGCCCTGCTCTACTCGTCGGGGCTCGCGGGCGCGGCGGGCGCGTACGCGTTGGGCACCGCGGTCACGGGGCTGGTCACCGTCGGTGGCATGACGTTGGGCGTGCTCAGCGCGGGCGCCGGTCTCCTTCGCGTTGCCGCCACGGCGACCATCGGCATCGTCGCCACCACGGCCACAGCGGCGGGGCTTGCGGCGCTGGTGGGCCTGGCGGCGATGGTGAGCATGGCGCAGTGGTTGGGTGCGCCGGCCATCGGGTTGATGGGGCTTGCGGCGTCGTACGCGGCGTGGGGCGCGGAGCGCACGGCGTTGATCGCCTTGCACGGCGTCAGGGTGGTGGCGGTGACGACGGAGCTGGCGGCGCGCCTGGCGGTGCTTCCGCTGCGGGTGGCGGGCACCGCGCTGTTCCAGGGCACGCGCGCAACCGGCGTCACCGTCGGAGAGCACCTGTTCGGCGTGCCCGCGTCCGACGTGGCCGGCGTGGCGCAGCTCATGATCACCGCGGCGGTGGCGCTGGGAGAGCACCCGTTCGGCGCGGTGGTGCGCGGCGGAACGGCGTTGGATGCGCTGGGGCGCGCGTTGGTGTCGTCGGGAATCACGCTGGCGGCGGGAACCGGGGCCGCGGCGGGAACGGCGTTGGCGCACCACGCGTCCGCGGTGTTCTGGGGTGGTGTGAGCCTGCTGGGCGCGGGGGTGAAGACGGGAGAGTTCGTGCTGGCGGCGGTGGATGTCCCGCAGCACCGCGCCTGGGCGGATTTCCGTCGTGAAGAGGTGGATCATGCGCTGGACCGCGCGGAGACGGAGCACCACGCCGCGCTGGGCGACGTGGCGGTGGTGCGCGTGAACTGGTGGGGTGCGGACGCCGGACGCGTGCGCTTCTTCGTCACGCGCGACCCGGGCACCGGCGAGCGCTGGTACTTCCAGCGGGTTGTCGACGAGGAAACCTGTGAGGTGCTCTACCGCCGCACCAACCAGGATCCCGTGGCGCGCGCCACCACCGGCGTCACCTGGTCCGGCGTGCATCACACCGGCATCTACAACAAGGCGTGCGAGGAACGTCGCGGCGGGTGATCAGAGGAGGTTGGAGGCCAGCTCCGCCAGCTCGCTGCGCTCACCCTTCGACAACGTCACGTGCCCCGCGATCTTCTCCGCGCGGAACCGGTTCACGATGTGCACGAGGCCGTTGTTGGTGGCGTCAACGTACGGGTTGTCGATCTGGTACGGGTCACCGGTGAGGACGATCTTGGTGTCGTCGCCGGCGCGCGTGATGATGGTCTTGATCTCGTGCGGCGTGAGGTTCTGGCTCTCGTCGACGATGATGAACTGCTGCGGGATGGACCGGCCGCGGATGTAGGTCAGCGGCTCGATCTGGATGATCCCCATGTCGACGAGCTCGTGGTACCCGCGGCCGCCTTTCTTGTCCTTCTGGCTGAGGCCCATGAGGTATTCCACGTTGTCGTAGATGGGCTGCATCCACGGGTTCAGCTTCTCCTCCACGGTGCCCGGAAGGTAGCCAATGTCGCGCCCCAGCGGGAACACCGGGCGGCTCACCAGCAGGCGGTGATACGCGCCCTCGTCGGTGACCTTGCTGAGCCCCGCCGCCAGCGCCAGCAGCGTCTTGCCCGTGCCGGCCTTGCCCACCAACGTCACCAGCTTGATGGCGTCGTTCATGAGCAGGTCCATGGCAAACGCCTGCTCCTTGTTGCGGCTGCGGATGCCCCACACGCCGTCCTTGGGCTTGCCGATGGGAATGGCCCGCTGCGCCTCCAGGTCCACCTTGCCCAGCGCCGTGTGCGAGGGATTGCCGCGGTCGCGCAGGTGGATGAACTCGTTGGGCGAGTAGTACGGGTCCTCCAACTCCAGGTACCCCTGCGAGTAGAAGCGGTCCACGTCCTTCCCGTCCACCTCCAGCTCGCTGTAGCCCGTGTAGAGCTCGCTCACCTCCACGCTGTCGGTCTCGTACGTTTCCGTCGCCACGCCGTACGCGTCGGCACGGATGCGCAGGTTGGTGTCCATGGTGATGAACACCGTGCGGATGTCCGGCCGCTTGTCGCGCACGTCCATGGCACAGCCCAGGATCTTGCTGTCCATGTCGCGGTCGGGGGAGGCCTCACCGGGGAGCTTCAACGTCGTGAACACCACGCGCAGCGTCCCGCCCTTGTCAAGCTTCACACCGTCGGAGAGATGGCCCTCCTCGCGCAGGTCGTCCAGGTACTTGGAGACGCGTCGTGCGTTGCGGCCACGTTCACTCTGCTCCTTCTTGAACGCGTCCACCTCCTCGATGCAGTAGATGGGAATGACGACGTCATTGTCCTCGAATGAGAAGATTGCGCGGGGGTCATGCAGCAGCACGTTGGTGTCGAGGACGTATTGTTTCTTCATGCCTTCTCCGCGTGGGGTTGTGCGGTGGGAGCGCCTTCCGGCGGTGCGGCAATGACCGCGCGGTTACGCCCGTTGTGCTTGGCCACGTACAGCGCCTGGTCTGCACGCTCGATGATGTGGTGCTTCTCCGTCCCGTGCGTGGGATACGCCGCCACGCCGAGACTCAGGGTCACTTTGAGGGGGCCCATGTCCGTGGTGACCACCTCCTTGCTCACGGCCTGACGGATGCGCTCGGCCATCTGCAGGCAGCCGTTGGCGTCCGTCTCATCCATCACCACGGCGAACTCCTCACCGCCGTAGCGCGCCACGATGTCGGTGGTCCGGATCTGCGTCTTGAGCACGCTGGCCACGCGACGGATGACCTCGTCGCCAACCGGGTGCCCGTAGGTGTCGTTGACGTTCTTGAAGTGGTCGATGTCCGTGAGGATGAGCGCCACGGTGCGCTTGTAGCGCGAAGCCCGCTTGAGCACCTCGGAGAAGCGCTCCTGGAAGGTGCGGTGATTGAGCAGGCCGGTGAGTCCGTCGGTGGTGGCCATGCGTTCCATGCGCGCATAGAGGCGCGCGTTGGCCACGCCCATGGCGGCCATGTCCGCGGTGACCTGCAGCCGCTCGTCGACGTCACGGGGGAACGCAAGCTTCTTCTGCGCCGCCACCACCAGGACGCCCACGCTCTCGTTCTTCTCGAGGAACGGGACGATGCGCACGGCCTCCATGCCCGGCAGCGGCGCCTCGGGACCGAGCACGCTGCGGATCCGCTCCGGCTCCCACACGCCATGCGGCAGCACCACCTGGTTCTTCATGCACGCCGTGATGAGCCCGCTGTCGTCGACCACGGCCTTGCCCACGTGCTCCGGCGGCAGCCCATCCACCGCGGACACCTTGATGGCGCCCTCCTCCTTGAGCGCCAGCACCGCCACCGACGCGTCGCAGACCTGCCGCGCGGTCTCCAGCGCCACCTTGAAGGTGTCCTCCAGCGTCACCGCCTCGATGAAACGACGGGACGCGGCGTAGAGGCGGTCGGTCTGTTGCTTGTCGCGGTCAATGACGGCGAAGAGCTGCTCCGTTTCCATGGTGCGGACCACCTGTCGCGCCACCGCGCGCAACACGCTGGTCTCGCGCTCACCGGGAGCGTGCTCGTCCTTCCAGTCACAGAGCAGGACGCCGCGCAGGTGCTCACCTTCCATCACCGGCACCGCGACGATGGCGGAGAGCTGCTCCGGCGGGTGGTACCAGGTGACGCCCTGGAAATCGCTCTTGAGGTTCCCCAGGCTGAGCACGTCCTTCTTCTTGCACACGGTGCCCAGCACGCCCTTGTCCGCGGGAACCGGGCCCGTCGCCACGAAGTCGCTGCGCGTGATCAGCTCCTGCACCTTGAGCTGTTTTCCCGTGGGGTCCAGCAGGAAGAGCGCGCAGGTGTGCGGGTTCCCGAGCGCGCGGCTGGTCAGCTCCAGGAGCGCGTAGACGGACTCGCGGATGGCCTGCACGCTGCCCACGCGTCGACGCTGCTCCCGGATGTCCAGCGGCAGGTCCCCGCGCAGCGTCGAGGTGATGAGCCGGTAGGCGCGGGCATCCTCGTCAAGAGCGCGCAACCGCTGGTCCACGGCGTCCTTCACCGCCTGCTCACGGTCCACGCGCGCCCGACGCGTGAACAGCTCGACGAGAACCGGCACCGCGCCCGCCGCGCACGCCAGTCCCAGCACGGTGGGCATGTCGGAGATCGGTCGACCGATGAGGGGCAGCGCTTCCACCACCAACGCCCCCGCCCCGACGAGAACGGCGGTATTGGCGCCACCGCGCAACGCGGCCAGCGAGGCGGCGCCCAGCGCCAGCACGAGGAGCGCGGGCCAGGTGGGC